>NZ_JBAKHW010000007.1:0-285751 GCF_036906815.1 Micromonospora sp. CPCC 205539 | reverse complement strand
GGTCCGCGCCGGCCCGGCCCTCCCCGCGCCGGCCCGGCCCGCCCCGCGCCGCCCCTGGCCCGGGTCCGCGCCGGCCCCGGACCGGGTGATCAAGAGGTTTTGGTCAGAGAACGTCGCTGGAGTGACCGAAACCTCTTGATCAACAAAGCCGGGCTGGGGGTGCGACGCCGGTATCACCAAAGCCGGGCTGGGGGTGCGACGCCGGTATCACCAAAGCCGGGCTGGGGGTGCGACGCCGGTATCGGCGTTCGGGCTGGGGGTGCGACGCCGGGATCGGCGCTTCGCCGGCAGCGCGGGGAGGGCGCGGTGAGCACCGGGGGCGCCGGGGGCGTTTGGGGCAGCGCCTAGGCTGGGCGGATGGTTGATCGCACCCTTCCTGGCCCGAGCGACGCGAGCGTGCGGCGGGCCCTGGGCCGGGCCGCGACCGGGCGGGCTCTGGACGTCGACGAGGCGGCCGCGCTGCTGGCCGCCCGCGGTGACGCGCTCGACGAGCTGCTCAGGGTGGCCGGTCAGGTCCGCGACGCCGGGCTGCGCGAGGCTGGCCGACCGGGCGTGGTCACGTACTCCAAGAAGGTCTTCATCCCGCTGACGCGGCTCTGCCGGGACCGCTGTCATTACTGCACGTTCGCCACCGTGCCGCACCGGCTGCCGGCGCCGTTCCTGGACCGCGACGAGGTGCTGGCCATCGCGCGGGCCGGTGCCGCGCAGGGCTGCAAGGAGGCGCTGTTCACCCTGGGGGACCGGCCGGAGGAGCGGTGGCCGGCGGCCCGGACCTGGCTGGACGAGCGCGGCTACGACTCCACTCTGGACTATGTGCGCGCCTGCGCGGTCGCCGTGCTGGAGGAGACCGGGCTGCTGCCGCACCTCAACCCCGGGGTGCTGTCCTGGTCGGAGCTGCAACGGCTCAAGCCGGTCGCGCCGAGCATGGGCATGATGCTGGAGACGACAGCGACCCGGCTCTGGTCCGAGCCGGGCGGCCCACACTTCGGTTCGCCCGACAAGGAGCCGGCGGTCCGGCTGCGGGTGCTCGAGGACGCCGGCCGGGTCGGGGTGCCGTTCACCACCGGCATCCTGATCGGCATCGGGGAGACCCCGACCGAGCGGGTGGACGCGCTCTTCGCGATCCGCCGCGCCCACCGGGAGTACGGCCACCTCCAGGAGGTGATCGTGCAGAACTTCCGCGCCAAGCCGGACACGGCGATGCGCGGCATGCCCGACGCCGAGTTGCACGACCTGGCCGCCACTGTGGCCGTGGCCCGACTGCTGCTCGGGCCGAAGGCTCGGATCCAGGCCCCACCGAATTTGATCGCCGGCGAGTACGACCTGCTGCTGCGCGCCGGCATCGACGACTGGGGCGGCGTCTCGCCGCTGACCCCGGACCACGTCAATCCGGAGCGCCCCTGGCCGCAGATCGACGAGCTGGCCCGGCACACCGAGCTGGCCGGGTTCACCCTGCGCGAGCGGCTGACGATCTACCCCGAGTACGTGCTGGCCGGCGACCCGTGGCTCGACCCCCGGCTGTTGCCGCACGTGAACGCACTCGCCGACCCGACCACCGGGTTGGCGATCGAGTCGGCCCGGCCGCAGGGCCGTCCGTGGCAGGAGCCGGAGGAGGTGTTCGGCGGGCGGGTCGACCTGCACGCCACCATCGACACCACCGGCCGCACCGACGACCGGCGGGGTGACTTCGACAGCGTCTACGGCGACTGGTCCGAGGTCGCCGGCAAGGTCACCCCGGAGGCGACCGCGCGCCGAGAGGGCGTACCCCCGGTGTCGGCCGGAAGTGGCGCGGACCGTGACCTGGCGGCCGGGCTCAAGCTCGCCGCCGACGACCCGGCGGCGCTGCTCGATCCCCGGCACACCGACGCCGCCCTGGCGTTGTTCGGCGCGGACGGGCCGGCGCTCGACGAGCTGTGCCGGCTCGCCGACGACGTACGCCGGGACACGGTCGGCGACGACGTCACCTACGTGGTCAACCGCAACATCAACTTCAGCAA
The DNA here is from genome assembly GCF_036906815.1 of Micromonospora sp. CPCC 205539. Lineage (NCBI taxonomy): Bacteria > Bacillati > Actinomycetota > Actinomycetes > Micromonosporales > Micromonosporaceae > Micromonospora > Micromonospora sp. CPCC 205539. The sequence goes on along the minus strand of NZ_JBAKHW010000007.1, from coordinate 283,754 downwards.
CGTCTGCTACGTCGGCTGCCGGTTCTGCGCCTTCGCCCAGCGTGAGCGGGACGCCGACGCGTACCGGCTCTCCGTCGAGCAGGTCGCCGACCGGGCCGAGCAGGCGTGGGCGGCCGGCGCCAGCGAGGTCTGCCTCCAGGGCGGCATCGACCCGAAGATGCCGGTCACCGGGTACGCCGACATCGTCCGCGCGATCAAGGCCCGGGTGCCCGAGATGCACGTGCACGCGTTCTCCCCGATGGAGATCGTCACCGGCGCGGCGAAGGCGGGCGTGCCGGTCCGCGAGTGGCTGACCCAGCTACGCGAAGCCGGGCTGGACACCATCCCGGGCACCGCCGCGGAGATCCTCGACGACGACGTGCGGTGGGTGTTGACCAAGGGCAAACTGCCGGCCGCCGCCTGGGTCGATGTGGTGAGCACCGCGCACGAGCTGGGCATCCGGTCCAGCTCCACCATGATGTACGGCCACGTCGACCATCCCGGACAGTGGCTGGCGCATTTCCGCGTGCTGGCCGGAGTGCAGGACCGTACGGGTGGCTTCACCGAGTTCGTGGCGCTGCCGTTCGTGCACACCAACGCCCCGATCTACCTGGCCGGCATCGCCCGACCCGGGCCGACCTGGCGGGAGAACCGCGTGGTCCACGCGATGTCCCGGCTGCTGCTGCATGGCCGGATCGACAACATCCAGTGTTCCTGGGTGAAGCTGGGCGACGAGGGCACGGTGGCCATGCTCCAGGGTGGCTGCAACGACCTGGGCGGGACGCTGATGGAGGAGACCATCTCCCGGATGGCCGGCTCCGACAACGGTTCGGCGCGTACCGAGGAGCAGTTGCGGGCCATCGCCACGGCCGCCGGTCGGCCGGCGCGCAAGCGCACGACCGCGTACGGTCACGCCCGACCCTGAGTCGAACCTTTCCCCGCCGTCGGCCGTACCAAGCGGTGCCGGCGGCGGTCGCGGCGAGGACCGCCGCCGGCGCCCCCTGAGGGCCCGGCGGCGTCGGCTGGCGGCACCGGACCCGTCCGTTACCGCGGGCGCGTACCGCGCCGCCGCCGGAAAGGTTGCCCATGACCACTGATGAGCGGAAGCGGCACTGGCCGCGACTGACCCGCCGGCAGACGTTGACCGCCGCGGCCACCGCCACCCTCGGCGCCGCCGCGCTGACCGTGCCCGGCCTGTCGGCCGCGCAGAACGCGCCGGGAGCGGCCGGCCGTGCCGACGACCCGATCGTCGTACACCTGCGGGATGCCGCTTCCGGGACGATGGACGTCTTCGTCGGGGAGTCCCGGATCGAGGTACGTGACCGCGGCTTGGCGGACCAGTTGCGGCGCGCCGCGCGGCGCTGACCCGACGATCCCCTCCCGCCACCCTGCCCCCGCCCAGTGAGGTTGGTCCGCCATGTCTTCCCACCGCGAGGCCCCGGAGATAGCCAAGGATCCGGTCGCCGACAGCTCCGATCTGTACGCGTTCGTCAGCCCCGACAAGCCCGACTCGGTCACGTTGATCGCCAACTACGTGCCGTTGCAGCTTCCCTCCGGGGGCCCGAACTTCTTCGAGTTCGGCGACGACGTGCGGTACGAGATCCATATCGACAACGACGGTGACGGTCGGCCGGACGTCACCTACCGGTTCGAGTTCACGACCGAGATCACCAACCCGAACAGCTTCCTCTACAACACCGGCCCGATCGATTCGCTGGACAGCAGGAACTGGAACCGGCGCCAGTTCTACAGCCTGACCCGGGTGGCCGACGGCCGGGAGCACCGGCTCGCGCACAAGCTGCCCTGCCCGCCGTGCAATGTCGGCCCCCTGTCCACCCCCAGGTACGCGGAGCTGGTGCGGCAGGCCACGTACTCGCTCTCCACGGGGGAGCGGGTCTTCGCCGGGCAGCGGGCGGACGGCTTCTTCGTCGACCTCGGAGCGATCTTCGATCTCGGCACGCTGCGGCCGTTCCAGCAACTGCACGTGGCCGGCAAGAAGGTCTTCAAGGCCGAGGGGGAGCCGGTCAACGCCACCGACCGGATGAACGTGCACAGCATCGCCGTGCAGGTGCCGCTCAACCGGGTGCGCCGGGGTGCCAAGCGGTACGGCACGGGGGACGCGGCCTCGGTGATCGGGGTGTGGACCTCGGCCTCGCGTCGGCAGGTCCGGGTGCTCGGTGACCGGGGGGCCGCGGACACCACCAGCGGCCCGTTCACCCAGGTCTCCCGGCTGGGCAATCCGCTGTTCAACGAGGTCGTCGTGCCGATGTCCAAGAAGGACCTGTGGAACTCACTGCCGCCCTCGGAGGACAAGCGGTTTGCGCAGTTCGTCGAGCATCCCGAGTTGGCGGCGCTGCTGCCGGCGCTCTACCCGGACGTCTTCCCCAACCTCGACAAGCTCACCAAGGCGGGAAAGGCCCGGGCGGACCTGGTGGCGATCCTGCTCACCGGCGTACCGGCCGGGCTGATCGACGGCTTCACCAACGCCACCGGTGACGTGCAGGCGGACATGCTGCGGTTGAACACCGCGATCGCGCCGAGTCGGCAGCCGGACCGGTTCGGGGTGCTCGGCGGTGACCTGGCCGGCTTCCCGAACGGCCGGCGGGTCGCCGACGACGTGGTCAGCATCGCGCTGCGGGCGATCGCCGGCCTGACCGTCCCACTGGTGGACAAGACCTTCCACCCGGACGCGGCGGCCGCCGCGGTCACCCCCGGGTTGAGCGCCGCCGACGTGACCGCGCCGTTCCTCGCCAACTTCCCCTACCTGGGTACGCCGTACGACGGGTTCAACAACCCGCCGGCGTCGTCCTGACCGGGGCGGAGGGAGCAGCGGATGACCGAGCAGACGTACGGACCGTCGGAGACCGGCAGCGTCGTTCTCGATCTGGGTGGTGAGACCGGTGCCCTGATCGTCTACACGGGTGGAGACCTGCACGGTCGAGAGATCGAGATCAGTCGGGGTGAAAACCGCCGGACCCACTCGGCGGTACGGGAGCGTCGGGTGCGCGACGGCTCGTTCCACAGCGCCGTTTACCCCGGTCTGGCGGCGGGTATTTATACCGTCTGGTGGGACAACGATACGCCCGCAGGCGAAGTTACTGTCCATGGTGGAGGGATAGCCGAATTCAACTGGCCGAGCAGCGGGTTTCGGGTCGCCGGCTGACCGTACTGACCCTGTTTTTCGTCGCGCCCCGTCCACATTGTGGGCGGGGCGCACGCGCTGTCCGCGACTGGACGGGCAGTCTGGGCCGTGCCGCGTTAACCTGTGCCCCACCAAGATCAGCTTTGGGGGAAGGGGCTGTCCGGTGTTCCTGGCGTCGGCGTGTCGACGACGGGTCGGTGGAGCGCCACGGCAGAAAAGTCGTGCAACTCGCCGGGGAGGGCGTTACTCGGCCGGGGTCTGAATCGATAGGGCAGGTTGCGAGGCTGGGACGGTGCGAGTGGCCGCCCGGGGGTGTCGGGAGGGCGACTCCATTATCAAGTTTGGCTTGACGGCGCACGCATTACACGCGTGTAATTTGAATGGGGTTGTTCGCACGGAACGCAACAAAACGGGACCGGACGGACAAGCACGCCTTTCGCGTGGGGGGTTGCAGCGGCGATGACGCCGGTGCGCGACAAGGAGGCATTTGATGGACGGCCAGCTTGAGGTGGCCGACCTGCTCGGAAACGCGCCGGAGTGGCAGGAGCGGGCGCTGTGCTCGCAGACCGACCCGGAAGCGTTCTTTCCCGAGAAGGGCGGCTCGACCCGTGAGGCGAAGCGAATCTGCTCGCGCTGCGAGGTCAAGACCGAATGCCTCGAATACGCTCTCGGGCACGACGAGCGGTTCGGCATCTGGGGTGGGCTCTCGGAGCGGGAGCGGCGCAAGTTGAAGCGGCGGGCCGCCTGAGCGGTGCTGGGTCGGGGCGGTGGGGGCCGCCCGACTCGCCCCGAAGGCATGGCTGTGGCGGGCGGCTCAGGCCAGCTCGTCGGGGTCGACCCCGAGTAGGTTCGCCACCTGTTCAATGATCACGTCGTGTACGAGGTCGGCGAGGTCCTCACGGTCCATCGCCCGGAACTCCAGAGGCCGCCGGTAGAGCACGATCCGCGGCGGCACCTCCTGTCGGCCCGGGCGCCCCGGCAGCAGCCGGGCCAGTGGGACCTCGCCGTCCTCCAGCACATCGGAGTCGTAGACGTTCAGATCCGGCGGGACGTCCTCGACCGCGAACTCGACCCCGGCCAGCTCCTTGGCGAACCGCCGCTCCAGCGTCTCGACGGTGTCCAGGACCAGGTCGTCGAAGACCTCCGCCTTGGTCCGCGACAGCGGTACGGTCGCCGGCACCAACCGCCCGCGCAGGCCACGCCCGTGCCGGTCGCGTGCGCGCCGGCCGGAGCCGGGGCGGCGGTGTTCCGGGCTCGTCATGAGGCAAAGGGTAGCGCCCACTCCGAGCTGGCCAGCGGCAGCGCCGCTACCGTGGCGCGGCGCGACCCAGCTCGCGAATTGTGATCACCACGACGGGCGTGTCGCAACGCGAACCGTCGCGCCGGACCCGGTAATGGGGATACCCTGCCGCCGTGAGGTCAACTCGGCGCTGCTCCCGTAACGGCTGCCCTCGGCAGGCCGTCGCCACTTTGACCTATGTCTACAACGAGTCGACCGCGGTGGTGGGTCCGCTGGCGGCCTTCGCCGAGCCGCACACGTACGACCTGTGCGAGCCGCACGCCCGCAGCCTGACCGCTCCGCGGGGCTGGGACGTGGTCCGGCACGAGGGCGAGTTCGAGCCCCCGCCGCCCACCACCGACGACCTGGTCGCACTGGCCGAGGCGGTCCGCGAGGCGGCCCGCCCCGCCCCCCGCCCCCCAGCGGACGACCAGCACCCGAAAGACCCCCACCCGACCGGCCGCCGAGGCCACCTCCGCGTAATCCCCCCGAACCACTAACCCCGGGCCACCCCGGCCCCAGCCGAGCGGCCGGCCCCGGCTCCGGCCCCGGCTCGGCCCGGCCCCGGCTCGGCCCGGCCCCGGCTCGGCCCGGCCCCGGCTCGGCCCGGCCCCGGCTCGGCTCCGGCTCGGCCCGGCGATCATGAGGTTGACGGGGGTTTCGATCACGAATTCGCCCGCTAACCTCATGATCACCGCGGGCTGAGCTGCGGGCTGAGCTGTGGGTTGAGCCGCGGGGCTGGGGCTGGGGCTGGACTGGTTGGGGTTAGAGGCGGGTCCAGGCTTCGGTGAGCACTGTGCGGAGGATCTGCTCGATCTCGTCGAAGTGTTGCTGCTCGGCGATCAAAGGCGGGGCCAGCTGCACCACGGGGTCGCCCCGGTCGTCGGCGCGGCAGTAGAGCCCGGCCTGGAACAGCGCCGTGGAGAGGAATCCGCGCAGCAGCCGCTCGGATTCGGCGTCGTCGAAGGTCGTCCGGGTCATCTTGTCCTTGACCAGTTCGATGCCGTAGAAGTAGCCGTCGCCGCGGATGTCGCCAACGATCGGCAGGTCGTTCAGCTTCTCCAAAGTGGACCGGAACGCGCCCTCGTTGGCCCGTACGTGCCCGACCAGGTCCTCGCGGGCGAAGACCTCCAGGTTGGCCAGGGCCACCGCGCAGGAGACCGGGTGGCCACCGAACGTCACCCCGTGGGCGAACATGCCGGTCTCGGTGAGGAACGGCTCCATCAACCGGTCGCTGGCGATCATCGCGCCGAGCGGAGCGTACCCGGAGGTGATGCCCTTGGCGGTGGTGATGATGTCCGGTTGGTACCCGTAGCGCACCGCGCCGAAGTACTCGCCGAGTCGACCCCAGGAGCAGATCACCTCGTCGGAGACGAGCAGGACGTCGTGCGCGTCGCAGATCTCCCGGACCCGCTCGAAGTAGCCGGGCGGCGGCGGGAAGCAGCCGCCGGAGTTCTGCACCGGCTCCAGGAAGACCGCGGCGACGGTGTCCGGCCCCTCCCGCTCGATGGCTCGGCCGATCTCGTCAGCGGCCCAGCGGCCGAACGCCTCGGGTGAGTCGCCATGCTCTGGCGCCCGGTAGAAGTTGGTGTTCGGGGCCTTGATCCCGCCGGGCACCAGCGGCTCGAAGTCGCTCTTGATGCCGGGCAGGCCGGTGATCGACAGCGCGCCCATCGAGGTGCCGTGGTAGGCGAGGTACCGGCTCACCACCTTGTGCTTGTTGGGCTTGCCGGTGCGCTTGAAGTAGGCGCGGGCCAGCTTCCAGGCGGCCTCGACGGCCTCCGAGCCGCCGGTGGTGAAGAAGACCCGGTTCAGGTCGCCGGGGGTGAGCGTGGCGATCTTCTCGGCCAGTTCGACGGCCTTCGGGTGCGCGTACGACCAGAGCGGGAAGTAGGCCAGCTCGCCGGCCTGCTTGGCGGCTGCCTCGGCCAGTTCGGTGCGGCCGTGGCCGGCGTTGACGACGAAGAGCCCGGCGAGCCCGTCCAGGTAGCGACGGCCCTGGGCGTCCCACACGTACGCGCCCTCGCCGCGCACGATGGTCGGCACCTCGCCGGCGGAGTAGCTCGCCATCCGGGTGAAGTGCATCCAGAGGTGGTCGGTGGCGTTGGCCATGTCAGCCCCATCGATCGTCGGGCCGGTCCAGGGGTGACGCCGGCCGCTCTGCCCACGGTTATCGCACAGCCTGCACCCCTGAGGCAAGTGGTATCGGTGGTGCCAGGGCTTGATAGCGACGGATTTAGCAAACAGGTATCGAAGATGCAACGGATTCCGCATCGGCGGTAGCGCGCCCGATGGCCGGCCTGCCGGAAGATCGAGGTGTGGGGCGACGCCTTTGGCGGGGCGGGGGGCGAGTGATCCACCCGAGATCGCTGAAGTCGGGGTGTCGGGCAGCGGGGGATGCCGCGATATCGGGGATCTGGTGTGGATCACACGCGGCGATCACCCCGGGACGCGGTGGGGACGCTTTTGGGGCCGTTGCGGGGCGCCTCAGATGGGGGCCAACACGTTCACCGCAACACGCCGGTAGGCAGCGGACACAGACACGCAGCGTGGCTAACGTGCGCCGCAACGTATACCGAGAAGGGCTGCGGTGCGCACGAGCGTAGCGGCGGTGTGGGCCTGGCCGACGGGAGGATCCGGTGGCGAACGAGGCGTTGCGGGTGGCGATGGCGGCGGCGGGGGAGACCGCCGAGTCGCTGGCGGAGAAGGTCCGCGTCCATCCGAAGTCGGCGGCGCGGTGGCTCGCTGCGGGGCGGATCCCGCACCCGCGTACCCGCATGGCGGTGGCCGGCGTCCTCGGCCGGGACGCGGCCGACCTCTGGCCGGAGCCGTTCCGTCGCCGCGACCTGCCCTGGTTCCGTCCCTGGGCGGACCTCGAACAGGACGCCATCTCGCTGCGGTCGTATCAGCCGCTGCTCGTGCCGGGCCTGCTCCAGACCGAGGGGTACGCCCGAGCGGTGCTGAGCACCGGCGGTCTGGTCCCACCGTCCGAAGTGGACGAAATTGTGGCCGGCCGGTTGGACCGACAGGCGATCCTCGACCGCGACGCCCCGCCGCAGCTCATCGCCGTGATCGACGAGGTGGTGCTGCGACGGCCGGTCGGCGACGGGTCGGCGATGGCCGGGCAGTTGGCGCACCTGGCCGAGGTCGCCGAGTGGGAGCACGTGCAGGTCCGGGTGATCCCGGCCGAGACCCCGTGGCACACCGGCCTGGCCGGTCCCTTCGTGCTGGGCCGCCTGCCCGACGGAACCGAATTGGTGTATCTCGACAACCAGATCCGTGGTCAGGTCGTGACCGATCCCATCGACGTCGCTAACCTGGGACGCAGGTGGGAGAGCGTCACCGGCGAGGCGTTCCCCCAGCGTCGATCGATCGAGCTGATCAGGGAAGTGGCCACGACATGGACATGACCGACGCCCGTTGGCGCACCGCGACCCGCAGCAGCAACAACGGCGGCGACTGCGTCGAGGTGGCCGACAACCTGCCCGGCCGGGTCCTGGTGCGCGACAGCAAGGACCGCGACGGCGGCACGATCGCCTTTCCGCCGACCGCCTGGACGTCGTTCGTGGCGGCGCTGCGGCAGCAGGGCTAGTCGATCCACTCGGGATCAGGGAAGTCGGGCCATCGCGGCGGCGCGGGCACCCCGATATCCGCGAAGTCGAGCGAACCAAGGCGAGCAACCCGTCAGGCCGTACCCCAGCTGTAGGTCTGCTTGCGCAGCTTGAGATAGACGAACGCCTCGGTGGAGAGCACCCCGGGCACCGCGCGCAGTCGTTGCAGGATCTCCAGCAGGTGGTCGTCGTTGCGGCAGACCACCTCGGTGAGCAGATCGAACGACCCGGCGGTGATCACCACGTAGTCGACCTCCTCCAGCTCGGCCAGCCGGTCGGCCACCGCCTCCAGGTCCCCGTCGGTCCGCAGGCCGATCATCGCCTGTCGGGGGAAGCCGAGTTGAAGTGGATCGGTGACCGCGACGATCTGCATCACGCCGGCGTCGAGTAGCCGCTGCACCCGTTGACGGACCGCCGCCTCGGAGAGCCCGACGGCCTTGCCGATGGTGGCGTACGGGCGGCGGCCGTCCTCCTGAAGCTGCTCGATGATCCGCTTGGCCACGTCATCCAGCAGAACGTGACTGGCACCTTCACGGACAGCGACGCGCCGCCCGCTGTTGCCGTTCTCCTGCTGGCGGTTCGTCATCGTTCGCTCCCCCTGTGCCGAATCATGATGTCGCGCGTGTGTCCCCGCGCAGTCTGGCGTATTTCGTCGTACATCGCTATTCCCGCAACGGAATCCCTTGTGAGTGAGCATGTCTCATGTCAGGATCAGTCGTCCATGGCACTGACCCCTAGGAGTCGTCATGCGTGCTCCCCTCCGGCCCCTCTCCCGGCGTGGACTGCTCACCGGCACTCTCGGTTCGGCCGCGTTGCTCGCCGCTGGCGGCAGCCTCGCCGGTTGCGGCACCAAGGGCGCCCAGCAGACCGAGGCCGGCTGCGTCAGCGAGGACCTCTCCGGCGCCGAGAAGAAGCTTGCCTTCTCCAACTGGCCGCAGTACATGGACGTGGACGAGAAGGACGAGTCCAAGCGGCCCAGTCTGGACGAGTTCATAACCAAGAGCGGCATCCAGGTCACGTACACCGAGGACATCAACGACAACAACGAGTTCTTCGGCAAGGTGCAGAACCAGCTCGCCGCCTGCCAGAGCACCGACCGGGACATCATCGTGCTGACCGACTGGATGGCGGCCCGGATGATCCGGCTCGGCTGGATCCAGAAGCTCGACCCGACGAAGATCCCGAACGTCCAGGCCAACCTGCTGCCCTCGCTGCTCAACCGCTCCTTCGACAGCGAGAACCGGATCTCCATCCCATGGCAGTCGGGCCTCGCCGGGTTGGCGTACAACGGCAGCGTCACCAAGGAGCTGCGTACCGTCGACGAGTTGCTCACCCGCCCCGACCTCAAGGGAAAGGTGACCGCGCTCAGCGAGATGCGCGACACCATGGGCCTGTTGTTGCAGTCCAACGGGCACGACCCGGCCACGTTCACCGCCGCCCAGTTCGATGACGCGCTCAACAAGCTCAAGAAGGCCGTCGACTCCGGGCAGATCCGCAAGTTCACTGGCAACGACTACGCACCCGACCTGGCCAAGGGTGACATCGCGGCGTGCATCGGCTGGTCCGGCGACGTCATCCAGCTCTCCAGCGAGAACGAGAAGGTGCAGTTCGTCGCGCCCGACTCCGGCGTGATCCTCTACAGCGACAACATGATGGTCCCGAACAAGGCCACCCACAAGGGCAACGCCGAGGCCTTGATCAACTACTACTACGAGCCGGCCGTCGCCGCCACGCTCGCCGCGTACGTCAACTACATCTGCCCGGTCAAGGGCGCGCAGGCCGAGATGGAGAAGATCGACCCGGAGTTGGCCGCCAACCCGCTGATCTTCCCCGACGACGCCCTGCTGGCGAAGTCGGCGGTGTTCATGGCCCTCGACGAAAAGCAGGAGAAGGAGTACGAGGGCAAGTTCCAGCAGGTCATCGGCGCGTGACGACGATGGGACGCGAGACGCCGGCCGGCGACCTGCGACTGGCCAACCTCACCAAGCGATTCGGCATCGTCACGGCGGTCGACGACCTCAGCCTGACCGTCCCACAGGGCTCGTTCTTCGCACTGCTCGGCGCGTCCGGCTGCGGCAAGACCACCACGCTGCGGATGATCGCCGGCCTGGAGGAGCCGACCAGCGGTCAAGTGCTGCTCGGTGATCGGGACATCGCCCGGCTGCGACCGTACAAGCGGCCGGTGAACACCGTCTTCCAGAGCTACGCGCTCTTTCCGCACCTCAGCATCTTCGAGAACGTGGCCTTCGGCCTGCGCCGACGTGGCATCCGCTCGGTCGACGACGAGGTGCTGCGCATGCTGTCGCTGGTGCAGCTCGACGGCTATGGCAACCGCCGCCCGGCCCAGCTCTCCGGCGGCCAGCAGCAGCGGGTCGCGCTCGCCCGCGCGCTGATCAACCAGCCGCAGGTGCTGCTGCTCGACGAGCCGTTGGGCGCGCTCGACCTCAAGCTGCGCCGGCAGATGCAGATCGAGCTCAAGCGCATCCAGACCGAGGTGGGCATCACCTTCGTCCACGTCACCCACGACCAGGAGGAGGCCATGACCATGGCCGACACCGTCGCGGTGATGAACGCCGGCCGGATCGAGCAGCAGGGCGCCCCGGCCGACATCTACGAGTATCCGGCCACCGCGTTCGTGGCGAGTTTCCTCGGCCAATCCAACCTGCTCGCCGCCGACGCCACCGGCGCAGGCGGGGGCGAGGTGTCCGTGACGGCGCACGGCGCGCGCTTCTCGGTGCCCGTCGGCCGCGCCCGGGCCGACCGAGGGCCGGTCCACCTGGGGGTACGCCCGGAGAAGCTGCACCTGGTCGGCTCCGCCGACCAGGTCCCCGTGGGTCGGCAGCACGTCACCGGGGTCATCACCGATGCCTCCTACGTCGGCGTCAGCACCCAGTACCTGCTGCGCACCGGCTGGGGCACCGAACTGTCGGTCTTCGCGGCCAACAGCGGGACGGCGGCGCAACTGCCCGTCGGCGGCGAGGCGGTGGCGTACTGGGATCCTCGGCACGCGTTCCTGCTGCCCCGCGAGCCCGGCGAGGACGACCGGACCAGTCCGCACCTGGACGAGCCGGTGGGGGCGACCCCGTGACCCTCCTGGCCCAGGTGCCGATGGGATCGGGGCAGTCGACACCTGCGCCACCGGCCGCCCGGTCCGGGCGGTACCGGCTGCTGCCGTACCTGTTGCTGCTGCCCGGCGCGGCCTGGCTGCTGCTGTTCTTCGCCGTGCCACTGGTGCAGCTCGCCGCCGCCAGCCTCTACGACCCGAGCGGTTCACTGTCCGCCGGGTACGCGCTGACCTGGGCATTCGGCAACTATCCCGACGTGCTCCAGGCGTACTGGCCGCAGTTCCTGCGCTCGTTCGGCTACGCCGGCCTGGCTCTGGTGCTGGCGCTGCTGCTGGGCTATCCGCTGGCGTACGCCATCGCGCAGAAGGCCGGCCGGTGGAAGAACCTGCTGCTGGTGTGCGTGGTCGCGCCGATGTTCACCAGCTTCCTGGTGCGCACGCTGGCCTGGAAGACCATCCTGTCGGACAACGGCGCGCTGGTCGGTCTGCTGCGCGACGTCCACCTGCTCGGGCCGGACGGCCGGCTGCTGGCCACCCCGTTCGCGGTGGTGCTCGGCCTGACGTACAACTTCCTGCCGTTCCTGGTGCTGCCGCTGTACGCGAACCTGGAGCGGCTGGACCACCGGCTGCTCGAGGCGGCCAGCGACCTGTACGCCAGCCCGGTGCAGTCGTTCCGCCGGGTGACCCTGCCGCTGTCGATGCCCGGTCTGGTCGCCGGCACGCTGCTGTTCTTCATCCCGGCCAGCGGCGACTACATCAACGCCGAGCTGCTCGGCACCCCGAACGAATACATGATCGGCAACGTCATCGACTCGGCGTTCCTGGTCCGGCTGGACTACCCGCAGGGCGCCGCGCTGTCGTTCCTGCTGATGGCGGCGATCCTCGCGGTGGTCTTCGGCTATCTGCGCCGGGCCGGCACGGAGGAGGTGCTGTGAGGCTCTCGCGCTGGCTGGCCGACCGCTGGGTGATGATCGTGGCGCTGCTGGTGCTCGGCTACCTGGCCCTGCCGATCCTGGTCGTGGCCGGGCTGTCGTTCAACCGCCCGTCGAGTCGGCTGTCGTACGACTTCAACGAGTTCACCCTGGACAACTGGCGACAACCGTGTGCGACCTCGGACATGTGCGACGCGGTCCTGCGCAGTGTGCAGATCGGCTTCCTCGCCACGGTGGTCGCCACCGTGCTCGGCACCCTGATGGCGTTCGCCCTGGTCCGGCACCGCTTCCGGGGGCGCTCGGGAATCAATGTGCTGATCTTCCTGCCGATGGCCACCCCGGAACTGGTGATGGGCACCTCGCTGCTGGCCCTCCTGGTCTCGGCCGGGGTGCCGCAGGGATTCTGGACCATCGTCGTCGCGCACGTGATGTTCTGCGTCTCGTTCGTGGTGGTCACCGTGAAGGCGCGGCTCACCGGGATGGATCGCCGGCTGGAGGAGGCCGCCATGGACCTCTACGCGAACGAGTGGCAGACCTTCCGACGGATCACCCTGCCGCTGGTGCTGCCCGGCATCGTGGCCGCCGCGCTGCTGTCGTTCTCGCTCAGCTTCGACGACTTCATCATCACGAACTTCAACGCCGGCACCACCGTCACGTTCCCGATGTACGTCTGGGGCGCTGCCCAGCGGGGCATCCCACCCCAGGTCAACGTCATCGGCACCGCGATGTTCGCGATCGCGCTGCTGCTGGTCGGGCTCAGCTCGCTCCGCGGCCGCCGAGCCCGCCGCGCCGCCCTGCCGGTCGGCCCAACGCGCCGGCCGTCATGAGCCCGCGGCGAGCGGGCCGGGCTCAGGGCCGCGTCTCGAGCCCGCGCCGTGCCGGCCCGGTCCAGGCCCGCCCGTCATGATCCTCCCGGATACTGGCCGCGCGTTGGCCGACGCGGCGCCCGTGCCGTACTGGCTCGACCGCCCGGGCCGCCCCGACCCGCTGCCGCCCCTCGCCGGCCCGCAGCACGCCGACCTGCTGGTGATCGGCGGCGGGTACAGCGGGCTCTGGGCCGCTCTGCTCGCCAAACAGGCCGACCCCGACGCGGACGTGCTGCTGGTCGACGCCGGCACGTGCGGCTGGGCCGCGTCCGGGCGCAACGGAGGGTTCTGCGCCGCCTCCCTCACCCACGGCCTGGCTAACGGTGTCGACCGTTTCCCCGCCGAGGTCGGTGAGTTGGAACGCCTCGGCCGGGAGAATCTGGACGCCATCGCCGCGACCGTTGACGCCTGTGGCATCGACTGCGACTTCGAGCGCACCGGCGAACTGGCGGTCGCGGTCGCGCCGTACCAGCTGGACGGGCTCGCCGCCGACGCCGAGTTGGCCCGCCGGTACGGCCACTCCGTGCGGCTGCTCGACGCCGACGAGGTGCGCGCCGAGGTGAACTCGCCGACGTACCTGGGTGCCCTGTTCGACGCCGGTCGGGTCGCCATGCTGGACCCGGCGAAGCTGGCCTGGGGGCTGCGCCGCGCCTGCCTCGAAGCAGGCGTGCGGGTGCACGAACACACCCGGGTCACCGGGTTCCGCGCCGACCGCACCGCGTTGTACGCCACGACGCTCGGCACCGACCCCGCCGACGTGCCGGCCAGCTCGGGCCGGTCTGGTGGACCAGTAGGTGGCCGGCCCGGCACGGTACGGGCCCGGCGGGTGGTGCTGGCCACCAACGCCTTCCCGCCGCTGCTCCGCCGGCTGCGGGCGTACGTGGTGCCGGTATACGACCACGTGCTGATGACCGAGCCGTTGACCCCGGCCCAGCGGGACGCGATCGGCTGGCGCAACCGGCAGGGGCTGGCCGACACCGGCAACCTGTTCCACTACTACCGGATCACCGCCGACGGACGGATCCTCTTCGGCGGCTACGACGCCGTCTACCACTACGGCAACCGGGTCGCGCCAAAGCTGGAGCAGCGCCCGGCCACGTTCGCCACCCTGGCGGAGCACTTCTTCACCACCTTCCCGCAGCTCGCCGACGTGCGCTTCAGCCACCGCTGGGGTGGCGTCATCGACACCTGCACCCGGTTCTGCCCGTTCTTCGGCACCGCGTACGACGGCCGGCTGGCGTACGCGGCCGGCTACACCGGCCTCGGCGTGGGCGCCACCCGCTTCGGGGCGCGGGTGCTGCTCGACCTGCTGGCCGGCGGGGACACCCCGCTGACCCGGCTCGAACTGGTCCGCCGCAAGCCACTGCCGTTCCCGCCGGAACCCGTCCGCGCGGTCGGCATCAATCTCACCCGCTGGTCACTGGCCCGCGCCGACGCGCGCGACGGCCGGCGCGACCTCTGGCTCCGTACTCTCGATCGTCTCGGTTTGGGGTTTGATTCCTGATGCGTGTCCTGCTCGTCGGCGCCGGTGGCGTCGGCTCCGCGGCCGTCGCCATCGCCGCCCGACGTACCTTCTTCGAGACCATGGTGGTCGCCGACCACGACCCGGGCCGCGCCGAGCGCGCCGTCGCCGGGCACGGTGACCGTTTCGTCGCCGCCCAGGTCGACGCGGCCTCGGCCGACGCGGTCGCCGCGCTCTGTCGGGAGCACCGGATCACCCACGTGCTCAACGCGGTCGACCCGCGCTTCGTCATGCCGATCTTCGATGGTGCGTTCGCGGCCGGCGCGGACTACCTGGATATGGCGATGTCGCTGTCCCGCCCACACCCGTCGCGCCCGTACGCCGAGACCGGGGTGATGCTCGGTGACGAGCAGTTCGCCCGCGCTGACGACTGGGCCGCGGCCGGTCGGCTGGCACTCTGCGGCATCGGCGTCGAACCCGGCCTGTCCGACGTGTTCGCCCGTTACGCCGCCGACGAGCTGTTCAGCGAGATCGACGAGATCGGCGTCCGGGACGGGGCGAACCTCACCGTCGACGGCTACGACTTCGCGCCCTCGTTCTCCATCTGGACGACCATCGAGGAGTGCCTCAACCCGCCGGTGATCTGGGAGAAGGATCGAGGCTGGTACACGACCGAGCCGTTCAGCGAGCCGGAGGTCTTCCACTTCCCCGAGGGCATCGGGCCGGTCGAGTGCGTCAACGTCGAGCACGAGGAGGTGCTGCTCATCCCGCGCTGGGTGCGGGCCCGGCGGGTCACTTTCAAGTACGGCCTCGGCGACGAGTTCATCGAGGTGCTCAAGACGCTGCACAAGGTCGGTTTGGACGCGGTCTCCCCGGTCCGGGTACGCGGCGTCGAGGTGTCGCCGCGCGACGTCGTCGCGGCCAGCCTGCCCGACCCGGCGACCCTCGGGGACCGGATGCGCGGCAAGACCTGCGCGGGGACCTGGGTGCGTGGGCTCGGCCCCGACGGGCAGCCTCGGGAGGTCTACCTGTACCACGTGGTCGACAACGAGTGGTCGATGCGGGAGTACGGCCATCAGGCGGTGGTCTGGCAGACCGCCGTCAACCCGGTGGTCGCGTTGGAACTGCTCGCCAGTGGTGCCTGGGCCGGCGTAGGGGTGCTCGGCCCCGAGGCGCTGCCCCCGGTGCCCTTCCTCGAGCTCCTGACCGACTACGGGTCACCCTGGAAACTGGAGGAACGATAAGCCGATCGGCCCCGCCACGACCGGCCCGGCGGACCCGGCTCGGTGCCGCGCGGGGGTTTGCGGCGATCTTGCACTTTCTGCCCCCGCATTTTTCGCATAACGGGCATCTTGGGGGCAGAAAGTGCAAGATCGCGTTGCGAGGGAAGGCACGTTTGGGGTGCTAGCAGAGGAGCGCACTGGATTGCGGGCTGTCCACAGGGGAATTTCTTGTCCACAGGTTCGGAGCATGGGCCCCGTTTGGGTCCTTAAGGCAGTCAGTCTGCCGGCATGGCTACTCAGTTGTGGCGTACCGATGCGTTGATGCGAACACTGACCGTGCGGCGGATCCGGACCCGGCTCGGCCGCGAGGAACTGCTCCGGGTGCGTAGGGGTGTATACACCGCGCATCCCAGTGACGATGATGATGAATTGCGGGCGTTGCTGCTGCGTCTTCCCAGTGCGGCCATGCTGGCCAGACAGAGCGCGGCGCGTCGGCACGGCTTCGGGGTGTTACGGGACGACCTCGTGCACATCCAGTTGCCCGCCGATGTGCCGAAGCCTCGCTTGCCCGGACTGGTCGTACACCACACGGTCGTGCCCGTTCGGCCGGTCCTCGTCGGGGGTCTGCCCTGTGTCCCGGCGGCGCGCTGTGCCGTCGACCTGGCCCGTGCCGTGCGGCGGATCGACGCGCTCCCAGTACTCGACGCGGCGCTCCGGTCGGGCGCGGTCACCCAGGAAGACCTGCTCGCAGAGTTGACGACTCACCGGGCACTGCGTGGCATTCGGCAGGCCCGTGAGCTCGTGTCGTTGGCTGATGGGCGGGCAGAGTGCCGACAGGAGAGTCAGATACGACTGATTCTGATTGATGGACGACTGCCGTCGCCGGAGCCGCAGATGTGGGTCTATGACCGTCAGGGCATCCCTCTCTATCGGCTTGATCTGGGGTATCGCGAACGCCGAGTCGGCATCGAGTACGACGGCCTGTCGCATCTGGACCGCAATCGACTCCGCTACGACCGAGAACGGCTCAACTGGCTCGACGCGAACGGCTGGCGAATGCGCTACTTCACCGACCGTGACCTCTACCGACGCCCCCAATACATCACGGCCACAATTCGCGCAGCACTCTCCTAGCTCATCCTGCCCCGCGCCCGCCCTCGCCCTCGCCCTCGCCCGCGCCCGCGCCCCGCCCATGCCCGCCCCCGCCCCCGCCCCGCCGATCATGCGCTTTCTGCCTGGACTATTGCCGCAATAGCGACACCTGAGCGACACAAAGTGCAAGATCGCGGGGGCGAGCCGGGGGCGAGCCAGGGCGGGGCGGAGGGCTCAGGCTGCTAGTTGGGAGCGGATGAGGAAGCGGAGTCCTTCGGGGGCTTCCAGGGAGAAGCCACTGCCTCGACCGGGGACTACGTCGACGGTCAGGCGGGTGTGTTTCCACAGCTCCCACTGGGACTTCGACATCCAGAACTCGACCGGCTCGGACACCCCGTCGACCGCGAGCGAGGCGAGCAGGACGTCGGCCGAGCCGGTCCGGAACTCGCCCGCCGGGTAGCACATCGGTGCGCTGCCGTCGCAGCAGCCGCCGGACTGGTGGAACATCAGCGGCCCGTGCCGCCCCCGCAGCGACCGGATCAGCTCGGCCGCCGCAGGGGTGACGGAGACGACGTCCATCAGAAGAAGCCGAGCTTCTGGGTGGAGTAGCTGACCAGCAGGTTCTTGGTCTGCTGGTAGTGCTCCAGCATCATCTTGTGGTTTTCCCGACCGATGCCGGACTGCTTGTACCCGCCGAACGCCGCGTGCGCCGGGTACGCGTGGTAGCAGTTGGTCCACACCCGCCCGGCCTGGATGGCCCGCCCGGCCCGGTACGCGGTGTTCATGTCCCGGGTCCACACGCCGGCGCCGAGCCCGTACAGGGTGTCGTTGGCGGTCTTGACGGCGTCGTCGAGGTCGGCGAAGGAGGTCACCGAGACCACCGGCCCGAAGATCTCCTCCTGGAAGATCCGCATCGAGTTGTCGCCCTCGAAGATGGTCGGCTCGACGTAGTAGCCGCCGGACAGCTCGCCGCCCAGGTCGGCGCGTGCCCCACCGGTGAGCACGCGAGCGCCTTCCTGCCGGCCGATGTCCAGATAGGACAGGATCTTCTCCAGCTGGTCGTTGGAAGCCTGGGCCCCGATCATCGTGTCGGTGTCCAGGGGGTGCCCGGCGACGATCGCCTTCGTGCGGTCCACCGCCGCGGCCAGGAAGTCGCTGTAGTGGCCCTGCTGGATCAGCGCCCGGGACGGGCAGGTGCAGACCTCGCCCTGGTTGAGCGCGAACATGGTGAAGCCTTCGAGCGCCTTGTCGAAGAAGTCGTCCCGGGCAGCGCTGACGTCGTCGAAGAAGATGTTCGGGCTCTTGCCGCCCAGCTCCAGGGTGACCGGCTTGATGTTCTCACTGGCGTACTGCATGATCAGCCGCCCGGTGGTGGTCTCGCCGGTGAACGCCACCTTGGCGACCCGGGCCGAGGACGCCAGCGGCTTGCCGGCCTCCACTCCGAAACCGTTGACGATGTTGACGACGCCGGGCGGCAGCAGGTCCGCCACCAGAGACAGCCAGTAGTGGATGGACGCCGGGGTCTGCTCGGCCGGCTTGAGCACCACGGCGTTGCCGGCGGCCAGCGCGGGTGCCAGCTTCCAGGTGGCCATCAGGATCGGGAAGTTCCACGGGATGATCTGCCCGACCACGCCGAGTGGCTCGTGGAAGTGGTACGCCACGGTGTCGTCGTCGATCTCGCCGAGCGAGCCCTCCTGCGCGCGGATGGCCCCGGCGAAGTAGCGGAAGTGGTCGATCGCGAGCGGGATGTCGGCAGCGAGGGTCTCCCGGATCGGCTTGCCGTTCTCCCAGCTCTCGGCGATGGCCAGCGACTCCAGGTTGTCCTGCATCCGGTCGGCGATGCGGTTGAGGATCAGCGCGCGTTCGGCCACCGAGGTACGCCCCCAGGCGTCGGCGGCGCCGTGCGCGGCGTCCAGGGCCTTCTCGACGTCTTCGGCGGTGCCTCGGGCCACCTCGGTGAAGGTCTGCCCGGTGACCGGGCTGGGGTTCTCGAAGTAGCCGCCGAGGTGCGGCTTGACGTACTCGCCGCCAATGAAGTTGTCGTAGCGGGACTGCCAGTGGGTGGGCGCGTCGTAGCGCGTCATGGTTACCTCCGCCGTCGGTGTGCGGTGCCGACGGCGACGCTAGTTTCCGCGACGTTGCAGGAACGTTGCGCGCGGCAGGTCGTACTCCCGGATGAGCTGGTCGATGTGGGCCAGCGCGAGTGGCCGGCGTGGCGCGCCCGTCGGCAATGCCCCGGCCAGGGCCTGCCAGGCGGTCAGGTCGTCGGCGCCGGCCGGCGTCGCGGTCCAGGCCGCGAGCAGCGCCGGGTCCGCGGCGGCCAGCACGGCCGCGCGCAACCGGCCGTCGATCAGCCGGCGTAGTCGCGTCACTCCCGGCGCGTCCGAGCCGGGCAGCAACGGCCCGGGGTACGCGTCGAGCGCGCCCGCCGGATCGCCCTGGTCCAGTTGGTCCGCGATGGTACGGAAGTCGGCCCGGACGGTGCCGCGCAGCCGGTACGGGCGGGAGTCGAGCAGCTCGGGGCCGAGCACCCGGCGCAGCCGGGACAGCTCCGCGCGCAGGGTGACGGGGTGCAGCCGGTCGTCGCCGTACAGGTCCAGGCCGAGCTGCTCGCCGGTGCGCCCCTCGGGATGGTCGAGCAGCAGCACCAGCAGCTCGCTGTGCCGGCGGCCGAGCCGGATGCGCCGCCCGTCGACCCGCAGCTCGGCCTCGTCGCGGCCGAGCGCGGTCACGGTGGTGACGCCCGGCTCCACCGGCCGGTCGGCGGCGAGCTGCGCCTCGGCGGCCCGCGCGGTTGCCCGGACCAGCGCGAGGCTGTGCGGGTTGGCCAGGTGGTCGCCGCCGGTGATGTCGACCGCGCCGAGCAGCCGCCCGGTGGCCGGGTCGTGGATCGGCGCGGCGGCGCAGGTCCAGCGCTGCACCGGCCGACTGAAGTGCTCGGTGGCGAAGATCTGCACGCTGTGGTCCACGGCCAGGGCGGTGCCGGGGGCGTTCGTGCCGGCGTGCGACTCGTCCCACCGGGCGCCCGGCACGAAGTTCATCCGCTCGGCGTGCCGCAGCACCCCCGGGTGCCCCTCCACCCAGAGCAGTCGCCCGTACGCGTCGCACACCGCCATCAGGTGCGCCCCGTCCTGGGCGATACCGCCAAGCAGGTCGCGGAACAGCGGCAACACCCGGGCCAGCGGGTGGGCGGTGCGGTAGTCGGCCAACGCGTCGTCGGCCAGGTCCACGGGTGGGGTGGCCTCAGGATCGAGGCGCGACGAGCGTTCCCACGAGCGGCGGACCACGTCCCGCACCCGGTGCGACGGGGCGCCCGCGGTGAGGAACGCCTCGTGGGCGGCACCGACCTGCGCGATCCGCTCCGCCGGATCGACGCCGAACTCCAGGGCGAGCCACGGGTCAGCCATCGGGCGACCTCCTCGCCCCCATGGTGACGCAGCTCACCTTTGATTGCCACCCGCTCTGCCCACGGAACGGACGGCCGTGGCGGATCACTCCGGCGGGTGCTTCCATAGACCGCTGGATCCCACCCCCGGCGTGGCCGAGGCCCGCAGCCTGAAGGAGAACCATGTCACGCACCGCCGGCCCGGTCCGGGCCGATGTCGAGGAGGCGGCCCGCTGGCTGTCCGGCCGGGTGGTCCCCACTCCCGTGCTGCGGTCCCCGGTGATCGACGAGATGGCCGGGGCCCGGGTCCTGCTCAAGGCGGAGAACCTCCAGCACGGCGGCTCGTACAAGATGCGGGGCGCGCTCCGGGCGGTCGGCCGGCTCGTCGAGGCCGGCCACACGGGAGTGATCGCGCAGAGCACCGGTAACCACGCGGTGGCGGTGGCGTTGGCAGCCCGGGAGCACGGGCTCGCGGCCACCGTGGTGTTGCCGGTCGACGCCGCTCCGACGAAGGTCGACGGGGCTCGCGCGGCGGGGGCCCAGGTGGTGTTCGCCGGCACCAGCGTCGAGGAGCGGGTGGCGACGGCCCGGGGGCTCAGTGCCGAGACCGGCCACCCCGTCGTCGACGCGTACGACCACCCGGACGTCATCGCCGGGCAGGGCAGCGCCAGCCTGGAGCTGATCGAGCAGGCCGAGCGTGCCGGCACTCCGTTGGACGCGTTGGTCGTACCGGTCGGTGGTGGTGGCGGGGTGGCGGGCGCCTGCCTGGCCGCCGCCGGCAGCGGCATCGAGGTGTACGGCGTGGAGCCGGTGGGCTGCGACTCGCTGGCCCGCAGCCTGGAGGCCGGTCGGCGGATCCCCGTCGCGCCGGCCCCCACGATCGCCGACGGCCTGCGGCCGTCCTGTGTCGGTGAGCTGCCGTTCGCCATCGCGCGGACGGCCCTGCGCGGGGTCGTCCGGGTCGACGACGACGAGATCGCGGAGGCGTTCCGGCTGCTCTTGATGGAGGCGAAGGTGCTCGCCGAGCCGTCCGGGGCGGCCGGCCTGGCCGGTGCGTTGCGCCTCCCGGCCGAGGCCGGCGCGGCCCGGACCGGTGTGCAACCGGAGCAGCGCCGGACGATCGGCGTGGTGGTGACCGGTGGGAACGTGGAGGCGGCGCTGGTGGCTCGGTTGGCGGGCCGGCGTCCGGCCGAGCGGGCCGCGACCACCGCGGGGAGCACCCGATGATCCTGCTCTCCGACCCTCGGGTGGCGGCGGTGCCCAGTGCCGACGACGGCGACCCGCTGGTGGACCTGCGCGAGTTGCCGGAGCTGCGACTCGACGACCGTGCGGCTGATCCGGCCGGGGCGTACGCCCGGCTGCGCACCGGGGTGGCCGATCGGCTGCTGGCCGCGCAGCGGGCGTTGCCGGCCGGGATTCGCCTGCTGGTCGTCGAGGGCTACCGGCCGTACCAGGCCCAGCTGGCGATCTTCACCGGCTACCGCGACGAGCTGCGTCGGCGGTACCCGGAGTGGTCCCCGGAGCGGCTGCACCGGGAGACCTGCAAGTTCGTCTCGCCCGTCGAGGTGGCCCCGCACAGCACCGGCGGTGCGGTGGACCTGACCCTGTGCACCGAGGACGGGGTGGAGCTGGACCTGGGCACCGCCATCGACGACACCCCGGAGGACAGCGGCAACGCCTGCTTCACCGACGCCCCCCAGATCAGCGCGACCGCGCGCCGGCACCGGCAGATGATGGTGGACGTGCTCGGCGGCGCGGGGATGATCAACTATCCGACCGAGTGGTGGCACTGGTCGTACGGCGACCGTTACTGGGCGTTGATCACGGGCGCGCCGAGCACCTGCTACGGGCCGGTGGACCTGGCCGCCGTGGGAGCCGGTGCCCGTACCGGGTGAACGGTAGGGCGCTCCCGTCCGTACCAGGCGTCGTAGACACCACCGAGGACGGGAGTGAACGGCGATGAGGGTGCAGCGCAGGCACGTGCTGGCGGCGACCGTGGCGGTGCTCGCCGCGGCGGGCGTGGCGGTGGGGACCGGATTCGGGTTCGCCGGCACCACTGCGGCACGGCAGTCCGTCTGCTCCGGCTCGGTCACCTTCTCGGCGGAGGGTGGTGCACCGGCGGCCACCAGCGACCGGTTCCCGGTGGGCACCCGGCTGCGGGTGACCAACCTGGACAACAACCGGGTCGCCACGGTGACGGTGAACGGTCCGTCGGGCAGTTGTGTGCTGCTCAACGCCGCCGCCATGGAGCTGGTCCGCGAGCCGGGCAAGAACGTGGTCCGGCGCAACGTGGTGGAGCGGCTCAACGGCGACGCCCCGCCGCCGGCCGCCGGCTCGACGCGCCCCGGTGCGGCGTCACCCGGGGTGCCCGGCCCGGCACCCCGCTCGGTCTGCCCGGGCTCGATCACCTTCTCCGCCGAGGGCGGCGCGCCGGCCGCGAGCAGCAACCGGTTCCCGGTGGGCACCCGGCTGCGGGTGACCAACCTGGACAACAACCGGGTGACCACGGTGACGGTGACCGGCCCGTCGGGCAGTTGTGTGCTGCTCAACGCCGCCGCCATGGACCAGATCCGCGAGCCGGGCAAGAACGTGGTCCGTCGCAACACCGTCGAGCTGCTGCGCTGACGCGGGTCGGGCGCCCTCCGGCGAGGCGGGCGCCCGAGCCGTCAGCTCAGCCGAACGCCGCGTCGAGGATGGCCGCCCCACGGGCGAGGTGCTCGTCGGAGATCACCAGCGGCGGCAGGAGGCGCAGCACGTTGCCGTACGTGCCGCAGGTCAGGGTGAGCAGGCCGGCGGCGTGGCAGGCCGCCGAGACCGCCGCGGTGGCGGCCGGGTCGGGGACGAGCGTGCCCGGCTGGACCAGCTCCACGGCGAGCATCGCGCGCCGGCCGCGTACCTCGGCGACCCGCCCATCCCGGTCGGCGATGGCTTGCAGGCGGGGGACCAGCGCCGCCTCGATCCGTCGAGCCGCGCAGGCCAGGTCCAGCTCGTGCATGGTCTCGATGGTGGCCAGCGCGGCGGCGCAGGCGATCGGATTGCCGCCGTACGTGCCGCCGAGGCCGCCGACGTGCACCGCGTCCATCAGCTCGGCCCGCCCGGTCACCGCGGCGAGCGGCAACCCGCCGGCGATGCCCTTGGCCAGGGTGACCAGGTCGGGCTCGACGCTTTCGTGCTGGCAGGCGAACCAGTCCCCGGTACGGCAGAAGCCGGTCTGGATCTCGTCGGCGACGAGGACCACCCCGGCGGCCGTCGCCCAGGCCCGTAGGGCCGGCAGGAAACCCGGCGCGGGCACCACGAAGCCGCCCTCGCCCTGGATCGGCTCGATCAGCAGCGCGGCGACGTTCTCCGCGCCGACCTGCTTCTCGATCATCTCGACCGCCCGTGCCGCGGCCTCCGCGCCGGAGAGCCCGCCGTCGCGCAGCGGGTACGACATGGGCACCCGGTAGATCTCCCCGGCGAACGGCCCGAAGCGGTGCTTGTACGGCATGTTCTTCGCGGTCAACGCCATGGTCAGGTTGGTCCGGCCGTGGTACGCGTGGTCGAAGACCACGACCGCCGGCCGCCCGGTGGCGTGCCGGGCCACCTTCACGGCGTTCTCCACCGCCTCGGCACCGGAGTTGAACAGCGCCGAGCGCTTCTCGAACCCGCCCGGCGTCAGCGCGTTGAGCTGCTCGCACACGGCCACGTACGACTCGTACGGCGCGACCATGAAGCAGGTGTGGGTGAACCGCTCGACCTGCGCGCGGACCGCCTCGACGACCTTCGGGGCGGAGTTGCCGACGCTGGTCACCGCGATGCCGGCGGCGAAGTCGATCCACTCCCGTCCGTCGACGTCGGTGATCGTCGCGCCGAAGGCGGTGTCCACGTAGGACGGGATGACGCTGCCGACGCCCCGGGCGACGGCAGCGCCGCGCCGTTTGTGCAACTCGTCAGATGTGGTCACCGGTGTCAGCCTTCGATGTTGTGCATGACGTGCTTGATCCGGGTGTAGTCCTCCAGGCTGTAGACCGAGAGGTCCTTGCCGTGCCCGGAGTGCTTGAAGCCGCCGTGTGGCATCTCGGAGACGAACGGGATGTGGGTGTTCACCCAGACGCAGCCGAAGTCCAGTCGACGCGTCATCCGCATCGCCCGGCCGTGATCCCGCGTCCAGACCGAGGCGGAGAGGCCGTAGTCGACCCCGTTGGCCCAGCGCACCGCCTCGTCCTCGTCCGAGAACCGCTGCACGGTGATGACCGGCCCGAACACCTCGTCCTGGATGATCTCGTCGGCCTGGCGTAGCCCGGAGACCACGGTCGGGGCGTAGAAGTAGCCGCGGTCGCCCTGTCGCGTACCGCCGGTCTGGATCGCCGCGTGGTCCGGCAGCCGATCGACGAAACCGCTGACCCGGGCGAGCTGATTGGCGTTGTTCAGCGGGCCGTAGAGCACGTCGGCGTCGTCCGGGGCGCCGGTCTTGGTGTTGCGGGCCTGCTCGGCGAGCGCCGCCACGAAGTCGTCGTGGACGCCCGGGCCGGCCAGCACCCGGGTGGCGGCCGTGCAGTCCTGCCCAGCGTTGAAGTAGCCGCCCAGCGCGATGGCCTCGGCCGCCGCCGCCACGTCCGCGTCGTCGAAGATCACCACCGGGGCCTTGCCGCCCAGCTCCAGGTGGGTCCGCTTCAGGTCGGGGGCCGCCGCGGCGGCGACCTCCATGCCCGCCCGGGTCGATCCGGTGATCGACACCAGCTGCGGGGTCGGGTGCGAGACGAGGGTACGACCGGTGTCCCGGTCGCCACACACCACGTTGAACACCCCCGGTGGGAAGAACTCCGCGGCGATCTCGGCGAGCAGCAACGTCGACACCGGCGTGGTGTCCGACGGCTTGAGCACGACGGTGTTGCCGGCGGCGAGCGCCGGGGCGATCTTCCACACCGCCATCATCAGCGGGTAGTTCCACGGGGTTACCTGGGCGCAGACGCCAATCGGCTCGCGCCGCACGTACGAGGTGTGCCCGGCCAGGTACTCCCCGGCGGACCGCCCCTCCAGCAGCCGGGCCGCACCGGCGAAGAACCGGAGCTGGTCCACCGCGGGCGGCAGCTCCTCCTCGGCGGTCAGCTGGCGCGGCTTGCCGGTGTTGCGCACCTCGGCGTCGATCAGCTCGGCGGCCCGCGCCTCCACCGCGTCGGCGAGCTTGAGCATCGCCCGCTGCCGCTCGGCCGGGGTCACCTCCCGCCAGCTCTCGAAAGCGGTGGCCGCGGCGGCCATCGCGGCGTCCACGTCGGCGGCGCCGGAGACCGGGGCCTGGGCGAACACCTCGCCGGTGCAGGGGTCGATCAGGTCGGCGTAGCCACCGTCGGCCGGGTCGACGTAGGAGCCGTTGACGAAGTTGCGCAGCTGCTGCTGGTCACTCATGACGGGTTCACTCCGAAGGGGCCGGGGGCGCGGTTCTGCGGCGGTAATCGCGATCTGTATGCCATCTTCGCTACTGAATTCGCGGCAGACAAGGGATGCAGCAACTGTTTCCGTCGACTGCTGTCTCGTCTACGCTGCTGGGCGTGGAGCCCGTCGCCTTCTTCGTCGCGTCCCGCCCCGCCCACGGTGAGGGGGAGCTGACCGTCCACCATCCGTACGACGGTCGCCCGGTGGGGCGTACCACTCTCGCCACCGCCGACCAGGTCGAAGCCGCCGTCGCCGCTGCGGCCGGGGTGGCCGCGCAGGCCGCGGCTCTGCCCGCGCACGCGCGCGCGGCGGCCCTGGACCACGTGTCCCGCCGGCTCGCCGAACGGGCCGAGGAGTTCGCCGCGCTGATCACCGCCGAGAACGGCAAGCCGGTGAAGTGGGCGCGGGCCGAGGTCGGGCGGGCGGTCTCCACCTTCCGGTGGGCGGCCGAGGAGGCCCGGCGCTTCTCCGGGGACCTGCAACGACTCGACACCGATCCGGCGGCCGACGGGCGGATCGCGCTGGTCCGGCGCGTGCCGAAGGGGCCGGTGCTGGGCATCGCGCCGTTCAACTTCCCGCTCAACCTGGTCGCGCACAAGGTGGCGCCGGCCATCGCGGTCGGCGCGCCGATCATCGTCAAGCCGGCCCCGGCGACACCACTGACCGCGCTGCGGCTCGGCGAGCTGCTGGCCGAGACCGACCTGCCGGCGGGCATGTTCTCCGTGCTGCCGCTGCCGAACTCCCGGGCCGCCGAACTCGTCTCCAACCCTCGGCTGCCGGTGGTGTCGTTCACCGGCTCCGGTCCGGTCGGCGCGGCCATCCGCCGGCAGGTGCCGGAGAAGCACGTCACGCTGGAGCTGGGCGGCAACGCGGCTGCGGTGATCTGCGCGGACTGGGCAGCGGACGACGACCTGGACTTCGCCGCGCAGCGGATCGCCACCTTCGCCAACTACCAGGCCGGCCAGTCGTGCATCGCGGTCCAGCGGGTGTACGTGCACCACACGCTCTACGCCGAGCTCCTGCCCCGGCTGGTCACAGCGGTGCGCGCACTGCGCACCGGCGACCCCGCCGCCGAGCTGACGGACGTGGGGCCGTTGGTGTCCGAGGACGCGGCCCGCCGGGTCGAGACGTGGGTCGCCGAGGCGGTCGTCGCTGGCGCCACCGTCGAGGTGGGCGGCGACCGCGACGGCGCCACGTACCCCCCGACCGTGCTCACCGGCGTGCCGGCGGACGCCAAGGTCGTCGCCGAGGAGGTGTTCGGGCCGGTGCTGGTGGTCACCCCGGTCGCCGACGACCAGGCCGCGTTCACCGCCGTCAACGATTCGGTGTACGGGCTGCAGGCGGGCGTGTTCACCCGGCGCCTGGACGTGGCGTTCTCCGCGGCGCGGGCGCTCGAGGTGGGCGGGGTGATCGTCGGTGACGTGCCGTCGTACCGGGCCGACCAGATGCCGTACGGCGGGGTGAAGGGCAGCGGCGTCGGCCGGGAAGGGCTGCGCAGCGCGATGGACGACTACACCGAGGCCCGGGTCATGGTGCTGACCGGGTTCACGCTCTAGTCGGCGCGCGCTCTGGTCGGTCTGCGCCCCAGCCGGCGCGCGCTCTGGTCGGCCTGCGTCCTAGCTGGCCTGCCAGGTGCCGTCGTCACGGACCCGGGCGGGGGCCCGGCCGAGCAGCAGGGTGGTCAACGCGGCATCGATGGTGTCGCCGAGGAACCACTCGCCGGCCTGATCCAGCGCGAAGACCCGGCCGCGCTCGTCCACCGCCAGGATGCTCTGCTGCTGCTCGCTGCCGATCGGAAAGAGCCGTACGCCGAGCACCGCGCCGAAGTCGGCGAGCGTGTCGGCGGTGTGCGCGATGGCGTGCGGACGGATGTCGAAGCGGGAGATCCACACCTGCTCACCCGGGCCGCGCCGGGCACCGACGAGACTCGGGAACGCGGTCAACGCCTCCATGGCAGCGGAAAAGGCCGCGTGCTCGTGGGCCTGCCCCGACACCGCCGTGACGTCCCGCAGGGCAGCGGCGGCCATGATCCGATCGCCGATGTGCGGTCGCCAGCCCGCTGCCACCAGCGCACTGGCCACCTCGGGCGGGAAGCGGCCCGGATCGGGGTCGGGCTGCGCCTCGGGCGACCAGGGCTGCGAAAATGCCCGCTCGGACAACGGCAGCACGTTGGCGTGCACCAGGAAGTTGATGCACGAGTCGCAGGGTCGTTCGGCCGGACCGGCCGCCGGGTCACCCGGCTCGCGCACCAGCACGGTCTCGAATCGGGCCTCGTCCAGCAGGGTCGCCGCGTCGGCAGGGCCCATCGGAGCGATGCCCTCGGCGGCCCGCCGGTGGTCGTACTCGTGCAGCACGTCGGAGACGACGATCAGCTCCGCGTGCCGCTCGCCACCACGGACCAGCTCACTGGGCGGCAGCGCGTCCAGGTAGGCGCGGACCAGCGGGTGGTGGTGCAGCGGCACGTCACCCTTCGCGCCCTGGGCCGTCCAGATCCGGCCGCCCACGGTCAACTGCGCGACCGTGTCCGGTGTGGGTAGCCGCCGCATGTCGCGCAGCAGCCGGCTCTCCGGGTCGACGGTGCGCGGTGCCGTGGGGCCGTCCGGCCGGCTGCGCCGGTAGGTCTCCGCCACCACCGCGCTCGGCACCCGGGGCCAGGTGGTGACCTCGCCGGTCTGCTTGTCGACCACCGTGGTCGGCAGGTCACCGGGGACCGTCCGCGCCTCCGTCGACACGGTGGACGTGATGACGTAACCGAGGTCGAACTCGTCGACCGTCGGGGTGCACTCGAAGCCGAGACGCAGCGAATCCCGCCGTGCCCAGGCGGCCGCGAGCTGCTCGGCCTGTTGACGGTCGATCACGCACCGAAACTACCGGACCACAAGGATCGGTGGCGCCCGGTATGGTTCGCAATACCGACGGTGACCGGGAGGTGCGGCGGTGAGCGAACGCGTGGAGCGGGACGCCAATCGCGAGCTACGGGCCCGATTCGACGACGTGTACGGCCAATACCAGCAGCTCAGATCCGGTTTGGACAGTCTGCAGACGCGACTCGCCGAGCTGCGGGTGACCCGGCGGTCGGCCGACGGGCAGGTGATCGCCACCGTCGGGGCCCGGGGCGAGCTGATCACCATCGACCTGGACCCGGCCGTCTACCGCGACCGGGACGCCGAGGCGCTGAGCCGCAAGATCACCGAGACGGTCCGCGCTGCCGCTACCGCAGCCACCACCGCCACCCGTGACCTGGTGGCCGAGAGCATGCCGGCCGGCTCCGGGTCGGTGGAGTTCCTGCGTACCGGTGACTTTGGTGCGCTGCTCGGCCGGGCCGACAGCGTGCTCGGGCGGGGCGAGGGGGCGACATGACCGACGGGCAGCTCTGGCTCGACCCGTCCCGGGCCCAGCGGGGCGGCGCCGACCTGGCCCTCGCCGGCGAGGCGGTGACCGCCCGCCGCGCGGCGGAGGGCGGCGAGATCGAGGTCGCCAGCGCGGCTCGGCCGTGGGGGCGCGACGACATCGGCGCCGCGTTCGAGCGAAGCTACCGCGGGTTCGAGCAGACCCTGCTGCGAGCCTGGACGGGCGTCGGCAACCGACTCACCGAGTTGGGCACCGACGTGGTCCACGCGGTCGACGCCAGTGTGCAGACCGACAGGGCCAGCGCCAGCCGGTTCGACCGGGCCGCCGACCAGCGCTGACGGCAGGGGCGATCCGGATGAGCGTGCTGCCCAGCCCGATTCCCCACCCACTGGACTTCGCACCCTGGGACGTCCCGGGCTGGATCTACGACGCCCTCGACTGGGTGGTCGGCGTGCAGTGGCCCGAGGGCAACGAGCGGGCCGTCTGGGACCTCGCCGACCAGTGGTACGCGGTCGCTTCCGTCCTCGCCGGCCCACAGGCCGACGCCGCCGCGGCCGCCGCCGAGGTGCGCAGCGGGTACGGCGGCGTCGGCGCGGTCGACGCCGCCTTCGAGGCCGCCTGGCGGGCGGTCGCCGACGGCGACGAGGCGCCGTTGCCGGTGCTGCTCGCGGTCACCGCCGACCTGGGCCGGCTGGTCGAGGAGTGCGGCTGTGACATCGAGGGCGCAAAGCTCGAAGTCTGGATCGAGCTGGGCATCCTGGTCATCGAGCTGCTCTCGCTGGCCGTGGCGGCGCTGCTCACCGCCGGTGCCGCGACCCCGGCCGCCGGTGCGGCCATCACCGCGACCCGGCTGCTCATCCAGCAGATCATCAAGCGACTGCTCGGGCAACTGGCCAGCAAGACCCTCAAACACGGGCTCAAGGAGGCTGGCGAGCGGGCCGCCAAGGAGGTCACGAAGGGTGGCGTACGCGGGTTCGCCAAACGAGCCACCCGCGAGGGTCTGGAGGAGGCGGGGGAGGAGGCCGGGATCAGCCTGGCCACCCAGGCGTACCAGAACTCCACCGGCCGGGCCCACGGCCTGGACATGACCGATCTGGGCGCATCGGCGGTCGGTGGGCTCGCCGGTGGGGCGGTCGCACCGCTGGCCGGTCTGGGCCGGCACGCGACCGGGCGCGCGGCGAAGGTCGGGGAGCACCTGGGTCGGGAGATGACCGGCGAGATGCTCGCCGAGAGCGCCGCCGGCCTGGCCACCGGGCAGGGTCTGACCCCGGTGGAGGACATCGTCCGGGCTGCCGCGTCCGGGGTCACCGGGTCCGCGACCGGGCAGGCCGACAAGGCGTTGCACGCGCGGCTCGACGCGCAGGCCAACGCTCTCGGGGGAGCTTCGCTCGCCGGTCCCTGGCTCCCGCCGGTCGATTCCCCCGCGGACGCGGTGGCGGGGGTGCCCTCCGATGCGGTGTCTTCGGCTACGGCGTCTTCGCTCGCGTCGTCTTCGGGTGTGGAGGCATCCCCTGCGGAGGCGGCTTCGCCGGCGGCCTCGGACGTTGGTCTGCCGCGCGAGGCCGGGCTGCCGCCGTCTCCCGACGGGGCGTCGCCCCCGCTCACCGCGGCCGGGCCGTCCGAGGTGAGTCGTTCGGCGCTCCCGCCGGACACGGCGACCTCGGTGGACGGGCCGGTCGCGACCAATCCCACGCTCTCCTCGGTGGTCGCCGATCCCACGCTCTCGACTGTCACGACGCCGGTAGCCGGCACCCCCGACTCGACCAGCGGACCAGCGGCTAGTGCCGCGCCGGCCAACGCGCCGCCCGCGAACTCCCCGAGCACGGCTACCGGTCCGGTGCCGCCGATTGCGTCCACCGCTCCGGTGCCATCGTCCACGTCTATCGCTCCGGCGTCGCCGGTCGCGTCGTCGGTCGCGTCGTCGGTCGCGTCGCCGGTTGTGGCCGCTGGTTCGGCGTCGCCGGTTGCGTCTGCTGGGCCGGCGTCGCCGGTTGCGTCCGCTGGTCCGGAGTCACCGGTCCTGTCGGCTGGCCCGGCCTCGCCGGTTGCGTCCGCTCGTCCGGCGTCGCCCGTTGCGTCCAGCGTTCCGGCCCCGCCGATCGTGTCTAGCGGGCCGGTGCCACCGGCCACGTCCAATGGCCCGGCACCGCCGGTTGCGTCCGCCGGTCCGGTGGCGGGTCTGTCTCCCGGCGTCGTGACCACACCCGGGGCAGCGGGGTTCGGTGCGTGGGGCACGACGGTCATCGGCTCGTCGGACGGGACGGCGGTGGGCCGATCCCCTGTGCCAGCGCGGTTCCGGGTCCGGGAGGCGCTCGCGCCGGTCCACGTGCCCGACCATCCGGCTCGCGGTCGAGCGTCGATCCCCGCCGACGTGGCGGCGCTCGACGACCCCTCGTTGCCCGGCTGGGAGAGCAGCGACTGGTACGCGGCGCGCTGGGCAGCCGAGGCGGACGCGGTCGAGCGGCGGCGCTACCAGGGTTACTACGAGACCCAGCGGACCCGGTTCGAGAACAATCGCCGGCAGGCTGAGGCAATCCGGCTGCGTACCCAGGCCGCGGAGCATGACCGACGGGCCAGCGAGTACGCCAGCTACGCCCACAACTTGCGCGAGACCGGTCATCCGCGCTGGGCCGACGGCTGGCAGCGGACCGCGAACGACGAGGTGCGCGCGTACACCGAATGTCTTGACCTAGCCGACGCGGTGTTGGCCGGCACCACGGCGCCGCCCGTCGTGGACATCGGCGACGCCTACTTTCGGCAGGCCAACGAGGACGTGGGCGCCCTCGCCCTCGGCGCGGTGGAGACCGCTGACCGGTCCGGGCTCAGTGGCCGCGACGTGCCGCCGCCGATCGACGACACCCGGCCGTACGGGCGGCCCGGAGGGCTGCGCCCGCCGCTGGCCCTGCATCAGGTCGACGTCGAACGGCGGGTGCCTCGCGAGCCGGACGGCACCGTCACCCGCACCGCCGACCCCCGGCGCGGCGGCTGGTTCCGGCTTCTGAACGACGGCGGTCCCCGGGCCGACGCCACCCGGGGCATCAACTGCCTGGACTGCACTCTGTCGCTCTACGAAACGTGGGTGCACGGGCGCCCCCGGGTATCGGCACCGCGTACCTTCGACGGCTACCTCGACGGCGACACCCGACGTCCGATCCGGGGTGAGGCGGGTGGGCCGGGCCGGGTAGAGGACGTGACCGGCGGACGCTTCCAGCGGCTGCTCGCCCCGGCCAATGGCCAGAGTCCGCACCCCGCGCAGGCGCGGCAGGTCGCCGACCGGGGCTACGCCAATCTGCACGACCAACTGCTGCTGGGCGGCCACGGCAGCTACGCGTTCCTGATCACCGAGTGGCCGAACGGCGGCTCGCACGCCTGGGTGGCGCTCAATCAGAACGGCACCGTGCTCTACGCCGACCCGCAGAGCGGGCTCGTTCGAGACCGGCCGTTGTACCCCGACGTGGTCGGCATCGACGCGCTGCTATTGAGCGGCGACGGCCGGCCGATGCCGCTGGGCGGGCTGCCCCGGGGTCGATTCAGCGAGCGTCCCGACCTGCCGGACCATCCACCAGCGCGCGACGACGGCGGTCACGGCGACCCGTACATCAACCGGATGTATTTGCTGCTGGACGGCCCGGGGTCCGTCGATCCGGCCGCCCTGGGCGACGACGGCACGGCTGAGTCTGACCAGTTGGACCAGACCCGGAGCATCCTGCTGCGCAGTACCGAGATGGATCAAGTCTTCGCGGCCGGGGTGAGCCCGGCTGAGTTTGCCTCAGCAGTGGATGCGCCGACCCTCCGCCGTCTCGTACCGGACCTTGACGAGGCAGCGGCCCGGGACGTAGCGCAACTTTTCGCAGACGCCCGCGTCCAAGCCATGTTGGACAGCACGGGGCGAGAGCCACCCCCGAACGAGCCAGAGCTGGCTCACTCCCTGGTCCGGCAATTGGTACAGCGGCCGGACCTCGCTCGGATGATCCTGGCGACGCCGGAACTGGCCAACTCGCTCACTGCCCGTCCGCTGACCCTGCATCATCTGGCTAGTCATCGGCAGGCGATCGACGTGCTCGGCGAGGTGCTCGACGATCTCGCCGAGCAGGAGGCAGCAGGCCTGGAGGCAGAGAGTGTCCAGCAGGTGCCTCCTCCGCAGCCAACTCCCCTCAGCGACGAGCAGCGCCGCATCAGTGCCAGCGTCCGGTCGCGCCCGGGGGTGATTGCGCAGGCAGGGTTCGACGAAAGTCGCCGTGCTGATGATGCCTACCGGCAGCGCTACCTCGACGACCTCTATTCAGCGGCAGCCGTGGCTCAGGAAGAGCTGAACCAGCTCGCGGTGGCCCTCGCCCAGGTGGATGACCATCGCGTCGGTGAGCCGGGCTGGCGTCCTCAGCCCAAGGACCGACGCCGAGCCGAAGACAAGGTCAATATGCAGCAGGGTGATGCGTCGAAGTTGCTCGACCTTGCTGCCGCAAAAGTCGAGTTTCAGCGCCTCGACGACCCCTACGCCGCACTCGCCCGGGTACGGGATCACCCGGGAGTCGAGATCGTAAGTTGCGAAGACCGTTTCGTCTCGCCGATAAGCAGCGGTTACCGGGACGTGCAGCTGGGGCTACGCACGCAGAACGGTCACGTGGCGGAATTTCGGCTGCACCTGGCCGCGCTTGATGCTGTGGCGGTTTGGGAGCATGTGCTTTATGAAGTGCGGCGTGACGTTGAAGCCCTTGCCCAGGCGGAGGGGCGATCGTTGACGCTGCGGGAGCGCGTGATCACGGGCGGGATTCGTCGTCGCGAGCAAGAGTTGTTCTGGCAGGCACTACAGTCAACCTTCGAGGGAAATACCTAATGTCCGATGGCCTTCTGCTCCCCTCCTACTACCTCTACTACGGATCCCCGGTGAAAATCGTGGAGACGCCTGACGGTGGTGCTCGGGTATGGCGGGTCTTCATTGACACGGGAGGTTGGCAGGAGAAAAACGACCTCTTCGTGAAGATCACGCTAGCCGTCGGGGGTGACATCTTCACTCGCACCGCTGAAGAGTTCGTGCAGGAAGTGGAGGCGTTCCGCGCCCATTACCTGAGTGGGGATGGGCCTATCTACGCCCTCTACGAGACGGTGCGGTCAATTGAGGATCTGGCCAACGCCGAGGAGCGCTACTTGACGCCTAAAGAGGAGGCTCTCATCAGGGGCATTCGGCAGCGGACGTTCGTGATGTTCGAGGAGCAGCTTCGTGCGGCTGGTGATCCTGGTGCCGATCCCGAACTGGCGGCGGGTTAGACGACTTTGTTGACGTACTACGCGATCTACCGGGATGACGAGAGAACGGAGGGACCAGCTGGCCTGTTTGTCATGGATGCGGGCACCGGTCAGGCAATCCTGTGGGATCACCGTAATCGAGCCTGGGCCTATGACCCGGGCCTGGTTGTGCGCTTCTTGAACGACTACCGAAAGTTCGATCGCTACGAAACCGTCGACCGCGCGGCAGCCCAGAGCGTGGCTCGAATCGTTGCGGGTGGTGCCAGCTTGCCCGACGAGGAAGCAATCCTTGCGATGTTCGCTGCGGGTGCCCGTGGCGGCCGCCTTCCGCCGACCGAGGGCCAATAACCCAGCCCGTGCGTCGTCTCGACTTGCCATCGGGCAGGGGCTATTAGAGCGCGCGGCTAGGGCCATGGTTGCGGAAACGGTGACGCAGCCGGATCCCGGTCGCGCCCGGCCGCGCGGCTAGCCGATCCGCTGCAGGTCGCGCTCGAACCTCAGTGCGAGACGCGGAGCCGATCGGTCATCGATTACCTCGGTGTAACTGGCGGTTGCGGGTTCGGTACGGATTCGACAAAGATCGCCACGTGGCTGACTCCACCGCACGGCTTGTTGTCCGAGATGGGCTGCGCCGAGCGATTCGTCAGCGGGGCGTTAGACCCGACGGCATGGGCTGCAGCGTGAGGCGACCGTCGGGGCTGCAGGAGCACGGTTTTGAGGAGTGCCCGTACTGGCAAGGGGCACGCCGACCTGCTCTACGAGCGGATCGACGGAGGAGTGAGCCAGTGACGGCCAAGGGTTTGGACGTTCGGTTGGAGCGGGCGCAGGAACGCTACGAGCGGGCGGTCTTCGGCGGCGATGCGCAGGTGCTGGACGAGGCGGAGCGTGATCTCGCGGGCCTGGAGGCTGACGTTGCCCTGGCCCGGGGACGGATCCTGCATGCCCGTTTCCTCGATACCGGCTTGGAGGACGCGGCCGAACTGACGCTCTTCGAACGGGCCGCCCAGCTCTATCGCGAGCTGGGTGATGCTCGGGGCGAGGGTGAGTCTCTCTTCTGGGTGGGCACGGTCCATCAGGTGATCCGTCAGGACCAGGCGACCGCCACCCCGGCCTTCGTCCGAGCGCGGGAGCTGGCGACCGCAGCGGGGGACGAGCTGACCCTGTCGTACGTGCTGCGGCATCTCTGCTTCGGCGAGTTGGCCGTGGGTCGTGTCGATGAGGCGCGGGAGTTGTTGACGGAGTCGACCCGACTGCGCCGGAAACTGTCCTTTGATGCTGGCGTTGCCGCGAACCTCATTGGCTTGGCTTACCTGGCGGCGTCCGACGGCGATCAGAACGCCGCCCGCGGGCTGCTCGACGAGGCGGCTGGGCTCGCGGCTGACTGCGGCGCGCACGGTGTGGCCAACTGGGTCGGGGCGGCCCGCGAAGAGCTGGGCCTCTCCAAGACGCAGGGCGGGGAGGCCGATTCAACTCGGGTGGAGTTCGCCGGGTCCGAATAGCATCGACGGATGGCAGAGCCAAAGTCGGAGAGCACCCGGTCCCGGGCCTGGGCGCCGTCGGCCGGCATCCTGATTGGCGTGGTCATCGGCATCATGGTCGGCGGTGCCAGTGGCGTTGCTTTCGGTTTCGCCATCGGCATCGCCCTCACGATCGCCTTCGGGGCGACGAAGGATCGCGCCAGCGGCGACACCGGCGAGGGTGACTCGGCTGGCGGCGTCAGCGCTACCAGCAGCGGTCCGACCAGCTCGTCCGCCCAGCCCGACCCGGGCAGCAACGCCACCCAGGCCGACCCGACCGGTCCGTCGGTCGAGGCATTCCCGCGCGGTCCGTCCGCTGAGGACGGCCCGGCCGACAACGCCACCGGCGACGCTGCCGACGGCTCGCACCGACGGTGATCGACTCCGGGTCGGTGATGTCGGGGTATCGGGGGGCCGGTGATGCCCCGATATCGCTGGTGTCGAGTGGATCAAGGTCGACGCCGCTGCGGGCGGTGGCTGGATCAGGCCCGCCGCAGGCAGCGACACCGTCGGCGCCGCGCACTGTTGCGGAGGCGATGGCGGTGCAGGAGGAGTTGCGGCCGTTGGCTGACCTGGTTGGGCCGGGCCCGGGTGCGCCGGCCAGGGTGGCTGGGCTGGACGTCGCGTACGCGCAGAGCGGTGATCTTCTGGCGGCGGCCGTGACGGTGCTGGACGCTCGGACGTTGGCCGTGGTGGATTCCGCGGTCAGCGTGGGTCGGCCCGCGTTCGGGTACGTCCCCGGTCTGTTCGCCTTCCGTGAGCTGCCCGCGCTGCTCGCCGCGCTGGAGCGGTTGGCCACGCTCCCGGATCTGCTGGTCTGCGACGGGCACGGGCTGGCCCATCCCCGTCGCTTCGGGCTGGCCTGTCATCTCGGGGTGGTCACCGGGCTGCCCGCGATCGGGGTGGCGAAGACGCCGCTGGTCGGCGAGTGGTCTCCGCCGCGCACCGACCGTGGCGCCTGGTCGCCGCTGCGCGACGGGGACGAGGTGGTCGGCCGCGTGCTCCGGACCCAGGCCGGGGTCAAGCCGGTCTTCGTCAGCGTCGGGCACCGGATGAGCCTGGACAACGCCGATGCACAGGTGCTCGCGCTGGCCCCGCGCTACCGGCTGCCGGAGACGACCCGTACCGCTGACCGGCTCTGCCGGGACGCCCTTGCCCGCGCGACCTGAGCGGACCGGGGCCCAACGGCGCGACCTGAGCGGACCGGGGCCCAAGAGCGCGACCTGAGCGGACCGGGGCGGAGGGGCCGTGGAGCGTAACGCGGCACACATGCGGGCCGCTCTATAACCAGTGATGGGGGTGGGCCGGTAGTAGCCTGACCCGCGGACCCCACCCGGGGCGGAACGGTGAGGTGATCATGACGGTGCGTCGACGCGCGGCACGGCTCGCGACGGTCTGCGGTCTGCTGGGCGGCCTGGTGATGCTGGGTGCCACGCCGGCGCTGGCCGACGACGACTCGGTCCGGGTGGGTGCGGCCAGCAGCTTCGCCGCCGGTGGCTCCGCGCAGGGGGTGAACGTCGCGGTGCGTAAGCGCTCCGACGGCTGTGTCATTCCGCGTACCGCCCTGAATCTTCGCCTTGACGGTCTGCAGTCCAACCAGGTGGCGGTGCAGGTCGCCGTGGGTGGGCACTGGGTCCCGGCGGGTGTCTCGGGCGGCGGTGGCAGCGTGACGGTCGGGTGGACCTCGTCGACCAAGCCCCTGTGCAAGGGCAAGGGCACCACCGTGCGGTACCGGGTGGCGTTCGCCGCTGGTGCTCCCGGTGGCCGGCTCGTCGTGACCGGTGAGGTCGCCGGCATGAACGGCCAGTCGTTGGGTCGTGCGACCGACACGTCGAAGGTGACGGGTGGTGTGGTCTCCGCGTCGCCCACCCCCACGCGATCGAAGAAGCCCACGCCCACCCCGAGCCCGGTCGTGACCGAGGCCGACACGGCCACCGATGTGGTGGACCCGGCCGCGCTGGGTGACGTGTCCGCGTCGCCCGCTGCCGCAGCTGCTGACGAATCGTCCTCCGGAGCCTCGCCCGTGATGTTCTTCGGCATCGCGATGGTGGCCGTCGGGCTGCTGCTCATCGTGCTGCTGCTCCGCCGCTCGCGGCAGGACCGCAGCCCGGCCGACGAGCCGCGCGGGCCACTGCCGGGCAACCCCGGCGGCACCACCTACCGCTCCGGCGGTGGGTCGCCGGCCGCGCCCACCCAACCCGGTCCGGTGTACGGCCAGCAGCCGCCAACGGGTGGCTACGGTGCGGTGCCCACTCCCCGGCCCGCCGCCGGCGGGGTCTACGGGGCCCGGCCGTCCGTTCCCACGTCGACGCCGGATGCAACGCAGCCGATGCCGGGTGCTCCGGTGACCCGGCCAGCGCCCGGTGACCCGCCCCCGGCCGCCGCTGGCGACGACCACACTGTCTTCATGCCCCGGCTCCCCGGCTGAGCGGGGCTCGACCCTGACCCTCCGATACGCTCAGGCTCGTTGTTAACCTGCGGCCGAGGAGCGGAACCGGTGTCTGATCTGTCCCAGATCGTGAAGGCGTACGACGTCCGAGGGACGGTGCCGGACCAGTGGGACGAGCGGGTCGCCGAGGCGCTCGGGGCTGCCTTCACCCAGCTGCTCAACGCCTCGGACGAGCCGGGCGACGCGGTCGTCGTCGGGTACGACATGCGGGCCAGTTCGCCCGGGCTCGCCGCCGCCTTCGCCGCTGGTGTGCGGGCCGAGGGGCGCTCGGTGATCGAGATCGGGCTCGCCTCCACCGACCTGCTCTACTTCGCCTCGGGCTCGCTCGACCTGCCGGGCGCGATGTTCACCGCCAGCCACAACCCGGCGCAGTACAACGGCATCAAGATGTGCCGCTCGGGCGCCCGGCCGATCGGTCAGGACAGCGGGCTGGGCGAGATCCGCGAGCGGGCCCAGGCCCTGCTGGCCTCGGGCGGGTCCCGTCCGGCCGGTGAGCCGACCCAGCCGGCCGAGCGGCGTGACCTGCTCCCCGACTACGCCGCGTACCTGCGCAAGCTGGTCGACCTGTCCGGCATCCGGCCGCTGAAGGTGGTGGTCGACGCCGGCAACGGGATGGGTGGTTTCACCGTTCCCACCGTGCTCGGCGACGCCGCTCTCGCCGCTCTCCCGTTGGAGATCGTGCCGCTCTACTTCGAGCTGGACGGGACCTTCCCCAACCACGAGGCCAACCCGTTGGACCCGGCGAACCTGGTCGATCTCCAGCGCGCCGTGGTCGAGCACGGCGCCGAGATCGGGCTGGCCTTCGACGGTGACGCGGACCGGTGCTTCGTGGTGGACGAGCGCGGCGAGCCGGTGTCGCCGTCGGCGATCACCGCCCTGGTCGCCGCGCGTGAGCTGGCCAAGCACCCGGGTTCCACGGTGATCCACGGTCTGATCACGTCCAGCGCCGTTCCGGAGATCATCCGGGAGCACGGCGGCAAGCCGGTCGTCGCCCGGGTGGGGCACTCCTTCATCAAGGCGGAGATGGCCCGCACCAACGCCGTCTTCGGTGGTGAGCACTCGGCGCACTACTACTTCCGGGACTTCTGGTTCGCCGACACCGGCATGCTGGCCGCGATGCACACGCTGGCCGCGCTCGGCGAGCAGTCGCTGCCCCTGTCCGTGCTGGCCAGCGAGTACGAGCGCTACGTCGCCTCCGGTGAGATCAACTCGACGGTGGCCGACCAGGCCGCCGCGGTAGCCGAGGTGCGGGCCGCGTACCCGGACGCGGCGGTCGACGAGATGGACGGGCTCACCCTGCGTTTCCTCGACGGCGCGTGGTTCAACCTGCGAGCCTCCAACACGGAGCCGTTGCTGCGGCTCAACGTCGAGGCACCCACCCGCGAGCGGATGGTCTCGCTCCGTGACGAGGTGCTGGGCCGGGTTCGCCGATAAGATCGCCTGCGCCGAGCGGCACCGCCGCCGGTTAAGCCGCACACGTGGAAGGAGCCGTGCCATGGCCCTGGATCCGCAGTTGCTCGAGATCCTCGCCTGTCCGGACACGCACCACGCCCCGCTCGACTACGACGCCGAGGCGCAGACGCTGACCTGCACGGAGTGCGGCCGGATCTTCGAGGTCCGCGACGACGTACCGGTGCTGCTGCTCGACGAGGCGCGCGGCGGCCCGGGGCAGCCGTCATGATCGACGGTACGGCCGGGGTCAGCGGTCGTCGCGACGCCGACGAGGCACTGCTCGACAATCCGGAGGCCCTGGCCGAGCACGACCCGGGCGGCATGCTCCGGCACACCGCGTCGGCCGGCGCGCAGGTCCGTGAGTCGGCCGCGCTGGCCGCCGAGGCGAACCTGTCGGTGCTCGCCGACGACGGGCGGCCTCGGGCCGTCGTGATCGCGGGCATCGGCACCGCCGGCCGGACCGGGGATGTGCTGGCCACGGTCGCCGGGCCGCGCTGCCCGGTTCCGGTCATCGCGCACCGCAGCGCGGGCGTGCCCGGCTGGGTGGGCGCGGCCGACGTGGTGATCGCGATCAGCGCGTCCGGCCGTAGCCCGGAAGCGCTCGGCGCCGCCGAGGCGGCACACCGACGCGGCGCCCGGCTGGTCGCCGTGGGCGCACCGGACTCGCAGTTGCAGTCGGTGGCCGAGCGGGCCAGGGCGCCGTTCATCCCGGTGCCCCGTCGCGCGCCGGCCCGGGCCAGCCTCTGGGCGCTCACCGTGCCGGTCCTGCTCGCCGCCCGTTCCCTCGGGCTCGTCAAGGTCAACGAGGCGGACCTGGCGGAGACCGCGGCCCGGCTCGACGCGGACGCCGACCGGTGCCGCTCCACCGCGGAGTCCTTCGTCAACCCGGCGAAGGCACTGGCCCTGGGTCTGGCCGGCTCGGTCCCGATCGTCTGGGGCTCGTCCCCGCTGGCGACCGTCGCGGCCCGGCGATTCGGTGACACCCTGTCGGCCAACGCCCGCTACCCGGTGGTCACCGGGGCGCTCGGCGAGGCCGGTCGGGGTCGGGTCGGGTTGCTCGACGGCGTCTTCGGCGGCCTGGCCGAGGGCGAGCGGGACATCTTCGCCGACTCCCCGGAGGACGACGGCGAGGGCACCCGGCTGCGGCTGGTGCTGCTGCGCGACGGCGGCCTCAACGCCGAGGACGACACCGACGAGCCCCTCGCCGTCGAGGAGCGCCGCGCGGACGCGGTGCAGACCCTCGCCGAGCGCCGTGGGGTGCGCTGTGACGTGGTGACCGCCGAGGGTGGGTCCGCGTTGGAGCGGCTGGCCTCGCTGATCGCCGTACCGGACTTCGCCTCGATCTACCTAGCCCTGGCCCACGGGCTGGACCCGATGGCGGTACCAGCCATCACCGAAATGAAGGAGCTGTCGAACCAGTGAACGAACGTAGTGCGCGATCGAGCGGCGTGGCGGCATGAGCGCGAACGGCGGGACGAAGGCGATCGTCGCCGCGCTGCTGGCCAACGTCGGCATCGCCATCACCAAGTTCATCGCGTTCCTGCTCTCCGGGTCCTCGTCGATGCTGGCCGAGGCGGTCCACTCGGTCGCCGACTCCGGTAACCAGGCCCTGTTGCTGCTCGGCGGCAAGCGGGCCAAGCGGGCGGCGACCCCGGAACACCCGTTCGGGTACGGCCGGGAGCGCTACATCTACGCGTTCATCGTGTCGATCGTGCTGTTCAGCATCGGTGGCCTGTTCGCCCTGTACGAGGCCTACCACAAGTGGAGTCACGAGGGGGGCATCAAGTCCTGGCACTGGCTGCCGGTCGCCGTGCTGGTGGCGGCGATCGTCATGGAGTCGTTCTCCTTCCGGACCGCGATCAAGGAGTCCAACCAGATCCGGGGCAACCAGTCCTGGGTGCGCTTCATCCGTCGCGCCAAGGCGCCGGAGCTGCCGGTGGTGCTGCTGGAGGACTTCGGCGCGCTGGTCGGTCTGGTCTTCGCCCTGTTCGGCGTCAGCATGACGCTGGCGACCGGCAACGGCCGGTGGGACGCCGCCGGCACCGCGATGATCGGCATCCTCCTGGTGACCATCGCCATCGTGCTGGCTATCGAGACAAAGAGCCTGCTGCTCGGTGAGGGTGCCGAGGCGAAGGACCTGGCCGCCATCGAGCACGCCGTCACCGACGGCCCCGAGGTCGAGCGGATCATCCACATGAAGACGCTCTACCTGGGGCCGGAAGAGCTGATGGTGGCCGCGAAGATCGGGGTGCCGGCCTGGGAAACTGCCCACGAGCTGGCGCGGGGCATCAACACCGTGGAGGCGCGGATCCGTGCCGCGGTGCCGATCGCCCAGGTGATCTACCTGGAGCCGGACATCTACAACCCCGCTGCGGACCGGGCCGGTAACGGTGCGGCCGCCGTGTCGCAGTCCCAGGACGCGCCGGGCGAGGCGTCCGGGGGCTGACGGGTGGAGCTGCTGTACGGACCGATCCGTGACTACGCCTGGGGGTCCCGCTCGGCGATCGCGTTGTTGCAGGGGCGGCCGGTGCCCAGCGCCGGCCCGGAGGCGGAGCTGTGGCTGGGCGCGCACCCGGGCGCCCCGGCCAGCGTCGAGCGGGCCGGCCTGCGGCACAGCCTCTGCGACCTGGTGCGTGCCGAGCCGGGGCAGTGGCTCGGCCAGCGGGTCGCGGATCGGTTCGGCACCCGGCTGCCGTTCCTGCTGAAGGTGCTGGCCGCCGATGCGCCGCTGAGCCTGCAGGCCCACCCGGACGCCGAGCAGGCCCAGGCCGGCTACGCGGCGGACGCGGCGCGACCCGAGGGGGAGCGCAACTACTCCGACCCGCACCACAAGCCGGAGCTACTGGTGGCGCTCACCCCGTTCGAGGCGCTGTGCGGTTTCCGGGAGCCGACGGAGTCGGCCGACGCGCTCGCCGCGTTCGGCGTACCGGCGTTGGCGCCGGTGGTCGACGCGTTGCGGACCGGGCCGGCGGGGCTGCGGACGGCGGTGCAGACCCTGCTCTCCTGGCCGATCGCGGAGCGGGTCGAGTT
The DNA here is from genome assembly GCF_036906815.1 of Micromonospora sp. CPCC 205539. Lineage (NCBI taxonomy): Bacteria > Bacillati > Actinomycetota > Actinomycetes > Micromonosporales > Micromonosporaceae > Micromonospora > Micromonospora sp. CPCC 205539. Next base: position 241,264 of record NZ_JBAKHW010000007.1, on the reverse strand, counting down.
GCTGGCATCCGTGGTGGCGGCACCGGCCGACGGCGAGGACGCGGAGTTGGCTCGCCGGCTGGCTGCGGCGTACCCGGGTGACCCGGGCGTGCTGGTCGCGCTGCTGCTGCACCACGTACGGCTGGTGCCGGGGGAGGCGATCTGGATGCCCGCCGGCAACCTGCACGCCTACCTGCGCGGCTGTGGCGTGGAGATCATGGCGGCCAGCGACAACGTGCTGCGCGGCGGGCTGACCCCCAAGCGGGTGGACGCCGACGAGTTGATGCGGGTGCTGCGCTTCGAGGTGCTGCACGACCCGGTCCGGACGGCGCAGCCGGTCGGCCCGGGGGTGGCCTGCTGGAGCGTGCCCGTGGACGACTTCGCGCTGCACCGGGTGCGGGTCGGTGCGGAGGTACCGGAGGTCACGTTGGCGTTGCCTGGGCCGCGGGTCGTGCTCTGCGGCGCCGGCTCGGTCACCGTGGACGACGGCGCGGGCGCGCTGACGATCGGCTCTGGCCAGGCCGCGGTCGGCACCGCAGCCGGCGGGCCGTTGCACCTCAGCGGCGCCGGTGAGGCGTACGTGGCGACGACCGGCCTGCGCTGACACCATCCGACCAACACGCCGCAAGTCCGACTTTCCCGGAATAGCTTGACGCTGTCGCTCCTTAGTGTGACTCTATGAGTACGCAGCGTTATCGCGACGACGGTCCGACAGCGTGCGGGGAACCAAACCGGGGGGATGTGCGGGGCGGGCGGAAATGGGCGGAAGTCAGCCCATCACCGACCGCCCCGTGCGCTGTCCGTGGACCGTCCCCCTTTGCCGTTCATCGGCGCGCGTAAGGTGGAAGGTCGGCGCAGACATCGTTCGACAGGAGCTTTTATGACCAGCACCCTCCCGGCTTCCGCCAGCGGTACGCCGTCCGAGGCTCGGCCGAGCACCCTCGCTGAGGGCGACTACAAGGTGGCGGATCTGTCGCTCGCCGAGTTCGGGCGTAAGGAGATCCAGCTCGCCGAGCACGAGATGCCGGGCCTGATGTCGATCCGCCGCGAGTTCGCCGAGGCGCAGCCGCTCGCGGGCGCGCGGATCACCGGCTCGCTGCACATGACCATCCAGACCGCAGTCCTGATCGAGACCCTGGTCGCCCTCGGCGCGCAGGTGCGCTGGGCGTCCTGCAACATCTTCTCCACTCAGGACCACGCCGCCGCGGCGATCGTCGTCGGCCCGGACGGCACCCCCGACGCCCCCTCCGGCGTGCCGGTGTACGCCTGGAAGGGCGAGAGCCTGCAGGAGTACTGGTGGTGCACCGAGCAGGTGCTCGCCTGGCCGGGCGGCGAGGGCCCGAACATGATCCTCGACGACGGCGGCGACGCCACGCTGCTGGTGCACAAGGGCGCCGAGTTCGAGCGGGCCGGGGTCGTTCCGCCGGTCGAGTCCGCCGACTCCGAGGAGTACGCGGTCATCCTCGAGGTGCTGCACCGCTCGCTCGCCGAGGACAACCAGCGGTGGACCCGGATCGCCGCCGGCATCAAGGGCGTCACCGAGGAGACCACCACCGGCGTGCACCGGCTCTACGAGATGCACCGCGGCGGCACCCTGCTCTTCCCGGCCATCAACGTCAACGACTCGGTGACCAAGAGCAAGTTCGACAACAAGTACGGCTGCCGGCACTCGCTCATCGACGGCATCAACCGGGCCACCGACGTGCTGATCGGCGGCAAGATGGCGGTCGTGCTCGGCTACGGCGACGTGGGCAAGGGCTGCGCCGAGTCGCTGCGGGGCCAGGGCGCCCGGGTCGTGGTGACCGAGGTCGACCCGATCTGCGCGTTGCAGGCCGCCATGGACGGCTACCAGGTCGCCACCCTGGACGACGTGGTCGAGCAGGCGGACATCTTCATCACCGCCACCGGGTGCTTCGACGTCATCACCAACGAGGACATGGCCCGGATGAAGCACCAGGCCATCGTCGGCAACATCGGCCACTTCGACAACGAGATCGACATGGCCGGCCTGGCCAAGCGCTCCGACGTCGAGCGGGTCAACATCAAGCCGCAGGTCGACCTGTGGCGCTTCGCCGACGGGCACGCCATCATCGTGCTCTCCGAGGGCCGCCTGCTGAACCTGGGCAACGCCACCGGGCACCCGAGCTTCGTGATGTCGAACTCGTTCGCCAACCAGACGATCGCGCAGATCGAGCTGTACACCAAGACCGAGGAGTACCCGGTCGGCGTCTACGTGCTGCCCAAGCACCTGGACGAGAAGGTGGCCCGGCTGCACCTGGGCGCGCTCGGCGCCAAGCTGAGCACCCTCACCAAGGAGCAGGCCGCGTACCTGGGCGTCTCCACCGAGGGCCCGTTCAAGCCGGATCACTACCGCTACTGATCGACGTTCGCGTACCGGGTCGGCTGCTCGCAGCCGGCCCGGTCCGTCGTTTCCGGGTCAGGGGCGGCGGGCCGGTCAGGGGCGGCGGGTGGGGCGGAACCAGGTCCAGGCACACCAGGCCAACCAGCCCAGCGACACGGCGGTGGCCAGTGCCCGTTGACGCAACGCGCTGAGCAGCAGCACCACGGCGAGCACCGCCAGCCACGGCAGGAATCCCTTCACGGCGGGGATCCTGCCACAACCGAACGGCCGGAGCCGATCGCCGATCGTCCGAGGGTCGGCCAGAGGCTGTGTGACCTGGTGATGAACGACTTGACGAGCCGTCTGAACTGGAGGAAGGTGTGGCTGCCCTAAGTTAGCTGAGGCGTGCCTAAGGACTCGGAGCTCGGATGTTCGCCACCTACCTGATCGGCCTGCGGGAGGGTCTGGAAGCCACCCTGGTGGTCAGCATCCTGGTCGCCTTCCTGGTGAAGTCGCAGCGCCGGGACCGGTTGCCCCAGGTCTGGGCGGGCGTCGGCCTGGCCGTGGCCCTCTCGGTGCTCTTCGGTTGGCTGATCGAGTACACCTCGACCACGTTGCTGGCCCGCTCCGAGGACCGGGAGCTGTTCGAGGCGATCACCTCCGTCACCGCCGTGGTCTTCGTCACTTGGATGATCTTCTGGATGCGCCGCGCCGCCCGGAGCATCGCCGGTGAGTTGCGGGGCAAGCTCACCGAGGCGCTGGCCGTCGGCTCGCTCGCGGTCGCCGGAATGGCGTTCCTCGCGGTGATCCGCGAGGGCCTGGAGACCGCGCTGATCTTCTACTCCGCCGCCCAGGGGGCGTCCGGCGACAGCGGCCCGCTGCTCGCGCTGATCGGCGGCATCGCCACCGCCGTGGTCATCGGTGTGCTGCTGTACGCCAGCGCCCTGCGGATCAACCTCAGCAAGTTCTTCACCTGGACCGGGGCGCTGCTGATCCTGGTCGCCGCCGGCATCCTCAAGTACGGCGTGCACGACTTCCAGGAGGCCGGTGTGCTGCCCGGCCTGAACGACCTGGCCTTCGACATCACCACCGTGCTCGACCCGAGCACCTGGTACGCCGCCCTGCTCGCCGGGATGTTCAACGTGACCCCCGCGCCCACGGTGCTGGAGACGATCGCCTGGGTCGGGTACGCCGTGCCCGTCCTCCTGCTCTTCCTGCGACCGACCCGTCGTACGCCGCCACCCGTCGCGGCAGTTCCGACGACCGAGGCGGCGTCCACGCCGCAGCGTGCCTGACCCCCCCACGAGGAGAGACAGCTCAGATGCGTACCCCCCGCTTTTTCGCGCTTGCCGCGGCCGGCGTGCTGGCCACGGCCGGTGTGGCCGCCTGCTCCGACTCGGAGAAGGGTGACTCGGGCGCGGCCGGCGGCCCGATCGCGGTCAAGGCCACCGACACCGCCTGCGAGGTCGGGTCCACCGACCTCGGCGCGGGGACGGCCACCTTCAAGATCACCAATTCCGGTGCCAAGGTGACCGAGTTCTACGTGTACGCCTCGGGCGACCGGGTGATGGGCGAGGTGGAGAACATCGCCCCCGGGCTGAGCCGCGAGCTGCACGTGGAGCTGCCGGCCGGCACGTACGAGACGGCCTGCAAGCCGGGGATGAGCGGCAAGGGCATCCGGGGCGCGCTCAAGGTCAGCGGGTCGGCCGCGCCGCTCACCGCGGACGCCGCGCTGGCCGACGCCACCGACAACTACCAGCGCTACGTCAAGAGCCAGACCACGGCGCTGCTCGAGAAGACCGAGGAGTTCGTCGGCGCGGTCAAGGCCGGCGACGTGGCGAAGTCCAAGGCGCTGTTCCCGGTCGCCCGCACCTACTGGGAGCGGATCGAGCCGGTGGCCGAGATCTTCGGTGACCTCGACCCCAAGATCGACGGCCGCGAGGAGGTCATCGAGGAGGGGATGGAGTTCACCGGCTTCCACCGGATCGAGAAGGACCTCTGGCAGTCCGGCGACATCAGCAAGGACGGCCCGATCGCCGACCGGCTGCTGGTCGACGTCAAGGAGATCGTGGCCAAGGCCAACGCCGAGAAGCTCTCCCCGTTGCAGCTCGCCAACGGCGCCAAGGAACTGCTCGACGAGGTGGCCAGCGGCAAGATCACCGGCGAGGAGGACCGCTACTCGCACACCGACCTGTGGGACTTCGCCGCCAACCTGGAAGGTTCCAAGGCGGCCGTCTCCGCACTGCGGCCGGCGCTCGAGCAGCGCTCGCCGGAGCTGGTCAAGCAGCTCGACACCGAGTTCGCCAACGTCGAGACGCAGCTCGGCAAGCACCGCGACGGCGACGGGTGGAAGCTGCACACCACGCTGAGCAAGGCCGAGCTCAAGGAACTTTCCGACGGCATCAACGCGTTGGCCGAGCCGATCAGCAAGATCGCTGCGGTCGTCGCCAAGTAACGGACGTCAGGGGCAGTCGAGCCGATGAGTGGACGCAGGTTGACGCGCCGGCGAGCGATCACGCTCGCCGGCGCCGGCGTGGCCGGAGTCGCCGGGGTGGCCGCCGGTGCGGGTGCGCTGGTCAGTGGCTCCCGTGGGCCGGCAGCGGCCAACGACCACCCGGCCGGGGCGGTGTCGTTCTACGGCGAGCACCAGGCCGGCATCGTCACCCCCGCCCAGGACCGCCTGCACTTCGTGGCCTTCGACGTGATCACCAAGGATCGGGCCCGGCTGCTCGAGCTGCTCGAGGAGTGGACGGCCGCGGCCGTCCGGATGACCAGCGGGCGGGACGCCGGGGTGCTGGGCGCGGTCGGCGGGATGCCGGAGGCCCCGCCGGACGACACCGGTGAGGCGCTCGGCCTGCCTCCGTCGCAGCTCACCCTGACCATCGGCTTCGGGCCGACGCTGTTCCGCGACGCCGACGGCCGGGACCGGTTCGGCATTCTCGACCGGCGGCCGGCAGCCCTGGCCGAGCTGCCGAAGTTCCCCGGTGACGCGCTGCAGCCGCAGCTCTCCGGCGGCGATCTCTGCGTCCAGGCGTGCGCCAACGATCCGCAGGTCGCGGTGCACGCAATCCGCAATCTGGCCCGGCTCGGCATGGGCGTGGTGAGCGTGCGTTGGTCGCAGCTCGGCTTCGGCCGTACCTCGTCGACCTCCCGTGACCAGGCCACCGCCCGCAACCTGTTCGGCTTCAAGGACGGCACGGCCAACCTGAAGGCCGAGGACACCGACCTGCTGCGCGACCAGTTGTGGGTGCAGCCGGGCGACGGGCCGGACTGGATGACCGGCGGCTCGTACCTGGTCACCCGCAAGATCCGGATGCTGGTGGAGACCTGGGACCGGACCTCGCTCGCCGAGCAGGAGGAGATCGTCGGTCGGGCCAAGGGCAGCGGCGCCCCGCTCGGCCGCGCCGACGAGTTCGACGAGCCGGACTTCGCCGCCCGGGGCGACGACGGGCAGCCGGTGATCGCCGAGCACTCCCACGTCACGCTGGCACACCCCACCCGGAACGACGGCGCCCGGCTGCTGCGCCGGGGCTACAACTTCGTCGACGGCTCGGACGGTCTCGGTCGACTCGACGCGGGCCTCTTCTTCATCGCCTACCAGCGGGACCCGCGCCGACAGTTCGTGCCGATCCAGACCCAGTTGGCCCGGCACGACGTCATGAACGAGTACCTTCGGCACGTCTCCAGCGGCCTGTTCGCCTGCCCGCCCGGCGTCGCCGACGGTGGGGACCACTGGGGCCGGGCACTCTTCGGCTGATCGCCGCAGCGCCATCGGCTGGGCGGCGGTGGCGCCGGACGGCGCCGAAGGGGGATCATGATGCTAGCCGGCCTGACGCCGGTCCCACCGAACTGAACGGGGATGCAATATTAATCCCATGAGAGCCCGGGTACTGGTGGTCGACGACGACCCCGCGCTCGCCGAGATGCTCGGCATCGTGCTGCGTAGCGAAGGCTTCCTGCCCTCGTTCGTCGCCGACGGCGAGCGGGCGTTGGCCGCCTTCCGCGACAGCCGGCCCGATATAGTCCTGCTCGACCTGATGCTGCCCGGAATGAGCGGTATCGACGTCGCCCGGTCGATCCGCGCCGAATCCGGCGTGCCGATCGTCATGCTGACCGCCAAGAGCGACACGGTCGATGTGGTGCTCGGCCTCGAGTCCGGCGCCGACGACTACGTGGTCAAGCCGTTCAAGCCCAAGGAGCTGGTCGCCCGGATGCGGGCCCGGCTACGCCGGGGCGAGGACGTGGCACCGGAGATGCTGACCATCGGGCCGCCCGGCAACCAGATCACCATCGACGTGCCCGCGCACACGGTCAGTCGCAACGACGAGGAGGTGAAGCTGACGCCGCTGGAGTTCGATCTGCTGGTCGCGCTCGCCCGTAAGCCGCGTCAGGTCTTCACCCGCGAGGTGCTGCTCGAGCAGGTCTGGGGCTACCGGCACGCCGCCGACACCCGGCTGGTCAACGTGCACGTGCAGCGGCTACGCGCCAAGATCGAGCCGGACCCGGAGCGACCGGAAATCATCCTCACCGTGCGGGGCGTGGGCTACAAGGCGGGCACCGGATAGCCTGGTCACACTGTGTCGACCTCTCCGCCCCCGCACCCCCTGACCACGGCTGGCCGCCGCCCCGGCGCTGGCCGCGAGTTCTGGCGTGTGCACAGCGGCCGGGTCGCCCGCACGGTGGCACGGGTGCACCAGACCTGGCGCCGATCGCTCCAGGTCCGGGTGGTGACGATCACGCTGGTCGCCTCCAGCCTGCTGGTCGGCGGCTTCGCGTACCTCATCGCCGACAAGATCACCACGATCCTGCTCGACAACGCCCGCACCGACGTCCGGCAACGCGTCAACAGCGGCGCGGACTACGCGGCCAAGCAGGTCGGCCTCTACGGCCAGCCGCAGGAGGCGCAGCTCCAGGAGACCATCGAGGGCACGGTCAACTACCTGGCCGGCGGTGATCCCCAGCAGACCAGTGGGGTGGTGGTGGCGATCACCGCCGACCGCTACCCGGACGCCAACCTGACCCGCACCGCCCCGGCGGCGAACGTCCAGCCGTTGATCAGCCGGGAGTTGCGGGCCGCGGTGGCCGAGGGCAAGGTGGCCAGCCAGATCCGTACCGGGCGGCTCACCGGGGAGCCGACCAAATACCTGGTCTACGGCTCCCCGGTGCCCACCCGCTTCGGCCAGATCGAGCTCTACTATCTCGTGCCGCTGACCCGGCAGGACACCACCGCCGCCGATGCCCGGTCCACGGTGGTGGCCACCGGCATCGCCCTGGTGGTCCTGCTCGGGCTGCTCGCGGCCCTGGTCACTCGGCTGGTGGTCAAACCGGTCCGGGTCGCCGCGCGGACCGCCCAGCGGCTCTCTGCCGGCCTGCTCGACCAGCGGATGGTGGTCAACGGCGAGGACGATCTCGCCCTGCTCGCCGCGTCGTTCAACCAGATGGCGACCAACCTGCAACGGCAGATCCTGCGCCTGGAGGAGATGTCCCGGTTGCAGCGCCGGTTCACCTCCGACGTCTCGCACGAGCTGCGTACCCCGTTGACCACGGTCCGGATGGCCGCCGATCTGATCTTCGCGGAGCGCGACGAGTTCGACCCGGCGGTGGCCCGCAGCGCCGAGCTGCTGCAGGCCGAGCTGGACCGGTTCGAGGAGCTGCTCACCGACCTGCTGGAGATCAGCCGGTTCGACGCGGGCTTCGCCATGCTGGATTCCGAGCCGACCGACCTGGTGCCGGTGGTGCACCGGGTGGTCGACCGGCTGGCCGGCCTGGCCGAGCGGGTGGGCGTCCCGATCGAGCTGGACCTGCCGGGCACGCCGGTGATCGCCGAGGTCGACCCGCGCCGGGTCGAGCGGGTGCTGCGCAACCTGGTCGGCAACGCCGTCGAGCACGGCGAGGCCCGTCCGGTGCTGATCACCCTGGGGATCGACGAGACAGCCGTGGCGATCACCGTTCGGGACCACGGCGTGGGGCTCAAGCTGGGCGAGGAGAAGTTGGTGTTCAACCGCTTCTGGCGGGCCGATCCGTCCCGGGCCCGGCAGACCGGGGGCACCGGGCTGGGCCTGTCGATCAGCCTGGAGGACGCCCGGCTGCACGGCGGCTGGCTGGAGGCGTGGGGTGCGCCCGGGCAGGGCGCGCAGTTCCGGCTCACCCTGCCGGCGCGCGCCGGTGACCGGCTGACCACGTCGCCGCTTCGGCTGGTGCCCGCCGACGCGGCACTGCCGTTCGGCGGCCCCCGCAGTGGTGGCCCGCTGGCCATCGGGCCCGGCACCGATGGTGCGCTGGCGATCGGCCCGGCGCCGACCGAGGACGAGCAGCGGACGGAGGTGCGTTCGTGAGGCGACAGGTTCTGCTCGGGACGGTCGGCGCGGTCCTGCTGGTGGGTGCCGGGTGTGGCATCCCGGTGGCCTCCGACGTGCGGGTGGACGGCAACCGCGGCACCGCGACGGAGGCCGGTTCGGGCAACGGCCGCCGCAGCGAGCCTCCGACGCGTACGGCCAGCGGCAGCGACAACGAGGCGTTCGTGCGTAACTTCCTCTCCGCCGCGGCCGGCGAGTCGGACCGGGCGTACGAACGGGTCACGAAGTTCGTCGCTCCGGAATACAAGTCCCGGCTACAGGTCAAGCAGGGCAGCGAGGTCGGGTTCACCGTGGTCCGGCTACAGGATCAGGTGTTCACCTTCAACAGCGACTCGACCACCACGGTCAAGATCAAGGTGCAGCAGGTCGGCCTGCTGCGGGCCAACGGCACCCTGGCTCCGCCGGTGGCGACCGAGACGGAGTACGAGTTCAAGTTGCGCAGCGCGGCGCTCGCTGGCGCTCCCGACGACGAGCGGGCCGGCCTGTACGTCCTCGACCCGCCGAACGTGCTGCTGCTCAGTGACGTCGCCCTCCAGCAGTACTACCAGGAAGAGACGATCTACTTCTGGAACTCCGACCGCACTCGACTGGTGCCCGACCAGCGCTACCTGCCACAGGCGGTGCCCAGCGAGCGCCGGGTCAACGAGGTGGTGAAGTGGCTCGTCGCCGGGCCGTCCGACTGGCTGCGCCCCGGGGTCGTCGGGCTGCCCGACCGCACTGAGCTGATCAACAACGCCACCGGCGCGAACAACCGGTGGGAGGTCAACCTGGACATGTCCGGCGAAGACCAGACCCGGATCGACCAGTTGATCACCCAGATCGCCTGGTCGCTGGGCGACCTGCGGGGCGAGCTGGAGCTCAAGATCCGCAACAACGCGCAGCCCGTACAGGACCTGAGCGCGCGCCGGGAGGCGAAGCCGCTCTACCCCGGCACCGAGAGCCCGCAACGGTTCTGTGTGTACGAGGGCAGCATCCATCCGCTGGACTTCGCGGGCGAGCCCAGCGGCGCGATGCCGCTGGTGCCCGCGACCAACCGCAACATCGTCTCCGCCGGGTTCGGTCGGTCCGACGGCAGGATCCTCGCCGCCATGGTGGTGGCCGGCGGCAAGGGCCGTCAACGACTCGCGGTCGGTGCCGGCGTCGTACCGGTCGCCGTGCTCAGCGGCAGGACGGAGTACGCCTCGATCAGCCGCCCGGTGTGGCTGCGTACGGTCGACGACCGCCCCGCCCAGGGCCTGGTCGTGGCCGACGGGCAGCTCTACCGCTTCGACCAGGCCGCCATGATGTACCCGGTGCCGATCAACCTGCCCTCGGTCGAGGTCACCGCCGTGGCCACCTCGCTGGATGGCCAGCGGGCCGCCCTGATCGCCGGCGGTCGGCTCTACGTCGCGGCCGTCAACCTGGACGGGGGTGTCTCCATCGGCCCGCTCCGGCAGGTGGTGACCTCGCTGACCAGCCTCAGCGCCGTGGACTGGGTCGGCGAGGATCGGCTGGTGCTGGCCGGGTCGGCCGGCAAACCGGCGATCTACGAGATCAGCGTGGACGGCGCGATGGAGACGCCGTTGAAGACCGACGTGGGTGCCAAGGTGACCCACCTGTCGGCGTACCCGGCCAACCGGACGGTGTCGCTGCCCAGCGGGGCCCTCATGTACGAGGCGAACGGGGTGGCGTACCGCAGCAGCCCGTTCGACCGGATCCGACCCGAACAGGTGCTGAACATCAACCCACCGCCGGCCGGGGTCCGCCCAGGCAACCCGTCGGCCCCGTTCTTCCTCTACTGACGCCGTGCGCGGGCTCTGGGCGGACCTCGGCGACCTGGTGCTGCCGGCCGACTGCGCGGGCTGTCGGGAGCGCCGACCCGGCCTCCGGCACGGGGTCTGCCCCGCCTGCGTGACGGCGCTGAGCGCGCTGCGGCCCCGACCGGTGCAACCCACTCCCGCTCCGGTGGGCCTGCCGCCATGCGCCGCCCTCGGCCCGTACGCCGGCCCGCTGCGTGAGGCGCTGCTCGCGTACAAGGAGCACGGCCGGCACGGGCTGGCCCGCCCACTCGGCGCGCTGCTCGCCGAGGTCGTCGCCGCAGCGGTCGGTGGGGTGCGCCCACTGGCGCTGGTGCCGGTGCCGGACACCGCGGCGGCGGCCCGGGCCCGGTACGGCGACCACCTGGGTCGGCTGGCCCGGCAGTGCGCCGCCCGGCTCAGTCGGGGAGGTTGGCCGGTGCGGGTGTACCGGCCGCTGCGCGCGCTGCCCCGGCCCGACTCGGTGACGCTGGACAGCGCCGGCCGGGCGGCCGCGGCCGAGGCGGCGTTCCGGCCCCGTTCCGGTACGCCCGTCGCGGGCGGTGAGCGGTTCGTGGTGCTGCTCGACGACATCGTCACCACCGGGGTCACCCTGGCCGCGGCGGCCCGTGTGCTGGCCGCGACGGGGCGTGCACCGGGCGTCGCGGCGGTACTCGCGGCGACCGAGAAACGACACCATTCGTAACCCTTCGTGTTTCCGTTTCACCCCTTGGTGTATGAGGTGCGAAAAATCCTGGGCGTTCTCGGCAACATGGGGTGACTGCCGGGCGAACTGGAGTTAGCGTTTTGCTGTCGGGGGTAGGAGGTCGTTCCACCCACCCCGGCGGTGAGAGGAGGCGTAACCGTATTAGCCGGTCGACGCCAGCGGGGCTCCCCACGGCGCACGATCGGGTTACCGGATCGAAGACCATCCGAACAAGGGAGGTCACGTGGACATCGTGGTCAAGGGCCGTAACGTCGAAGTGCCGGACCATTACCGGGTGCACGTAGCCGAGAAACTCGCAAAGATCGAACGCTACGACCACAAACTCATTCGTGTCGATGTCGAGCTGTTTCACGAGCGCAATCCGCGCCAAGCCGACCACTGCCAGCGGGTGGAGATCACCTGCGTTTCCCGGGGCCCGGTAATCCGGGCCGAGGCCTGCACGAACGACTTCTACAGCGCGCTCGACGCGGCCATCGCGAAGCTCGACACCCGGCTGCGCCGCGCGGCCGACCGTCGCCGCGTACACCGAGGTCGGCACGCACCGCTCTCCGTCGCCGCCGCCACCGCCGACCTCCCGGTCGCGGACCTGGTGGCCACCCCGCTCAGTGCGAACGGCGACGGTGCCCGCGCCGGCACCGCCCTGGCGGAGCGGGTCGAGGAGGAGCACGACGAGCAGCCCTGGCACATCGCCCGGGAGAAGGTGCATCCGGCGGAACCGATGACCGTCGACGACGCGTTGTTCGAGATGGAACTGGTTGGCCACGACTTCTACCTGTTCCAGGACAAGGAGTCCGGCCGCCCCAGCGTCGTCTACCGCCGGCACGCCTACGACTACGGCATCATCTCCCTCGACAGGTAACCCGGGCCCCGACCCGCGTTGACCATGGAGCTGTGGTGGGGAAGACCCACCACAGCTCCATTGGTCGGTCAGCGGAGTTCGGCGGGGAGCAGGGCGAAGGTCAGGTCGTCCAGGCGGGTGCCGTCCAGGCCGGGCAGGCGGGAGCGCTGAAGGGCCTCCCGCTGGAAGCCGACCCGTTCGAGCACGCGGTGCGAGGCGACATTGTCCGGCACGGTGCCGGCGGTCAGCCGGGCGATGCCGGCCGGCCCGAAGGCCCAGGTGGCGAGCAGCCGGACGGCGCGGGTGGCGTACCCCTGGCCTCGCCACGCCGGCAGCAACGCGTAGCCCACCGACGCCTCGCCACTGGCCACGTCGGTGAACGACAGCCCACAACTGCCCACCGGCTCACCGCTGGCCACGTCGGTGATCAGCAGCCGGGCGATGTCCCCGGTCAACCAGCCGCTCTCCGCGAGCCGGCAGCGCCGCTCGATCGCGGCCCACTCGGGCGGCACCGGCGGCGCCTGGTTCGCCACCACCTCCGGCCGGCTGTGCAGCCGGTACATCATCTCCGCGTCGTCCGGGGCGAGCCGGCGCAGCGCCACCACCTGATCGGTGAGCACCCCGTCCGGCAGGTCGGGCAGCAGGCGGGCCGCCGGGCCGGGCGGATCGTCGGCGAGGCGTACCCAGACCAGCAGGTCCTCCCGGCCGCCGTCGCGGCCGGGGCCGGCCGACCGGCGTACCCCTTCGTGCCGGAAACCGGCGGCCAGCGCCGCCCGCTGGCTCGGCCCGTTCTCCGCATGGGTCAGCAACTCCAGCCGGAGCGTTCCGGTGGCGAACGCCTGCTCGCTCAGCGCCCGGGTGGCCGCGCTGGCCACCCCGCGCCCACGCGCCGCCGGCACCACCCAGTAGCCGATCTCCGCCTGGCCCCGCGCGGGCACCGGGTTGCTCAACCCCACCGCGCCGAGCAGTCGGTCGGTGGCCGGGTCCGCGACGGCGTACGCGGCGCCGCCGCCGGTCCAGGCCGCCGGGGCGCCCGCGTCGATCCAGAAGCGGGCGTCGGTCTCGGTGTACGGGCTTGGCAGGGCCGGGATGAACCGCTGGGTGAGCGGATCAGCGCAGCCGGCCACCACGTCGGCGGTGTCGTCGGCGCGGAACGGGCGCAGCCGGACCCCGTGCGCCTCGACGACCTGCTGCGGGATCACGTCAGGTCCTCGGCGAGGAGCGCACCCGCCCAGGCGTCGAGGCGTTCGGACCGGTGCTGCACGCCGGACCGGACGATCCCCTCGAACGTGAAGCCCGCCTTCTCGGCCACCCGCCGGGAGGCCGTGTTGCCCACGTTCGCCTTCCACTCGATCCGGGCCAGCCCCAGCGTCGTGAAGCCCCAGGCGCTCAGCGCGACCAGCGCGGCCGGCATGTAGCTCCGACCCCGAGCCGCCGGAGCCGTCATGAAGCCCACGTCGGCCACCAGCGGATCGGCGGGGGACAGGCGCAGGTCGACCGAGCCCACGTACCGGTCGTCTGGGTCGGCGATCACGCAGCAGGCGGCGTCGCCCCGGGCCCAGGCGCCCTGGCTGAAGCCCAGATACCACTGCGCGTCGGCCCGCTCGTACGGGGTCGGCACGGTGGTCCAGCGAGCGGTCTCCGGGTCTCGGCAGGTCTCCGTCACCGCGTCCAGGTCCTGCTCCTCCATCGGCCGCAGCCGCAGTTCGCCGGCCTTGGTGGTGGCGAACAGGATCGGCTGCGGGCGGCCGAAGACGGCGGCCCGCCGAGCAGCCAGGGTGCCCGGACCGGCCGGCCCGGCCGACCCCGGGTCGGACACCTCGCCGGGCAGCAACGAACCGATCCACCCGTCCGAACGACCGCCCGGCGGCGGGTCGGCCAACCGCAGCCCGCCCTCGATCCGGAACCCGGCACGGAGCGCGACCAGGCGGGAGGCGTGATTGCCCACCTCCGCCTGCCAGACCAGCCGCCGCAGCCCGAGAGTGTCGAAGGACCAGCGGGCCACCGCCCGGGCCGCCCGGACGGCCACCCCACGGCCGCGCGCCCACGGGGCGGTCCAGTAGCCGATCTCGCCGGAGCGGGCGGTGTCGATCACGACCAGCCCGGAGGAGCCGAGCAGTTCGCCGGTGGCCGCGTCGCAGACCGCGAGCGGCGCTCCGGTGCCCTGCGCCCAGGCCCGCCCACTCAGCTCGGTGACGAACCCGTGTGCGTGTTCCGGGAGGTATGGGCGCGGTACGGTCAACCAGCGCTGGATGTCCGGGTCCTGGCAAGCGCGGTGTACCGCGTCGGCGTCGGTCTCCCGCCAGGGTCGCAGCAGCAGGCCGTCCTCGATGATCTCCACAGGCTCCACCCGTGCATCGTGCCGGAACGTTCGCCGACGGCGTAACCAGATAACCACCGGTCCCCGCCTCGGGCGCACGTTATGTCGGGTTCGGCGGAGCGGACCACCGCCACCAGTGACCATCGCGCCGACGGAGCGCCTACGATGGTTCGAGACCGTCTAGGGGAGCGTTGATCCGTGTCGATTCTGGAAAAGGTCCTTCGCGCGGGCGAGGGCCGTATGGTGCGCCGGCTCAAGGCGATCGCCAACGCCGTCAACTCGATCGAGGACGACTACGTCAACCTCACCGACGAGGAGCTGCGCGGCATGACCGAGCAGTTCCGGGAGCGGCTCGCTGACGGCGAGACCCTCGACGATCTGCTGCCGGAGGCGTTCGCGGTGGCCCGCGAGGCGTCCGCGCGGGTGCTCGGCCAGCGCCCGTACGACGTCCAGGTGATGGGCGGCGCGGCGCTGCACTTCGGCAACATCGCCGAGATGAAGACCGGTGAGGGCAAGACGCTGACCTCGGTCATGGCCGTCTACCTCAACGCGCTCTCCGGCGATGGCGTGCACGTGGTCACGGTCAACGACTACCTCGCCCAGCGCGACGCGGCCTGGATGGGTCGCGTGCACGAGTTCCTCGGGCTGACCGTCGGCGTGGTGCTGCCCAACCGACCGGCCACCGATCACCGTGCCGCGTACGAGTGCGACATCACCTACGGCACCAACAACGAGTTCGGTTTCGACTACCTGCGCGACAACATGGCCTGGTCGCAGGACGAGCTGGTCCAGCGCGGGCACAACTTCGCGGTGGTCGACGAGGTCGACTCGATCCTGATCGACGAGGCACGCACCCCGCTGATCATCTCCGGCCCGGCCGAGCACTCGGCCCGCTGGTACGGCGAGTTCGCGGGCGTGGTGGCCCGGCTCCAGCCCGGCACCGACGGTGAGGGCGACTACGAGGTCGACCACGCCAAGCGCACCATCGCGGTGACCGAGCGGGGCGTCGCCAAGGTCGAGGACCGGCTCGGCATCGACAACCTGTACGAGTCGGTGAACACTCCGCTGGTCGGCTACCTCAACAACGCCATCAAGGCCAAGGAGCTCTACAAGCGCGACAAGGACTACATCGTCAGCGATGGCGAGGTCCTGATCGTCGACGAGTTCACCGGCCGCATCCTGCATGGCCGCCGCTACAACGAGGGCATGCACCAGGCGATCGAGGCCAAGGAGGGGGTGGAGATCAAGCAGGAGAACCAGACCCTGGCCACCATCACCCTCCAGAACTACTTCCGCCTCTACAACAAGCTGTCCGGCATGACCGGTACGGCGCAGACCGAGGCCGGCGAGTTCAACAAGGTCTACAAGGTCGGCGTGGTGAGCATCCCGACCCACCGTCCGATGGTCCGTGAGGACCGTCCGGACGTGATCTACAAGACGGAGAAGGCCAAGTTCAACGCCGTCATCGAGGACATCGCCGAGCGGCACCAGATGGGCCAGCCGGTGCTGGTCGGCACGGTCTCGGTGGAAAACTCCGAGATCCTCTCTCAGTTGCTGCGTCGACGCGGCATCCCGCACTCGGTGCTGAACGCCAAGTTCCACGCCCGGGAGGCCGAGATCGTCGCCCAGGCCGGGCGTAAGGGCGCGGTCACCGTGGCCACCAACATGGCCGGCCGCGGCACCGACATCCTCCTCGGCGGCAACGCCGAGTTCCTCGCCGCGAACGAGCTGCGCCAGCGCGGCCTCGACCCTGCGGAGGACGAGGAAGGCTACGCCAAGGCGATGGAGGAGGTCCTGCCCAACTGGAAGCAGGCCTGCGACACCGAGGCGGACGAGGTGACCGCCGCTGGCGGCCTGTACGTGCTGGGCACCGAGCGGCACGAGTCCCGGCGGATCGACAACCAGCTGCGGGGTCGCGCCGGCCGGCAGGGTGACCCGGGCGAGTCCCGCTTCTACCTGTCGCTGCAGGACGAGCTGATGCGGCGCTTCCGGGCCGGCGCGGTCGAGGCGGTCATGGACCGCTTCAACATCCCGGAGGACGTGCCCATCGAGTCGAAGATGGTCACCCGGCAGATCAAGAGCGCCCAGGCCCAGATCGAGGGCCAGAACGCCGAGATCCGCAAGAACGTGCTCAAGTACGACGAGGTGCTCAACAAGCAGCGCCAGGTCGTCTACGCCGAGCGGCTCCGCGTGCTCAACGGCGAAGACCTGTCCGAGCAGGTCCGCGGCATGATCGACGAGACGGTCGAGGCGTACGTGCGGGGCGCCACCTCCGACGGGTACGGCGAGGACTGGGATCTCGAGCAGCTCTGGTCCAGCCTCAAGCAGCTCTACCCGGTCGCTCTGACGATCGAGGAGCTGGAGGAGGAGGCCGGCGGCTCACGGGCCGGCATGGACGCCGACTTCCTGGTCGCCCGGCTCAAGGAGGACGCGAACGCCGCGTACGACCGGCGCGAGGAGCAGCTCGGCGCCGAGGGGGTGCGCCAGCTCGAGCGGATGGTGCTGCTCCAGGTGATCGACCGCAAGTGGCGCGAGCACCTCTACGAAATGGACTACCTCCAGGAGGGCATCAACCTGCGTGCGTACGCGCAGCGCGACCCGGTGGTGGAGTACCAGCGCGAGGGCTTCGACATGTTCGCCACCATGATGGACGGCATCAAGGAGGAGACGGTCGGCTTCCTCTACAACATGGACGTCCAGGTCACCGAGCCCGAGGCGGACCCGGAGTCGGAAGAGGTCACGCTGCTCGACAAGCCGGTGGAGATCCGCGCCAAGGGTCTCAACCGCGCGCCGCAGCGACAGGGCCTGCAATATTCCGCTCCCACCATCGATGGCGAGGCCAGCCCGGGTGCGGTGGCCGTCGAGCAGGCCGAGCAGCAGGCTCCGGCGCTGGGTCTGGGCCGACCGGCCTCGGGTGCCCCGGCGGCGCCGGGCAGGACCGCGCCGTCCGCCCCGCAGCGGCCGGCCTCCGGTCTGAGCGGCCCGGCGGTTCCGTCGCCCGGCGCGCGTCGGTCGGAGGCGAACCAGGCGGAGGGCCCGTCCCGCAACGCGCCCTGCCCGTGTGGCTCGGGTCGCAAGTACAAGCGCTGCCACGGCGCGCCTAACGGCGGCAACTGACCGACAGACAGCACCTGACGGGCCCCGGCCAATCGGCCGGGGCCCGTCCGTGTCTCCACCCCGAGCGCGCAACCCGGCACCAGCAATTGATCAACTCGATCCCCTGCGGGTCGGGGTATCAACGGCCTCTCGATGACCCGATTTCCTCGAAACCGAGCCGAACGCGCCCTGGTCGTCTGTGCGGTTCAGAGGACCTGCAAGGCGGTGCAGAGCCAGCGGCCTCGGCGGTGCTCCAGACGCAGCGCCATTGCCCAGCTGCACCCGCCCGCGCCGGTGAAGACCGCGGCCACCTCCACCGCGGCCTCCCGGGGCTCGCAGACCCGCAGCAGGCGCAGCCGAACCACCGGCCGCGCCGCGCGACGCCGGGGCACCCCAGAGGCCTCGGGCGCTCCCGCCCGTTGGGCAACACCGGCTGCTCCGGGCCGTCCGGCACCGGCCGCTCCTGACCGTCCGGCAACACCGGCCGCTCTGGCCCGTCCGGCGTTGTCGACCGCTCCAGCTGCTCCGGGCCGGCCGGCAACAAGGGCCGCGTTCGCCCGCCCGGCGCCGCCGGTCGGTCCGGTCCGTCCGGGAGTGCCGGCCCCGGCGGCCCGCTCAGTGGCCCTGGCCAGCTCGGTCAGTAGCTCGCCGGCCTGGGCCGGGTCGAGGAGCGGCCGTAACTGCGCTGGCGAGCGGTAGCCGTTGGTGACCTCGAGGCAGGTGCCGACGAAGCGGTGCGCCGCCCGGGTCGGCTCCGGCGTGGTCACGGGCCGTTTCGGCGCGCCGGGGTGCGTGCCGGGTCGGGTGGGCACCCGCCGGAGGGCGGCGCGGCGCTCCGGCGGCCGGATCGGGTCTGGCCGGGTCGAGGCGAACAGGTCCAGGGCGAGCTGGCCGTGGGCCGGCGTCGACCAGTACGTCCCGTCGACCTCGTCCGCGTAGGGCGGGTCGATGGGCGGGACGGGGCGCAGCCGCACGGTTGGACGGGATGAACCTGGTCGCGGCTGGCTCATCTTGGCCCCCTTGATCTTGTGTTTACCTACGTTTGCCTTCGACAACTCCGATTCTGAGCGATGGAACAGCCCCGGTCAATGGCAGAGAGGCGCGGGAACGCTACTCCGGGTCGCGGTCGGTGAGTGGATTGATCCGCACCCAGTCGGCGGTCTCGGCGTACTTTCGCTCGATGTATTCCTCCAGCCGAGCGCGCTCGACCCGCCACTGCCCGCGCCCACCGATCTTGATCGCCGGCAGCTCGCCGCTGCGCACCATGTGGTAGACCTGCGAGTCCGACACGTTCAGCTCGGCGGCGACGTCGGAGAGCAGCAGGAACCTCGGCTCCACGAAAACTCCCGGGGTTGATGTCGTTTGCCTCAGTTTGCCACCGATGGCCCCGGCCGCCCAAGACCCGAGCGAGTCAGGCGCGGCGGACACACCGGCGGGGTAACTTCCACCGGCCGGAGGCCGGGTGTATGACGGTCACGGCGTGCGGCATGATCTGCGCCCGGGCCGGCGGCCGCCGGTGGAGGACCTGAGCGGGGAGACGACCGGTGACCGAGGAGCTTGTCCGGGTGTACGTGCCAGCGACCGTACCGATGTTGGTCCAGCTACGTGAGCAGGGGCTGCCCGCTGCTCAGGCGCACGCGGTGACCCCGGCGCTGCGCGAGTGGTACGCCGAGGGCGACGAGGAGGAGCTGGAGTACGTCGCCTTCACCCGGGCCGCCCAGGACGCCCTGCACCTGCTCCGGGCCGATGCGACGGCACCCCGCCGCCGGGTCGTGGTCTCGGCGGACCTGCCGTCGAGCGCGCTCGGCCGTGGCGACGGGGAGCTGGGATCCAGCACGGTGACGTTGGCGGACGGTGTGCCGGTGGGCGCCGTGGCGGCGATCCACGTGGACGGCGCGGACGCCGTCGAGGAGGTCGCGGCGGCGGCCGACGTGGTGGCCGAGGCCGCCGCGGGCGACCCGGACGCCCAGTTCACGGTCGATGGCGCCGAGGACCACGAGCTGGAGTGGTACGACATCACGGAGCTGGACCTGTTGCTACGCGCCGCCAGCTGAGCGGATCGCCGACCGGCTGCGGTCAGCGGGCCGGGTCCGCCGCGGTCGGGTCAGCGCCCGCAGGCTCGTCGTCGGCGGTCTCCGCAGGCTCGGTATCGGCGGGCTCGTCGTCGGCGTGGGCCGGACCGAGCGTGCGGCCGAACGCGATGAGCGCCGTCAGCGCCCCCACGAACAGCACCCAGATGCCGTTGTCGACCCGCGACGTGCCCAGCGAGGTCTGCGCCACCGAGTCCGCCTCGCTGAGCGCGCTCGCCAGGTCCAGCAGCGACCGGCCGCCGATCCGGATGATCACCTCGGCGAGCAGCAGGAGGAGCCCCGGCCCGGCGCCGGCGAGCAGGTAGGCCGGCCAGCGCAGCTCCGGCGACGCGGGATCGTGGCGGACGGCCCGTCGACGCGCCCAGCGCAGGTAGCCGAAGGCGAGCAGCCCGGCGAGCAGCCCCGCGATGAGCGATTCGGTGCGCGACACCCACTTCGCCGCGTTGACGAGCGACTCCTGAGTGTCGCCCGCGCCAAACAGGTCGAAAAGCGGGTCCCGGGCGGGGCTGAACGCGACCACGAAGATCAGCGTGCCCAGCGCGGCGGCGGCCACCGCACCGACCGCCGGCGCCGTCCGCGCGCCGGCGACCGCGCCACCGATGATCGCCGCAGCCGCGGTGGTGCCGGCGATGACGTTGGTGGTCGAGGTGTCGAAGTAGGTGAGGTTGATGGCCAACGCGGCTGCCAGCCCGACCACCATCCCCGCGCCGATCGCCCCGACGAAGCGCAGCGTGGCCCGGTCGCCGTACCGCCGGGCCAGCAGGTTGCCGCCGGCCAGGGCGGTGGACGCCCCAGCCACCAGCGCGGCCGAGATGACACCGGGCAGGGCGAACGCGGAGAGGCTGATCGCGGTGATGCCAGCCGCCGCTGAGGTGATCGCCTCGCGGGTCGACCAGAGCATGGCACCCAGCCAACCGAGCGCCAGTAGCGCGAGCACCGCCGCCCAGGGCGCGGGCGTCGGCCCGCCGTCGGGGACGGCCGCGTCGACCGCAGGCTCGTCCGACTCCGCGGCCGGGACGCGGCCGGGCTGCTTGGTCATCGTCTCCCCTTCGAGGCGGCAGGTCACCGACCATTCAGGGTACGCGGGCCCGCCGCGCATCCCGCCGCCCCGGGACGACCGCTGTCGTTACGACCGACCGGCCCCTGCGCCGGACGGGTGCCCGCTGCCCGGTCGGGTCGGCGGTCCGGACCCGGTCGGTAAGGAGAGGATGGGCGGGGCGGTCCTTGGTTCGGGGCGGTGGTGCAGGTGAGGCGGAGACCCCCGCATGGAACAATCGCAGGAGGTCCCGCCGCTGCTCGGCCCTCCCGTGCGGCGTCCGGTGTCCGACTGTCCGGTCGGCGCCCGCGGGTCCGGTTTCGCCACTGCAGTCGAGATCGCCAGGAGCCTTTGATGGACGCCGTGTTCTCCGTACCCGAGCCGCGCAATGAGCCGGTTCGCAACTACGAGCCGGGCAGCCCCGACCGGGACCGGCTCCAGCGGCGGCTGACCGAGCTCGCCGCCGAGCGCATCGACCTGCCGATGACCATCGGTGGCGAGCAGCGGATGGCCGCCGGTGACGCCATCAACGTCGTGCAGCCGCACCGGCACGCGCACGTGCTGGGCGTGACCGCGCACGCCACCCACGACGACGCCCGCGCCGCCATCAAGGCGGCCAAGGACGCCGCCCCGATGTGGCGGGCACTGCCGTTCGAGGAGCGCGCCGCGATCTTCCTGCGTGCCGCCGAACTGCTCGCCGGCCCCTGGCGGGACACGCTGAACGCCGCCACGATGCTCGGCCAGTCGAAGACCGCGATCCAGGCGGAGATCGACGCGGCCTGCGAGTTCATCGACTTCCTGCGGTTCAACGTGCACTTCGCCCGGCGCCTGCTCGAGGAGCAGCCGGCCTCCTCGCCGGGGGTCTGGAACCGCTTCGACCACCGCCCGCTGGAGGGCTTCGTCTACGCGGTCACCCCGTTCAACTTCACGGCCATCGCCGGCAACCTGCCCTCGGCGCCGGCCCTGCTGGGCAACACGGTGATCTGGAAGCCGGGCCCGACCCAGCAGTTCGCCGCGCACTTCACCATGCGGCTGTTCGAGGCCGCTGGCCTGCCGCCCGGTGTGATCAACATGGTCACCGGCCGGGGCGAGGAGGTCTCCGACGTCGTCCTCGCCGACCCGGACCTGGCCGGCATCCACTTCACCGGCTCGACCAAGGTCTTCCAGCAGTTGTGGCGGACCGTGGGCGACAACATCAGCCGCTACCGGGGCTACCCGCGCCTGGTCGGCGAGACCGGCGGCAAGGACTTCGTGGTCGCGCACACCAGCGCCGACGTGGACGCCCTGCACACCGCGCTGATCCGCGGCGCTTTCGAGTACCAGGGCCAGAAGTGCTCGGCGGCCTCGCGGGCGTACGTGCCGCGTTCGCTCTGGGAGGGTGGGCTGCGCGACCGGCTCGCCGCCACCGCCGACTCGTTGACGTACGGCGACGTGACCGACTTCAGCAACTTCGGTGGCGCGGTGATCGACGACAAGGCGTTCGCCCGGCACACCGCGGCGCTGGAGCTGATCGGCGGCGACGACTCCTGTCGGGTGCTGGCCGGCGGCACCGCCGACGACTCGGTCGGGTACTTCGTCCGGCCGACGCTCTTCGAGTGCTCGGACGCTGCCCACGAGACCTTCACGACCGAGTACTTCGGGCCGATCCTGGGCGTGCACGTCTTCGACGACGCCCGCTTCGACGAGGTGGTCACGCAGGCCGAGTCGATCGCCCCGTACGCCCTCACCGGGTCGGTGTTCGCCACCGACCGCCGGGTGATCGACGCGGTGGGTGAGCGGATGCGCTACGCGGCCGGCAACTTCTACATCAACGACAAGCCGACCGGTGCCGTGGTCGGGCAGCAGCCCTTCGGTGGCGCTCGGGCCAGCGGCACCAACGACAAGGCGGGCTCCTGGCTCAACCTGGTCCGCTGGGTGTCGCCGCGGACGATCAAGGAGACCTTCGTGGCACCGACCGACCACACGTACCCCCACATGGGGTGACGCTCGACGGCCGCCGGCGGCGCGCGTGGCGCCGCCGGTGGTCGGCCGATTGGCCCAATTCATCGATAGTCCTCAACGGACTGTCTGCCGCCGACAGTGCACATAGGAAGACCTGTCGGGTGGCAAACTGCCAAATCCTGGACGCCGGGAGCGCAAAGTGGCAGCGTAACGGCCATGGCGGATTCCGGAGTCAACCCCACAGCGGCAGCCCTGCTCGGGCTGCTCCACGAGGGCCCCATGACGGGCGGTCAGTTGATGGCCGCCGCCGAGCGCCGGCTGGCGCCCTACTGGTCGATGACCCGCAGTCAGGTCTACCGGGAATTGCCGGTGCTGGCCGAGCGGGGTTACGTACGGCTCGGCAAGCCCGGGCCGCGGATGAGCCAGCCGTACGCGCTCACCGCCAGCGGAAAACGGACATTCACCCGCTGGTTGGCGGAGAACCCGGGGCGGGACACCATCCGCAACCCGATAGCGCTTCGGATGGCCTTCGGCAACCTGCACTCCGCCAGCCAGCTCAAGGGCCTGTACGCCTCCGCCAACGAGTACCACACCGAGGCCCTGGCGCAGGTCCGGGAGCAGGTCAAGAACGCCAAACGAGAAGGCGAGACGTACGACGCCAGCGCCCTGGAGTTCGCCGTCGCCTACCACAAGGCGGCCCTGTCCTGGCTGAAGACCGCTCCCGTCGGGTGACACAGTACGCTTACCTGTTGTGACCGCTGCCGATTACGCCGAACAGCTCAAGGACCTCGACGCGACCCTGCGAAACATCGAGGCCGTCCTCAACCTCGACCGGCTGCACGAGGACAAGGCTCGGCTCGAGCAGGAGGCGTCCGCCCCCGACCTGTGGGACGACCAGGCCAAGGCTCAGAAGGTCACCTCGCAGCTGTCGTACGTCAATGGCGAGATCAGCAAGCTGGGCAGCCTGCGCTCCCAGCTCGACGACGCCCAGGTGCTGTTGGAGCTGGCTGAAGCCGAATCCGACCCGGGTGTGCTCACCGAGGTCGAGTCGGAGATCACCGGGCTGACCAAGGCCATCCAGGACATGGAGGTCCGCACCCTGCTCTCCGGTGAGTACGACTCCCGGGAGGCGCTGATCGCCATTCGGGCGGGCGCGGGTGGCGTGGACGCGGCGGACTTCGCCGAGATGCTGCTGCGGATGTACCTGCGCTGGGCGGAGCGGCACGGCTACCCGACCGAGGTCTACGAGACCTCGTACGCCGAGGAGGCGGGCCTGAAGTCGGCCACCTTCGCGGTCAAGGTGCCCTACGCGTACGGCACGCTCAGCGTCGAGTCGGGCACCCACCGGCTCGTCCGGATCAGCCCGTTCGACAACCAGGGCCGCCGGCAGACCAGCTTCGCGGGCGTCGAGGTCCTGCCGGTCACCGAGCAGACCGACCACATCGACATCCCGGAGAACGAGGTACGCGTCGACGTCTACCGTTCCTCCGGCCCGGGCGGGCAGAGCGTCAACACCACCGACTCGGCCGTCCGGCTCACCCACATCCCCACCGGCATCGTGGTGACCTGCCAGAACGAGAAGTCCCAACTGCAGAACAAGGCCTCCGCGCTGCGGGTGCTCCAGGCTCGACTGTTGGAGCGCAAGCGCCAGGAGGAGCAGGCCAAGCTGGAGGGGCTCAAGGAGAACGCCGCCGGCTCGTGGGGCGACCAGATGCGTTCGTACGTCCTGCACCCGTATCAGATGGTGAAGGATCTCCGAACCGAGCAGGAGACCGGCAATCCGAGCGCGGTCTTCGACGGCGAGTTGGACGGTTTCATCGAGGCGGGCATCCGTTGGCGCAAGCAGCGCCAACTCGCTGGCGACGGTGCGTAACCGTACGTGGGCGGAGCGCGTCGTCGATCTCCTGGTGAAGGCCTGAATTGAGAACCTGTGCCGCAACTGCGGGGCGTGGGGCTTGGCTCTGTCGTTACACCGCGTAGACTCACGACCCGTGATTCAGCTTGAGCAAGTGACGAAGACGTACCCGAAGGCGTCCCGGCCTTCGCTCGACAACGTGTCCGTCTCGATCGAGAAGGGCGAGTTCGTCTTCTTCATCGGTCCATCCGGCTCCGGCAAGTCCACGATCATCAAGATGCTGCTGCACGAGGTCGCCCCCAACAAGGGGCGGGTCATCGTCAACAGCAAGGACGTCACCTCGATGCGCTCCTGGAAGCGACCCCACTTCCGGCGTTCGATCGGCTGCGTCTTCCAGGACTTCCGGCTGCTGCCGAACCGCACCGCGTACGAGAACGTGGCGTTCGCCCTTGAGGTGATCGGCAAGACCAAGGCGGTCGCCCGCCGGGTCGTGCCCGAGGTGCTGGAGCTGGTCGGGCTCGGTGGCAAGGAGCACCGCTACCCGCATGAGCTCTCCGGTGGTGAGCAGCAGCGGGTCGCCGTCGCCCGGGCATTCGTGAACCGGCCGCTGATCCTGCTCGCGGACGAGCCCACCGGAAACCTGGACCCGGACACCTCGATCGAGATCATGCGTCTGCTGGACCGGATCAACCGCACCGGCACGACCGTCGTGATGGTCACCCACGACTCCAACATCGTGAACCAGATGCGTCGCCGCGTGGTCGAGATCGAGAGCGGCCGCATCGTGCGTGACCAGGCCCGCGGTGTCTACGGGTGAGCCGGCGCTTCACCCCTGCGCAGCTTGACGACGAACACCTCATGCCGGAGACCCGGAGGAAATCCCGATGCGGTTGAAATACGTCCTGTCCGAGGTACTGGTCGGACTGTGGCGCAACGTGACCATGTCCATCGCGATGATCATCACGATGGCGGTGTCGCTGACCATGCTCGGCGCCAGCGGTCTGATGTACCGCCAGGTCGACGACATGAAGGACCTGTACTACAAGAACATCGAAGTCTCGATCTTCTTGAAGCAGGACGTGAGTGAGCAGCAGCGCACCGACCTGGACGGCAAGCTGAAGAGCGACCCGCTGGTCAAGGACGTCCTCTACGTCAACAAGGACGAGGCGTACAAGCGCTTCAAGGCGATGTACCAGGACGCGCCGGACCTGGTGAACGCCGTCAAGCCGGACCAGCTGCCCGAGTCGTTCCGGCTCAAGCTGAACAACCCCGAGCAGTACAAGAACATCTACGACCAGTACAAGAGCACCGAGGGTGTCGACGAGATCGTCGACCAGAGCCGACTTCTGGACAAGATCTTCAACATCCTCACCTCGATCCAGAACATCGCCCTGGCTGCCGCCATCGTCATGGCGATCGCCGCCCTGCTGCTCGTCGCGAACACCATCCAGGTGGCCGCGTACAGCAAGCGGCGTGAGGTCGCGGTCATGAAGCTGGTCGGCGCGTCCAACTGGTTCATCCAGGCACCGTTCGTGCTGGAGGCGGTGGTGGCCGGCCTGATCGGCTCGCTGCTGGGTCTGGTCGCTCTGATCGCGGCGAAGTATCTGCTCTTCGACGGGTCACTCAGCGCGTTGCAGGGCCTGCTCTCGCCGATCAGCTGGGGTGACATCCTGTTCATCTTCCCGCTGATGGCTGGCGTCGGCGGTCTGGTCAGCGCCGGCACCGCCTGGATCACCCTGCGCTTCTACCTGCGGGTCTAGGCACCGTACGGGTCGTCCCGTGGTCTCCCAGGGACCCTCCCGCCGCCGGAAATAAACGGCGCGGGAGGGTCCTTGTCATTCGGGTAGCATGATCGGTTGTCCGGCCGGGGTGAGCCCGGTCGCGGACGCCAGGAGAGGGGGTGGCACCGATGCCACGGGAAAAGGGGCGCAAGGTGGTCGCCTCCAACAAGAAGGCGCGCCACGACTACTCGATCCTCGACACGTACGAGGCGGGCATGGCGCTGACCGGCACCGAGGTCAAGTCGCTGCGGGCCGGGCGGGCGTCGCTGGTGGACGCGTTCGCCCAGGAGCGCGACGGTGAGCTGTTCCTGCACTCGATGCACATCCCGGAGTACACCCAGGGCACCTGGACCAACCACGAGCCCCGGCGTACCCGCAAGCTGCTGCTCAACCGGATCGAGATCGACCGGCTGCTCAACAAGACCCGCGAGGGCGGCTTCACCATCGTCCCGTTGCAGGTCTACTTCTCCGACGGCTGGGCCAAGGTGGAGATCGCCCTGGCCAAGGGTAAGAAGTCGTACGACAAGCGCCAGGATCTCGCCAAGCGGGACGCGGACCGGGAGATCGCCAAGGTCGCTGGTCGGCGCGGCAAGGGAATGGACGACTAGTTTGTCTCGTTTGTCCTGGTCGGCGCGCCGGCCCGGGGCTCGGGATGAATCCCGTTGCGGCAGGCGTTAGTCTTGTCAGTGCCGCCACATCGGCGGCCTGTCGAGGGGGTGACTGGTTTCGACTTCGTACGCAGCGACAGGGGAAGCGAGCCGAGGAAGCCGACGTCGTCTCGAGAATCGGTCGTCGGAAACTTATAAGCGCCAAGCAAAATCGCGCTGACTTCGCTCTCGCCGCCTGAGGCGAGTAGCTAAGTCTGTCGGCCTGGGAACGCCTTCGTCCCAGTCGCCGGCATCAGCTAGGAGGCTGGCCAATCGGACCCGGTCGCGGGGTCCGTGCGGCGAGATTAATCAGCGACTGGGCCCGTCACACCAACTTGCTCGCGTGAGCGGTGGGGCCGAGTAGAGGCATAGCGAGCTGCGCTCGGAGAAGCCCTGACAAACCGGCGAAGGACCCGGGTTCGATTCCCGGCACCTCCACCACCTCGAGCGATGCGCCCCGGCCACCGGCCGGGGCGCATCGTCGTATCCGGGCCATCGCTGCTGGCATCCCCGCCTCCACGTCGTCGCCGGTAGCGGCCGCCCCCTCTACCTCCGCGTCCGGCGCGGCCGCCCTCTGTGTCCGCGTCCAGCGCGGCCGCCCTCTGTCTCCGCGGCCGCCGCGACCACCAAGCTCGCTACCTTTGCTCTGCTTCAACCCACGCGACATTGACTGTCCGGATAGCGGACGTTCGCCGTTGCGTCCGCGTAAGCAGAGCAAAGGGCGGCGGCGAGACGATCGGTGGCTGGCCCGACCCGTGCGGTGGCTCACCGGAGCGCTCCGGCGCACTGTGGGGGTGGCACGGCCGCCGGGTGGCACGGTCCGCCGGGTGGCATGGTCCGCCGGTGTTGGGGACTCGCCTACGCTGCCGGCTGTGACCAACGAGAAGCTACGACTGTCCGTCGGCGCGTCACCCAGTCAGCGCGTGCTCTCGGTGGTGGTGGGGATTCTCTTCGCGGCTGTCGGTGCGGCGTTCGTGCTGCTGCCGCTGGTCGCCGCCGGGCTGCTGCGCCGGCTGACGGGCCCGGGCGACGGGTTCGCCTCCTACGAGGAGGCTCGAGACCTGCCGCCCGGAATGCTGCCGTCCGGGCTGCGAGACTCCGGCGGGGGTGCGGTCTCGCCGCTCGTCGGGCTGTGCGGGCTGCCGTTCGCCGTGCTCGGCGTCTTCCTCGTGCTGCGGGTGCTGCGCATGGCGGCCTGGTTGGACGGCAGCCGGGTGCGGGTGCGCGGCGCGTTCGGCAGCCGCACCGTCGACCTCGCCACCGCTCGGATCGACGTAGGGATGGTCCCGCACCGCGGGACGGTGAAGGACCACCTGCGGGTACGTGAGCGCGGGGCGTCGACCATCGTGGCCACCGACCCGGACAGCGGACGGCGGGTCACCATTCCGCTGCGCGGCATGGGGCTGCCCACCCTGCCCCCGTCCGAGCTGCGGGCGCTCGCCGACGCGATCACCACGGGCCGTCCCACCGGCGGGCGGGACATCGACGCGCACGCCGCCGCCAGCGAACTGCGCCGACTGGCGGAGCACCCGCTGGGCGGTTGAGCTGCTGGCCATCGGCTTGGAGCCCAGATCGTCGCTGGGCGGCGCGGGAACCGGGCCGTCGGCGGGCGCGTCGAACCGGGATGCGTCGAACGGTCCTGCTGCTCAGTCTGCCCCTGCTGGTGCTCGCGGCGGGCTGCGCCGAGACCGGCGCCGACCCCGCCGTCGGCCCGTCCTCCCCGACGGGCCGCTCGGAGGCGTTCGACCAGCGTGCCACCGAGGTCACCGAAGCGTGGCGGCCCGGCCCGGAGTGGCGCACCGGGTACGTCCCGTTGGAAGGGCCGACCGTGCTCACCGGTGACCCGCGTTTCACGCCGGAGACCGAGCAGGCCTTCCGGGCCGGCTGGTACCGCGCGGAGGTCCCGATCCCGCCCACCCGGGTCGGCGCCGAGATCCGGTTTACGGATGGCACGCTGACCCTGCCGTTGGTCAGCGCGGCCGAGGCGTACCGGCAGCTCGACCAGGGTGATCCGCTGCCGTGCCCGGGGCGGCCGAAGCGGCCCGGACGGCCGACCCCCGGCCCCACCGTCGAACCGGGACCGGACGGCGCGGTCAGCAGCGCTCCGCTGACCGCCTGCCTACCGCTGACCGTCACCGGTGTCACGCTCGGCACCGCGCCGGTACGCACCAGCCGCGGCGAGGCGCAGGTCCCGGCCTGGCTGTTCACCGTGAAGGAGTTGGCCACTCCGGTGGCCCGGCTCGCCGTCGCGCCGCAGGCGATCGTCGGAGTCCCCGAGCCCACCGCGCCGGCCCGGCCGCTCCCGGACGGGCTGGTGGCAGCCCAGGATCTGACGGCGGTGGACGGTGCGCGGCTGACCGTCCGGCTCGGTGTCGGAGCCTGCGACACCGGGATCACCCCGCTGGTGCGGGAAGGGCCGGACGCGGTGGTGGTGGGCGGCGCGGTGACCAGGTCCACCGGCGTCTGCATCGACCTGCTCAAGTTGGAGCCGGTCACGGTCACCTTGGCCGCGCCGCTGGGCAACCGGCCGGTGCTGAACGTCGCCACCGGCGGCCCGCTGACGATCGCCCCGCGCTGACACCGCGTCGGCCGGTCAGAGGATGCTGGGCACCTCGGTGCTGATCGGCACCGGCAGCACGGTGGGACGGTCGGCGCGCAGCCCGGCGGCGAGCGCCGCGCCGAGCTGGTCGGGTGTCTCCGCCACCTCGGTGCGGCAGCCGTAGCCGGCGGCGATCGCGGTGACGTCCAGCCCCGGCAGGTCCAGTCCGGGCACGCCCGGGGTGTCCTTCAGCTCGGCGAACGCCTTGAGGATCGCGTACTGCTGATTGATCGGGACGATCACCACCACGGGCAGTGCCAGGCGCGCGGCGGTCCAGAGCGCCTGCACCGAGTAGTGGAACGAGCCGTCGCCGACCACCGCCACCACCGGCCGGCCGCGTCCGGTGTCCCGCTCGGCGAGCGCCACCCCGACCGCCGCCGGCAGGCCGTAGCCGAGACCGCCGCTGGCCATCGTGAAGTACGACGCCGGCCGGTTGATCCGCAGCTGGCGGCGCAGTGCGGCCAGGTTGGACGGTGACTCCTGGACCAGCACCCCGTCCGTCGGCCAGTGCGCGGCCAACGTGGCGAACAGGGCGTCCGCGCTCAACGGCGTCGTGATCTCCGGCGGCGCCGGCGCGGTTCGGGGCGTCGGTGGCGTACGGTCGGCGGCCGGCACCCGCTCGACCAGCGCGGTCAGGGCCAGTCCGGGATCGCTGAGCAGGCTGTCCCCGACGGGTGCCCGGGCTGCCTCGTCCGCGTCGTCCGTGATGTGCAGCAGGCGGGTGCCGGCGGGCAGGTGCTCGCCCGGGACGTACGGGTAGTAGCGGAACACCGGGGCGCCGATCACCAGCACCGTGTCGTGTCCGCGTAACGCCTCGGCGAGCGGCCCGATCGCGAACGGCAGGACCCCGCGGAACAGGGGATGGTCCTCCGGGAAGACACCCCGTTCCGGGGCCGGGGCCGACCAGACCGGTGCGGCCAGCCGCTCGGCCAGCACGACCGCCGTAGACCAACTGCCGGACCGGTCCACCCCGGGCCCGAACACCAGCACCGGGTCCCGGCTGCCGGCCAGCACCCGGGCGAACTCGTCCAGCCGCTGGGGGTCCGGCGCGAACCGGGTGGCCACCGAGCGCGGGGCGGGCGGCGGATCGGCCGGCTGGGCCCAGTCGTCCATCGGCAGGGAGAGGAAGACCGGCCCCGCCGGTGGCTGGATCGCGGTCGCGTACGCGCGCAGTAGCGCCGCCGGGATGTCCTGCGCCCGGACCGGTTCGTAACCCCATTTGACGTACGGCTGGGGGAGCTCGGCGGCCCGGCGGTTGGTCAGCCGGGGTTCGAGCAGGAGCATCTCCCGCGTCTGCTGACCGGCGGTGACGATCAGCGGCGTCTTGTTGTGCCAGGCGGTGACCAGGTTGCCCATGCCGTTGCCGGTGCCCGGGGCGGTGTGCAGGTTGACGTGCGCGGGCGCGCCCGTCGCCTGGGCGTAGCCGTCGGCCATCGCGACCGCGGTCGCCTCGTGCAGTGCGTGCACGTAGTGGAAGTCGGTCGGGAAGTCCCGCAGGAACGGTTCCTCGGTGGATCCGGGATTGCCGAAGATGGTGGTCATGCCGAGGGTGCGGAGCACGTCGTACGTCGCGTCCCGGACCGTTGCCATCGCCACCTGCCTCCGTGTCGCGGCGCGCGCTGCGGGCTGCCGGGACGACAGGGCGGTAGTCGGCCGACCTGCCGAATCTATCGGGATGCGAGGGGCTTTTCGGGCGTTTCACGACTGTCCATGACATTGCCGGCCCGTCCGATCACCCGCCGGTCAGACCTTAGCCAGCACCCGGGACGCAGGCTATGGTGCCAGGCATGGCGTTGACAGCGCGGCTGTTCCCGGTGCACGGCGGAAATCCGGTGGGTGACGGATTCCCGGCCCGGGCTCACGGTTGACGGGTGGTGGGATGCAGGGAGAGGGCCAGGCGATCGGCGGGCGGGCCATGGAGACGATGACCGGACGGTTACTGGTCGCGACTCCGGCGCTCAAGGACCCGAACTTCGACCGGACGGTGGTGCTGCTGGTGGCCCACGAGCCGGGTGGCGCGCTCGGGGTGGTGCTGAACCGGGCCACCGAGGTGCCGGTCGCCGAGGTGCTCGGTGACTGGAGCGACCTCGCCCGCGACCCGGCCGTGCTCTTCGAGGGCGGCCCGGTGCAGCCCGACTCGGCCATCTGCCTCGCCCGGATGCGGCACCCGCTGCGCCGGCTCAAGGGCTTCCACCAGGTCTCCGGCGCGGTCGGCACCATCGACCTCTCGGTCGACCCGGAGCGGCTGCGGGAGAGCATCGGCGGCATCCGGGTCTTTGCTGGCTACTCCGGCTGGGGCAGCGGGCAGTTGGAGCAGGAGATCGCCGACGGATCGTGGTTCCTGCTGGACGCGCTGCCCGGCGACGCCTTCGTCGACCGGCCGGACGACCTGTGGCCGATGGTGCTGCGCCGGCAGGGCGGGATGATGGCCGCGGTCGCCCACTTCCCGCCTGACGTGTCGCTCAACTGACCCTGGTTGGGCGGGGACCCCGCGAGATGACCATGCCGGCCGGGATGTGTATAGTTTCCCAGTGCCCGGGCAACCGGGACGACAGCAAGGGGCCGTGGCGCAGCTGGTAGCGCACCACACTGGCAGTGTGGGGGTCAGGGGTTCGAGTCCCCTCGGCTCCACCCTTCTGTCATCAGGCCAGTCGGCTCCCCTCACTGAGGGGTTCGCCGGCTGGCCTGATGCTTGTGTCGCGCCTGCTACGCCTCGGGTCCCTGGGCGTACGCCCGTAGCGCCGCCAGGCTCGGCGTCTCCTGCGGGGCCACGTCCGGCACGAAGCCGGCCTTCGCGTGCTCCGGCTTGCCGGCCCAGTGCCGCAGCACCTGGAGCGGGCGCACCTGGTTGGCCTTCGCCCAGCGGATGCGCTGCACCCAGCCGATGCCGGCGTTCAGCCCGACGTGGCGGGCATCGGCGCGTTCCACGAAACCGGCCGCGTCGTCGGTGACGGCCGCCCAGAGGTAGCCGATGGTCCGCCCGCCGAGCTGCACCGGCAGAACCCGTATCGGCGACGTCGTGCTGTCCGGGTAGTTGTCGGGCACGGAGACGGTCCGGAACTCCGGATCCTCCGACATCGGGCCGCGGATCATGACACCTCTCAGTTGCCCGTGCCGGGGACGATGCGGCCGCGGACGTGCAGGCGGCCGGCGGCGTCGTAGTCGGCGGAGTCGATGACGTACGTCTGCCCCCGACCGAGCAGCAACTCCCGTTCGGCGGGGAAGTCGGAGACGCCGTCAACGTACATCGCGGGGGTGCCGGCGGGCACCTCCAGGTGCAGGACGACCGGTTTGTGCGGGGCGAAGTCGGGGTCCGGGCCGAGCGCCGTCGACAAATACGCCGGCTCGTGCTGAGTGCTGCCGACGAGCTGCGCGGGGTCGCGGTCGAAGGCGTTCAGGCCGGTCTCCCGGGTGACCATCACGTCGTTCGGCACCGGGCGCAGGTTCATCGACTCGTCGATGCGGGTGACGACCTCGGACAGCTCCGGGCTCATCGGCGAATGCCCGCGTAGCGCCCCGTTGATGTCTTTGTAGTCCGGTGGCCACGGGGGTGCTCCGGGC
The DNA here is from genome assembly GCF_036906815.1 of Micromonospora sp. CPCC 205539. NCBI lineage: Bacteria > Bacillati > Actinomycetota > Actinomycetes > Micromonosporales > Micromonosporaceae > Micromonospora > Micromonospora sp. CPCC 205539. Next base: position 208,322 of record NZ_JBAKHW010000007.1, on the reverse strand, counting down.
GGTTTCTCACCGGTGTACCACCGAAGCGCGTCGCCCTGGTCGGGGGTGAGGTCGGCCTGCGCCTGCGCCCAGGTGTCCCGCCCCCACGCGGCACCGTCGGAGTTGCTGGCAAACGTCTGCGGGTCCGGTTGGTCGGCCGGCCGTGCCGGCCCGTCTGCCGGGTCCGGCCCCGCGTCGGCGGGATCCGGGCCGGCGGGGTCCGCGTCGGAGCCGTCCGTCGCGGAGCCGTCCGTGGCGGAGCCGTCCGTGGCGGAGCCGTCCGTGGCGGAGCCGTCCGTGGCGGAGCCGCCCGGACCGGTCTCGTCGGGATGCCCAGCGCCCGTCCCGTCGGGGCTGCCTGGGCCTGTCGTGGTGCCGCCGGGTCCGTCGCCGCCGCCCGTTGGTGGCCCGTCGACCCGAGGACCGGTGGTCGGCACGTCCGGGCCCGTGGGGCCCCCGCCGGGGGTGCGCCGGAGGCTCTTCAGCACCGCCTCCAACGTGTCGACGAGCTCGCCGAGGCGGGAGAGGATGGGACGGAGCCGGTTGACGCTCGACGCGAGAGCGGTGAGCACCTTGGCCACCTTCGCGACCCACTTCGCCACCAGAGCGGACACCTGCGCGGCCACCCACGGGGTGGCGAGGCCCAGGGTGAGGCCGGCCTCGGCGAGCCACTCCCAGAGCCGCACCGCGAGCACCGAGACGAAGTCGGCGATCAGATCCCGGACCAGCTCGCGCACCAGAGCCACCAGCAGGCCGGCACCCTCGACCAGCATGCCGATCAGGTCGGCGGCGGACGCGATGTCGTGCAGGCTGCCCACGTGCCGCGCGGCGTACGCCCGGTAGGCGTCCGACGCCGCCCCCGCCCAGTCGGCGAGGTCGCCGCCCACCGCCGCACCGAAGGCCGTGGCCTGCGTGCCGACGTGCCGGGCGACGTTGTGCCAGGTCTGCGCGTACGCGGTGATCTGGTCCGGGTCGCCGGCCAACCAGTCGAGTGCGTCGGAGAGGGGCTCGACGTGCTCGATCAGCCACGCCACGCCCCACGAGACCAGCGATCCGAGAGGGTCGGTGCAGAACGCCAACGCCTCCATCGACGCGCCGACGCCGCCGATCGTGGCGTCCACCCAGGAGCCCGACTCGACGCCGGCGCGTAACCCGGCGATGCCCTCGGCCACCCCGACGCCGCTGTACCAGCCGGTGGTGTCCACCCGTGCCGCGATCAGCGGGTTGGCGGCGTCGGCGCTCATCGGTACATGCCGCCGAAGCCGGAGGAGATGCCGGAGTCGGCCTCGTCGTAGGCGCGGGCGTTGGATTCCAGCCCACCCACGGCGCTGCGCAGGGACTCCTCGGCGGCGGCCAGCGCGGCCACCGCCCGCTCCTGCAGCAGATCCAGGAACATCGGGATCGCCTGGCAGACGGGCAGTTTCCCGTACGCCTCGGCGCCCAGCACCACGTGCGCCGCCGCGTTGTGGGCGGTGTCCACCTCACCGGCGATCCGGTCCACCGAGCGGGCGTGCTGGATCAGCGCCGCGCTGGTGACCTCGAAGCCCTCAGCGGCGGCCACGGCGGCCCGCCGCCTCCGGGCCCGGGTCGCCCGTGTCGTCCTCGGGCTGCTCGGGGAAGCGGCGTTCGTAGCTGGCGACGACCGCCCGAGCGGTGTCGGAGGCCGGGCCGACGGTCTCCGCCGCGGCCTCCGCCACCTGGGCGGCGAGCCGGCCCTGCGCGCGCCGCATCACCGTCAGCACCTCGGCCGCGATCTCGTCGGACCGCCACCGCAGCACCCGGTCATCGAGGCGCAGGTCGGTCAGCACACCCGACGCGGCCACCGTGACCTGGACCGCGCCGTCGGCGCCGTCGGCGGTCGCCGACATCGCCGCCACCCGCTCGGAGAGCGCCTGAGCCTGCGTTGCCCGCTCCGAGACACCCGCCGTCCAGGACGCCACGAACCGTTCGGTCGCCGCGCCGAAGTCGCCCATCGGCATCTGGGCCATGTCGTCCTCCCCCGTCGGCGGACACGCCCTGCCTGATCGCGCGCCCAGCCTGCCGCCGGCCGTCCACGTGCGGACGGCTACGGCGGAGACACCGTACGACAATGCGGCTCGCGATGACGTCCCCTGCCGGCTCGGTGCGCCAGCAGCGGGGGACCCCTGACGGCTGTCAGGTGCGGTCCGGCGGCCGCTCGTCAGGTCTGACGGGTGCCCGTCGTGCGTCGCCGACCGGGTCGGGAGCCGCGGGCTGAGCGGCGGCGGTGAGGCTACCCAGGATGCCGAGCAGTTCCGCGCTCCGGCTGCCGGGCTCGGCGTGGAAGACGACCAGGATCAGGCCGTCGGCACCGCCGATGGTGAGCTTGTTCGACTGAAGGTCCATGTCGCCGACCTGCGGATGGGCAAACCGTACGAGGTGCCCGCGCTGCGGATGCACGTCATGGCGTGCCCACAGTCGCCGGAACCGCTCGCTGCGCACCGACAACTCGCCGACGAGTTCCACCAGCCGTGGGTCGTTGGTTTCGGGCCCGGTGTGGGCGCGCAGGCTGGCGACCCCCTCCTCGGTCATCTCGTCCCAGTCCCGCCGGAGCGCCTGCTCCGCCGGGTCGAGGAAGACCGCCTCCAGCAGGTTGACGCCGGGCTGGTAACTCGGTGACAACGCCGCCGCCAGGGTGTTGACCGCGACCACGTCGAAGAACCTGGTCTGCACGTACGCGGGATTGCTGGTCCACCCGTCGATGAGCTGCCGGATGCTCACCGGCACCCGGGCCGGGGGCGATGTCCGCGCACGGGCCGCGCGGGGGCAGCCCTGCTCCTGGGCCAGACGGATCAGGTGGGTGGTCGCGTCGGCATCCAGCCGCAGCACGCGGGCGAGCGCTTTCAGGACCTGCCCCGAGGGGTTGCGGTCCCGGCCCTGCTCCAGCCGGTGGTAGTAGTCCGAGCTGATGCCGGCGAGCAGGGCGACCTCCTCCCGCCGGAGGCCGGGGACCCGCCGCAGGCCAACGCCGGTGCCGATGCCGGCGTCCTCGGGCCGGACCAGCTCCCGTCGGGCGCGGAGGAAGTCACCGAGCGGGTTCTTGCCATCCATGTCACCCACGGTAGGGCCGCTCGCCCATCGGTGGCTGGCCCTGCCACTACCAGGCAACGGGCACCTGCCCTGGTAGGTCCGGGAACGCGAAAGCGCCCCGGCCGGTTGATCCCGGCCGGGGCGCTTGTCGACTGTATGTCCGGTTGAGGGCTGGTCAGCCCTGGCGGCTCTTCCACTGCGGGTTCGCGCGGTTCACCACGACCACCCGGCCACGACGGCGGACCACCACCGAACCCGGCTTCTGCTTCAGTGCGCGCAACGAGCTACGTACCTTCATGTCTGCCTCCTCGGCCTGGGGGTTTGGCCTCTGTCCGTACCGACTATCGAAACGCCCCGGCCCCCGCCGCGATTCCCGGCCACCCCGACGTCGAACCTTTGCCGCCCCGCGCCCGTACCACTGCCCGGGAGGTCATGTCATGACCATGCGTCGAGTGCTCGCCGCCGTGTTGCTCGCGGGGGCGACCGTGCCGCTCACGGCCGCGCCCGCCGCCGCGCACGGCGCGCCCACCGACCCGATCAGCCGGGCCGCGGCCTGCGGGCCCGAGGGCCGGTACGCGGCCACCAGCGCCTGCCGGGCGGCGGTCGAGGCGGGCGCCGCGGTACGCGAATGGGACAACGTACGTGTTGCGGCGATCAACGGTCGAGACCGGGAACGGATCCCGGACGGGGAGTTGTGCAGCGGCGGACTGTCCGCGTACCGGGGCCTGGACCTGCCCCGCACCGACTGGCCGAGCACCGAGTTGACCACGGGCGCGAAGTTCACGTTCCGGTACCGGAGCACCATCGAGCACCGGGGCACCTTCCGGCTCTACGTCACCCGGCCCAGCTACGACCCTCGCAAGCCGCTCACCTGGGCTGATCTGGAGACCCGGCCGTTTCTGACGCTGACCGACCCGCCGGTGCGGTCCGGGGCGTACCAGCTCGCAGGTCGACTGCCGGCGGGCCGCGACGGCCGACACCTCATCTACACGATCTGGCAGAACTCCAACACTCCGGACACCTACTACTCCTGCTCCGACGTGGTGTTCCGCACCGCGCGAGGTGGCAGTGCGCCGACGAAGGCCGCTCCGAAGAAGGGCGCGGCCGCTCCGCCGCGTACCGCCGCCAGCGCTGCGGTGGCCACCGACCCGGCGGTGGCGGCGGCGGCCGACCGGGGCGTGCCGGTGGCGTCGGTGACCAACCTCGGTGCCCGGTGGCCGGTGCTGGCCGGCGCGGCCGTCGTGCTGGTCCTGGCGCTACTGGTCGCGAATCGGCTCCGCCGGCCCAGCGGCGCACCGCACGGCCGGCAGTGCGAGGTACGCAACCACCGGGCCGGGCGGCGCCGGATCTGGTGACCCGGGCCGCCGGCCCAGCGGCGCTCAGCCCAGGTGCTGGCCGATCTCGGTCAGTTCCTCGGCGGTGAAGTCGAGGTTGCCCAGCGCGGCGATGTTCGTCTCCAACTGCTCGACGCTGCTCGCCCCGATGATCAGGCTGGTCATCCGCGGATCGCGCAGCGCCCAGGCCAGCGCGAGCTGCGCCAGCGACTGCCCACGCCGCTCGGCGACCGCGCCGAGCCCCCGGATGGTCGCCATCTTGTCGTCGCTGAGGTCGCTCTCGTTGAGGAAGACGCTGGTGCGCACCCGCGAGTCGGCCGGGATGCCGCCCAGGTAGCGGTCGGTCAGCAGACCCTGGGCCAGCGGGCTGTACGCGATGCAGCCGGCACCGACCTCCTCCAGCGTGTCCAGCAGGCCGTCGGACTCGGTCCAGCGGTTGAGCATCGAGTACGACGGCTGGTTGATCAGCAGCGGCGTACCCAGCTCACGCAGGATCGCGGCGGCCCGGGCGGACTGCTCCGAGTTGTAGTTGGAGATGCCCACGTAGAGCGCCTTGCCGGAGCGGACGACGGCGTCCAACGCGCCCATCGTCTCCTCCAGCGGAGTGTCCGGGTCGAACCGGTGCGAGTAGAAGATGTCGACGTAGTCGAGGCCCATCCGGCCCAGCGACTGGTCGAGCGAGGAGATCAGGTTCTTGCGCGAGCCCCACTCGCCGTACGGGCCGGGCCACATCAGGTAGCCGGCCTTGCTGGAGATGACCAGCTCGTCCCGGTACGGCTTCAGGTCGGTGGCGAGCAGCCGGCCGAACGCCTCCTCGGCCGCACCGGGCGGCGGGCCGTAGTTGTTGGCCAGGTCGAAGTGGGTGACGCCCAGGTCGAAGGCGCGCCGGACGATGTCGCGCTGACGCTCGAAGGGGCGGTCCGGACCGAAGTTGTGCCACAGACCGAGGGAGATGGCGGGCAGCCGCAGGCCACTGCGGCCGCTGCGCCGGTAGGTCATGGAGTCGTAGCGGTCATCCGCGGCGAGGTAGGTCACGATCATGAGCCTAGCTCCGGCCGGTGAGAGGCGGGATCAGGCTTGCGAACCCGGACAACGGGGTAGCTTCGAGACCAGGCGTTACCTCGCGCTCGACCGGAGAGTGAGCACAGTGGACGACATCACCGCACTGATCCTGGACGACCACGCCGCCTTCCGGCGCGGCTTCGCCCGCCTCGACGACGCCCGTGACGAGCAGGAGTTGCTGGCCATCTGGGACGCCCTCGCCCTGCACCTGGACATCCACGCCGAGGCGGAGGAGGCGATCCTCTACCCGCACCTGGTGAAGCACGGCGACGACGGCGAGGAGGAGACCGCCGACGCGATCGGTGACCACAACAAGATCCGCGACGCCATCGCCGAGTCGAAGCTGCACCCGGTCGGCTCGGACCCCTGGTGGGCGGCGGTCGGCACGGCCCGCAAGGAGAACAGCGAGCACCTGGCCGAGGAGGAGGACGAGGCGCTGCCCGACTTCCGGCGGCATGCCGGCTTCGAGTTGCGCGCCGAGCTCGGCCAGCGCTGGCTGACCTTCTACGGCGAGCACAAGAACGGGCGCGACCTGCCCTTCCGGGACAAGGACCCGCAGGGGTACGTGGCCGACCACCGCTGAGATCTCCCCGGCACGGGGGAGTCGCGCAGGCCAGACCCGGCAGGAGAATGGCCGGGTGACCCTCCGAGCGGCGTTGGCTCCGCTGGTGGCCGGCAGCACCTGGCGGCGTGGCGTGTTCCTGCTGCTGGGCGGGGTGCTGGCGCTGCCGTACGGGCTGCTCGCGGCGACCTTCGCCAGCCTGCTCACCGACTCGCAGATCCCCCGCCCGCTGGTGTTCGTCCTGCTGGTGATCGCCCTGCTGATCGCCGGGGTGCCGCTGCTGCTGGGCGGCAGCCGCGCGCTGGAGATCGCCGCCGTGCGGGCGTTGCTCGGTGTCGACCTGCCCGAGCCCGCGCCGGGGCATCGCGGCGACCGGGAGACCCGGCTGCGCAGCGCCCTCTGGATCGCCACACACCTCATCGTCGGCGGGCTGGTGATGGTCGCGCTGGTCAGCGCCCTACCCATGGCGTTGGCCTTCATCGCCCAGCAGTTCGGCGTCGGGGCCGCGTTGTCCGACCGGGAACGGTTCGGGCCCCTGGACGGGCGGGACAGCGGCTGGCTCACCCTGACCGGGGTGGCGCTGCTGGTCGGCCTCGGCTACGCCGTCGCCGGGCTCGGCGCCCTCGCCGCGTCGATGGCGCCGGTGCTGCTCGGGCCGGCCCCGGCGGAGCGGATCGCCGCGCTGGAGGCCCGGGCCGCCCGGCTCGCCGAGCGCAACCGGCTGGCCCGGGAACTGCACGACTCGGTCGGCCACGCGCTGACCGTGGCCACCCTCCAGGCGGGCGCGGCCCGTCAAGTGCTCGACACCGATCCGGAGTTCGTCCGGCGGGCGCTCACCGCTATCGAGGACGTCGGGCGCACCGCGATGGACGAGCTGGACCACGTGCTCGGACTGCTCCGGGAAAACGGGAGCGACCCATCCGTGGCGGCGCCGCAGCGTACCCTCGCCGACCTGGACCGGCTGGTCACCGACGCGCGCGCGACCGGGCTGGCGGTGCACGCGCATCGCGCCGGCGACCCGGCCCGGGTGCCCGCGGCGGTCTCCCGGGAGGGCTACCGGATCGTCCAGGAGGGTCTGACCAACGCCGCCCGGTACGGCCACGGGCCGGTGACGCTGCGGCTGGACCTGCATCCCGATGCGCTGGAGTTGGAGCTGGTCAACGCGGTCGGGCGTCCCGCGCGCGCCGACCCGGGCCGGGGCGGTCGGGGCCTGGACGGCATGCGGGAGCGGGTGCTGCTGCTCGGCGGCCGGCTCAGCGTGGGGCCGGACGGCGACCGGTGGCTGATCCGGGCCCGCCTGCCGTACGAGGACAACCCATGACCACCGGGGTGCTGATCGTCGACGACGACGAACTGATCCGGGTCGGGCTGCGGGCCATCATCGACGCCGAAGGGGACCTGCGGGTGCTCGCCGAGGCCGCCGACGGCGCCGAGGTGCCCCCGCTGGTCGCCCGGCACCGACCCGACGTGGTGCTGATGGACGTGCGGATGCCCGGCATCGACGGCATCCAGGCCACCCGACACCTGCTGGCCACCTCCGCCAACCCGCCCCGGGTGCTGGTGGTCACGACCTTCGCCAACGACGAGTACGTCTACGAGGCGCTGCGCGCCGGCGCGGCCGGCTTCCTGCTCAAACGAGCCCGGCCGGCCGAGGTGGTGGAGGCGGTCCGGGTGGTCGCGGCCGGGGAGTCACTGCTCTTCCCGGCCGCGATCCGCCAACTGGTGGGGGCGTACGGGCCGACGGGCGGCGACCGGCTGCGCGCCGCCCGGCTGACCGAGCGGGAGGCCGAGGTGCTGCGGTTGATGACCACCGGCCGGTCCAATCCGGAGATCGCCGCGCACCTCGTGGTCGGGGTGGAGACGGTCAAGACGCACGTGGGCAACGTGCTGGCCAAGCTGGGCGTGCGCGACCGCACCCAGGCGGTGATCGCCGCCTACGAGTCCGGCTTCGTCACCCCGTCCGGCTGACGGTCCTCCGTCGATCCCTCCTGCGGGGGAGCGGGTTCACCGTCGCCCGGGAGGGGGCCGGCCGCTCGTCGGCCGAGGCTGGGAGCATGACGACGATCACTGCCATCCGACCCCGTCCCGACTCCCGCTGGCCCGACCGACTCGCCCCGATGGCCGCCGCCTGGCTCGCCCTCTGGGGCGTCCTCGCGCTGCTCAGCACGCTCAACGGCAACGGCTACCCGTTCGGCCCGAACGATCCGCACGGGGGTGACGTCAACCTGCTGCGCCTGGTGCCGGTGGAGGTGGCCACCCCACTCTTCGCCGGCGTGCTGCTGACCGCCGCGGTGGCGGCGCTGGCCATGAGCCGCCCGGCGGTGCGCCCACCCGGCCCGCTGCGGGCACTGCTCTCCGGCTACGGCTGGGCGGTGGCGTTCGTGCTCGCCGTGGTCGTTCCGGACGCCCGAGTGCTCGTCATCCTCGGCTACCTGCCGATGCTGATCATCGGGGCGCCGTTCGGCTGGCCGCCGGTCGACTACGCCGAGATCTTCACCTGGGCGCTGTTCGCCCGGTTCGCCGCGCTGGCCGGCGGGCTGCTGCTGGCCGGGGCGGTGCTCGCCTGGCAACGTCGTACCGCCGGGGCCTGCGTCGCCTGCGGTCGGAGCGACACCGGCCGGGGCTGGACCACCCCGGTCGCCGCCGCGCGCTGGGGTCGGTGGGCCGTCGGCATCGCCGCGGTCATCCCGCTGGCGTACGCGTCGACCCGGTTCGCCTGGACGGTCGGCATCCCGCTGGGCATCTCCCGGCAGTTCCTCGACGAGATGCAGGAGACCGGGCTGGTGTGGGCCGGGTTCGGGCTGGGCGCGTTCGCCACGGTCGGCGCGATCCTCACCCTCGGTCTGGTGCAGCGCTGGGGAGAGCGCTTCCCCCGCTGGATGGGCAGGCTGGCCGGCCGTCGGGTGCCCGTGAAGCTGGCCGTGGTGCCGGCCAGCCTGGTGGCCATCGCGGTGACCGCGGCCTCGCTGGGGCTGTTCAGTCAGCCCGACTTCTGGCAGGACTTCAGCGTGGCCAGCGCACCGGCACTGCTCTGGCCGCTGTGGGGCGTGGCGCTCGGCGCCGCCACCTACGCGTACCACCTGCGCCGCCGCGGGGCCTGCCAAAGCTGCGGTCGTGGCTGAAGGGGCGGAGGGGGGGGGTGCCCCTCGATGCCTGGGGCACCCCCGCACATGTGAGCTAGCGTGGGTCGGGTGACTGCGCCTTCCCCGGTAATTCCGGTTCCACCGGCCGACCTGCCCGCCACGCTCGGCGCGCTGCGGGCGGCCGGTCACCACTACCGCACCGTCAAGCAGGAACTCCGCGACAACCTCCTGGCCCGCATGCGGGCCGGCGAGACCCGCTTCCCCGGCATCGTCGGCTACGACGACAGCGTGCTGCCCGAGGTCGAGCGGGCGCTGCTCGCCGGGCACGACATGGTGCTGCTCGGCGAGCGCGGCCAGGGCAAGACCCGACTCATCCGCGCGCTGGGCGCGTTGCTCGACGAGTGGACCCCGGTCATCCCCGGCTCGGTGCTCAACGAGCACCCGCTGCACCCGCTCACCCCGGCCACCCGCGTCCAGGTCGCCGAGGCCGGCGACGACCAGCCGGTCGGCTGGCTGCACCGCTCGATGCGCTACGGCGAGAAGCTCGCCACCCCGGACACGAGCGTCGGCGACCTGATCGGTGACGTCGACCCGATCCGGATCGCCCAGGGCCGCACCCTCGGCGACCCGGAGACCATCCACTTCGGGCTGGTGCCCCGCACCAACCGGGGCATCTTCGCCGTCAACGAGCTGCCCGACCTGGCCGAGCGGATCCAGGTGGCGCTGCTCAACGTGCTGGAGGAGCGGGACATCCAGGTCCGCGGCTACCAGCTTCGCCTGCCGCTGGACCTGCTCCTGGTGGCCAGCGCCAACCCGGACGACTACACCAACCGGGGCCGGATCATCACCCCGCTCAAGGACCGGTTCGGCGCGGAGATCCGTACCCACTACCCGGTCGACCTGGCCCTGGAGCTGGCGCTGATCCGGCAGGAGGCCGACCTGGTCGCCGAGGTGCCGGAGCACGTGCTGGAGGTGCTCGCCCGGTTCGCCCGCGCGGTCCGCGAGTCGCCGTCGGTCGACCCCCGCTCCGGTGTCTCCGCCCGCTTCGCCATCGCCGCCGCCGAGACGGTGGCCGGTGCCGCGCTGCGTCGCGCCGGCCTGCTCGCCGCCGTCAGCACCCCGGACGGCCGCCCCGAGGCCGCGGTGGCCCGGGTCGGCGACGCGGTGTCGGTGACCAGCACGCTGCGCGGCAAGGTGGAGTTCGAGAGTGGCGAGGAGGGACGGGAGATCGAAGTCCTGGCCCACCTGCTGCGTACCGCTACCGCCGAGACGTTCCGGGCGCACCTGGCCGGGCTGGACCTGTCCGGCTTCACCAGCCTGGTCGAGGACGGCACCGCGATCGAGACCGGCGAGCTGGTCGGCGCCGCCGAACTGCTGCGCCAGGTGGGCACCGTGCCGGGGCTGGCCAAGGTGCTGGACCGGCTCGGCCTGGGCGACGCCCCCACCCCGGAGGAGGCTGCCGCCGCCGTCGAGTTCGTGCTGGAGGGGCTGCACCTGACCCGCCGGCTCGGCAAGGACGTCAACGACTCCGGGCGCACCGTCTACGGCGGCCGGGGCTGACCGTGGCCGGCAACCGGTTCCGGTACGGGCAGTGGCGCGGCGGACCCGACCCGCTCGCGCCCCCGTACGACGTGCGCGAGGCGGTGGACGCGGTCGGCGCCGAGGTGCTGGCCGGCGGCAGCCTGCGGGAGGCGCTGCGTGACCTGCTGCGTCGAGGCCCGCAGGGGCGCGGCGGCCTGGACGATCTGGCCGCGCGGGCTCGACGACTGCGTCGGGAGGCGCTGCGCCGCGGCGACCTGGACGGCGCGGTGACCCGGGCACAGGCCCTGCTCGACCAGGCACTCGCCGCCGAGCGCGACGAGTTGCGCGGTCGCGACGACGACGCGGCACGGTTCGCCGAGTCGATGCTCGACAACCTGCCCCGCTCCACCGCTCGGGCGGTGGAGGAGCTGGCCGAATACTCGTGGGCCAGCGCGGACGCCCGTCGGTCGTACCAGCAGATCCTCGACCAGCTCCGCGACGACGTGCTCGGTCAGCGCTTCGCCGGGCTGCGCGACGCGGTCCGCGCCTCCGCCGACCCGGCCGCCCAGCAGCGGCTCGCCGAGATGATGCGCGACCTGAACGACCTGCTGGCCCGGCACGGCCGTGCCGAGGACACCACCGACGCGTTCGCCGAGTTCATGCGCCGACACGGCGACTTCTTCCCGGAGCGGCCGGAGACCGTCGACGAGCTGATCGACGTGCTGGCTCGCCGCTCGGCGGCGGGCGAGCGGCTGATGAACTCGCTCTCCGAACGGCAGCGCGCCGAGCTGGCCGGGCTCATGCAGCAGTCGCTGGGCGACCGGCTGGCCGGGGAACTGTCCGCGCTCGACGCCAACCTGCGGGCGCTGCGCCCGGACCTGCGGTGGGGGCGCGGTGAGCGGGTCCGGGGCGACCAGCCGTTGGACTACGCCGACGCGGCCGGCGCGTTGGGCGAGATCGGCGAGCTCGACGACCTGCTGGACCAGCTCGACCAGGACCACCCGGGGGCCACCCTGGACGACGTCGACGTCGACGCGGTGGCCCGGACGCTGGGCCGGGACGCCGCTGACGATGTCCGCCGCCTGCAAGAGTTGGAGCGGGAGCTACGTCGGCAGGGCTGGGTGAGCCGGGACGCGGACGGGCTCACCCTGAGCCCGAAGGCGCTGCGCCGGCTCGGTGGGACCGCGCTGCGGAGGGTCTTCGCGGACCTGACCGCCGGGCCGCGCGGGCAGCACGACCTGCGCTCAGCGGGAGCCGCCGGCGAGGTCAGCGGTGGGTCAAGACCCTGGGAGTACGGCGACGAACAGCCGTTGGACGTCGTCCGTACGCTCACCCGGGCGGTACGCCGGGCCGGGCCGACCGTGCCGGTGCAACTCGCGGTCGACGACTTCGAGGTGGTGGAGACCGAACGACGGTCGTCCGCAGCGGTGGTGCTCTGCGTCGATCTCTCGTACTCGATGATCTCGCAGGGTCGTTGGGGCCCGATGAAACAGACCGCACTGGCGCTGGCGCACCTGATGGAGACCCGTTTCCCGCAGGACGCCCTCCAGATCGTCGGCTTCGGCCGGGAGGCGATGATGCTCACCCAGCGGGAGTTGGCCGCGGTGGAGCCGGAGATGGAACAGGGCACCAACCTTCAGCACGCGTTGCGGCTGGCCGGTCGGCACCTGCGCCGGCACCCGGACGCCGAGCCGGTGGTGCTGGTGGTCACCGACGGCGAGCCGACCGCCCACCTGGACCCGGACGACGGCGAGGCCCTGTTCCACTGGCCACCACTGCCGGAGACGATCGAGGCGACCGTCCGCGAGGTGGACCGGCTCAGCCGCTACGGCGCCACGCTCAACCTGTTCATGCTCGGCGACGACCCGGGCCTGCGCCGCTTCGTCGACGCGGTGGCCCGCCGCAGCCGGGGCCGGATGTTCACGCCGGACGCCGACGATCTGGGCGAGTACGTGGTCAGCGACTACCTCCGCTCCCGCCAGTCCCGCCACTAACCCCACCCCCGCCCCCAGCCCCGCCGATCATGGAGTTGTGGTGGTGGACAGAGGTTGCTCTTCCGGGTGAAACGGGCACCACAAGCCCATGATCGACGCGGGTGGCGGGGGTGGGGCGGGCTGGGGAGGGGTTGACTGGGGGCGTGGAGAGTGGGGGTTTGCGGCGGGCCTACGGGGCGGTTCTCGGCGAGATTGACGCGGGGCATTTTGCCGCGCCGACCGGCGAGGAGCAGCTCAGCGCTGAGCAGATCGTCGCGCACCTGGTCGCCAACGACGAGCTGATGATCCAGGCCACCGAGGCGTTGCTCGCCGGGTCCACGTTCGCCTATTACGACCTGGACGACATGCATCGGCCGCAGCTCGACGCGCTGGTCCTCGAGCAGGGCGGCCTGCGTGGGCTGACCGAGCTGCTGCACGGCACCAGCGAGAAGCTCTGCCGACTGGTCGACCGGCTCGGCCTGGCGGCACAGACCCCGGTCGAGACCCATCTGCGCGAGGGCTTCGACCTCGTTGTCGACGAGCCGCTGCCCTGGTCTCGCACCCTGGACCTGCACACCCGGGTCCACCTCCCCAAACACCAGGCGCAACTGCACGCCCTCCGCACCTGAGCCGTCCCGGTGCGGCGCGGCCGGTTCGACCCGGCAGCGCCTGGCGCGGGGCAGCGCGGCAGCACGTCGCGCGGGGAGCGCGCGCTTGATCAGCCCTCGACCAGCTCGGGGCGCGGGTGGAACGTTCGGCGGTACGTCGAGGGCGCTACGCCGATGCGCTGGTGGAGCTGCTGGCGCAGGGCGGCGGCGGTGCCGAAACCACAGCGGTGGGCGATCTGCTCGACGGTCAGGTCGGTGGTCTCCAGCAGCAGTCGGGCGTGATCGGTGCGCTGCTGGAGCAGCCACTGCGCCGGGCTCAGCCCGGTCTCGGAGCGGAAGCGGCGGGTGAAGGTTCGTACGCTCATCCGGGCCTGTTCGGCCAGGTCGCGCAGCGCGACGGGCTCGTGCAGCCGCTGCCGGGCCCACTCCCGGGCGCTCGCGGTGCTGGTGTCGCTGGGCTTCGGCACCGGCCGTTCGATGTACTGCGCCTGACCGCCGTCACGCCAGGGTGGCACCACGCAGCGGCGGGCCGCCCGGTTGGCGACCTCGCTGCCGTGGTCGAGGCGGATGACGTGCAGGCAGAGGTCGAGGCCGGCGGCCACCCCGGCCGAGCTGAGCATCCGGTCGTCGACGATGAAGAGCACGTCCGGGTCGAGGTCCACCCGAGGGTGCAGTTGGCGGAACCGGTCCGCGTACGCCCAGTGGGTGGTGGCCCGCCGGCCGTCGAGCAGCCCGGCTGCGGCGAGCACGAACGCACCGGTGCAGATCGACATCATTCGGGCACCCCGCTCGTACGCCGACCGCAGCGCCCCGGCCACCTCCGGATCGAGGTCGCCGGTGGCCAGCGCGCTGCCGCCGTGGATGCCCGGGATGATCACCGTGTCGGCGGTGTCGAGCAGCTCCAGCCCGTGATCCGGGAGCACCTGGAAGCCGGCGGCGCTGCGGACCGCCCGGCCACCCGGGGTGCACACCTTCACCTCGTAGAAGTCGGTGTCGTCGGCGTCCCGGGCGGTGCCGAAGACCTGGGACGGGGTGCCGAGGTCGAGGCCGACCACCTCGTCGAGGGCGAGTACGGCGATCCGGTGCGCACGTAGGGTCATGGCCCGATTATTGCGCATGATGGCTTTCCGGCCACTCGTCGTCGTCGCGGTGCCCCCGCAGACTGGTCAGCGTGACCAAGAACCGCCGCCTGCACCCCGCCTGGCTGGTCGCCGCCGTCGCCTTCGTGGCGCTGGTCGGCGCGGCCGGGTTCCGTGCCACGCCCTCGGTGCTGCTGCACCCACTGCACGAGGAGTTCGGGTGGCCGCTGGCCACGATCTCCGCCGCCGTTTCGATCAACCTGCTGCTGTACGGGCTCACCGCGCCGTTCGCCGCCGCGCTGATGGACCGGTTCGGCATCCGCCGGGTGGTCGCCGTCGCACTGCTGCTCGTCGCCGCGGGCAGCGGCCTGACGGTCTTCATGACCGCCAGTTGGCAACTCCTGCTCTGCTGGGGCGTGCTGGTCGGGCTGGGCACCGGCTCGATGGCGCTGGCCTTCGTGGCGACCGTCACCGGGCGCTGGTTCGTGCACCGCCGGGGCCTGGTCACCGGCGTGTTGACCGCGGGCGGGGCGGCCGGGCAACTGGTCTTCCTGCCGCTGCTCGCACTACTGGTACGCGACCACGGCTGGCGCACGGCGGCGCTCGTCGTGGCCGGAGCCGCGCTGTTGGTCGTACCCCTGGTGGTGTGGCTGTTGCGCGAGCACCCGGCGGATCTCGGCCTGCCCGCCTACGGCGCGACCGAGGTCACAGCGCCGACGCCGCCGACCGGCGGCGCGGCGACCCGGGCCATCGGCGCGCTGGCCGCGGCGGCCCGGACCCGGCCGTTCTGGCTGTTGGCCGCCGGGTTCGCGATCTGCGGCGCCACCACCAACGGGCTCGTGGGTACGCACTTCGTGCCGGCGGCGCACGACCACGGCATGGCCGAGACCACTGCGGCCGGGCTGCTCGCCCTCGTCGGGCTCTTCGACATCGTCGGCACGATCGCGTCCGGCTGGCTCACCGACCGGGTGGACAGTCGGCTGTTGCTGGCCTTCTACTACGCGCTGCGCGGGCTGTCGCTGCTGGTGCTGCCGTCACTCTTCGCGGGCACCGCCAAGCCGAGCATGCTGGTGTTCATCATCTTCTACGGCCTGGACTGGGTGGCGACCGTGCCGCCGACGGTGGCGCTGTGCCGGGAGTATTTCGGCACGGCCGGTGCGGTCGTCTTCGGTTGGGTCTTCGCGGCCCACCAGTTCGGCGCCGCGTTCGCCGCGACCGCCGCCGGGCTGGTCCGGGATCAGCTCGGCAACTACGCGCTGGCCTGGTACGCGGCCGGGGCGCTGTCGATCGGTGCGGCGGGGCTGTCGTTGCTGCTGCGCCGCCGGCCGGGCCAGCCGGTGCCGGAGACCGTCCTCGTCGCGGCGACCGCACCCCGCGCCTGGAGCTTCCGGGGCTGAGGCGGGAGGCGCGTCAGCCGAGGGTCCACTGCTGGGCGGGGCGGCCGTCGCAGGGCCGCTGCCGGATCTCGTCCCCGACCTCGACGCCGTCGTCGTCGGCCTGCCCGCACATGCCGCTGTGCACCGCGATGAGCAGCACCGGGCCGGCGCCGGTGGCGGTCAGCCGCCACTGCTGGTTGGCCTGGCCGTGGCACGGAAACTGCATCAGCGGGGCGCTGTCGTCCGTGCTGCCACCCTCGACGTCGAGGCATTGCCCGTAGGCGGCGTTGGTCAGCGTCACGGCGGCCGCGCCGGGAGGGCTGGCGACCCACTGCTGCTCCGGGCCGCCGGTGCAGGCGGCCAGCTTGGCCGCCGCCTTCTCACCGGTGCCGTCGAGCCCGAGGCAGAGCCCGGAGGCGGCCCGCAGCGCCCCGGCGGCCGGGACCGCCGCAGTGGTGGCCGCCGGGCTCGGTGACGGCTCGGTCGGGCTCGGCTCGACCGACGGGCTGGTGGACGCGGCCGCGACCGTCGGCTCGGCCGCGCCGACGGTCGCGGGCACCACCGGCTCGTCGCCGCCGCCGAGCAGACCGGTCGCGAAGACCACCCCCAGGAGTACGCCGACCAGCCCGATTCCCAGCGCTATCCGCAGCATCGGGTCGCCGAGCAGGCCGGGGCGCGACGCCGGGCGCCCGCCGTAGACGGTGCCGGCGCGGTCGGGGCGTTCCTCGGGCGCGGACATACCGCCATCCTCACGTACCGCGGCGGCCCGGGGCCAGCGAGGGCGGATGAATCAGTCGACGACGCGCACGTCCTTCCAGAAAGCCACCCGATCGCGCACCATCTCGGCGTCCGGCTTGGGCTCCGGGTAATACCAGACCGCGTCCTCGCTGGTGCTGCCCTCGTGCGCGAGCGTGAAGTAGGAGGCGGTGCCCTTCCACGGGCAGACGGTGTGCGTCGCGGAGTCGCGGATCACGTCGTCGCGCAGGGCGGAGCGGGGGAAGTAGTGATTGCCCTCCACCAGCACGGTGTCGTCACTCTCGGCGATGACCAGGTCGTTCCAGACAGCTTTCGGCATACGACCAACACTAGGTCGCCCCGCCGGCGATCAGCGGGTCGGCTGGGGATCGGTGACGTCGGCGACGGTGGCCTCGAGGGCGGCGATCGCGGCATCGGCGTCGACCGCGATGGCGAGGCCCGGTTCACCGGCACCCAGGGAGATCTCCCGACCGCGTACCCGCTCGTCGGCGATCACCGGCCAGGCGGTGGTCGCGCCGAACGGGGTGATGGTGCCGCGTTCGTAGCCGGTGGCGGCCCGGGCGCCCGCCGCGTCCGGCATGGAGAGTCGGTGCACCCCGAGCAGGGCGCGCAGCTTCGGCCAGGAGATGACCCGGTCGCCGGGGGTGAGCACGAAGAGATGGTCGTCCACGCCCCGACGCACCACGAGCGTCTTGACCACGTCCGGTACGGCCACACCGCGGGCCGCTGCGGCCTCTCCCAGGCTGTCGACCGGGCCGTGCCGGACCAGTCGGTAGGGCAGACCGACGGCGTCCAGGGCGACGATCGCGGGCGACGGCATGCACGCCACGCTAGCCGTCGCGGCTGGCAGCGGACGGGAAATGGTGACCGGCGACATCCCACCGTTTCCCTGGCCCGGGCGTAAGGTGATCACATGCGCGCTGAGCGTGTGGATCACCCCATTGACCATGATCAAGCGGTGGACACGCTGCGACGGTCGTACGCCGCGGTGCCCACTGGCGAGCCTGTTCGGCTCGCCAAACGAACCTCCAACCTATTCCGCCCCCGCTCTGCGCCCCGGGTTCCCGGGCTCGACGTCAGCGGCCTCGGCCGGGTGCTCTCGGTCGACGCGGCCGCACGCACCGCCGACGTGCAGGGCATGTGCACCTACGAACACCTGGTCGACGCGACGCTGCCGCACGGGTTGATGCCGCTGGTGGTGCCGCAGTTGCGCACCATCACCCTGGGCGGTGCGGTCACCGGCCTCGGCATCGAGTCGACCTCGTTCCGCAACGGCCTGCCGCACGAGTCGGTGCGTGAGCTGGACGTCCTCACCGGCTCCGGCGAGATCATCACCGCGCGGCCGGCCGGCGAGCACGCCGACCTGTTCGCCGCGTTCCCCAACTCGCTGGGCAGCCTCGGCTACGCCACCCGGCTGCGCATCGAGCTGCAACCGATCGGCCGGTACGTGGCGTTGCGCAACATCCGGTTCCACCGGCTGGACGAGCTCACCGACGCGATCGCCGAGATCACCGCGACCAGCTCCTGGGCCGGCGAGCCGGTCGACGCGATGGACGGGGTGATGTTCAGCCCCGACGAGTCGTACCTGGTGCTGGCCACGTTCACCGACGAGGCCGATCCGCCCAGCGACTACACCGGCCAGGCGATCTACTACCGGTCGCTGCGCGACCGCAGCCGCGACGTGCTGACCGCGTACGACTATCTCTGGCGCTGGGACACCGACTGGTTCTGGTGTTCGTCGGCGTTCGGCGCGCAGCACCCGGTGGTGCGGCGGCTCTGGCCGTCGCGCTGGCGGCGCAGCGACGTCTACCACCGCCTGGTCCGGTTGGAGCACCGGCACCAGGTGGCGGCCCGGCTCGACCGGCTGCGCGGCCAGCCGGCCCGGGAGCGGGTCGTGCAGGACGTGGAGATTCCATTGGACCAGACGGCTGACTTCCTGCGCTGGTTTTCCGGCGCAGTGGGGATGACCCCGGTGTGGCTCTGTCCGTTGCGGTTGCGCGAGCCGGCGGGTCCCGGCTCGGCGCGGTCCTGGCCGCTGTATCCGCTCCGGCCGGGGCAGGACTACGTCAACATCGGGTTCTGGGGGAGCGTGCCGATCGCGCAGGGCGCCGCCGACGGCGACGTCAACCGCACGATCGAACGCAGGGTGTCGGAGCTGGGCGGGCACAAGTCGCTCTACTCCGACGCGTACTACGACCGGGACGCCTTCGACCGGCTTTACGGCGGCGACACGTGGCGTGCGGTGAAGGACCGCTACGACCCGGACCACCGGCTGACGGGACTGTACGAAAAGGCGGTAGCACGAGCATGAGCCTGACCGACCGAGACCAGGGGGCGGCGAGCGCCCCAGCCACCCCGCCGGCGGGGGGCCGGCAACCGGTACCGACCGTCGCGGACGTCGTCCGCGCGGTCACCTCCGGGCCGTTGCCGGTCCGGATCACCGGGTACGACGGCAGCGAAGTCGGCCCGTCCGACGCCGGCATCACCCTCTCGATCCGTACCGAGCGGGGTCTGTCGTACCTGCTCACCGCACCTGGCGACCTGGGCATGGCCCGGGCGTACGTGAGTGGTGACCTGGCGTTGCAGGGGGTGCACCCGGGTGACCCGTACGAGGCGCTGCAGGTGCTCAAGGACGAGCTGCGGATCAGGCCACCGTCGCTCGCCGAGGGGTTGGCGCTGGTCCGCGGGCTGGGCTGGGAGCGGCTGCTGCCGCCGCCGGCTCCGCCGCAGGAGGCGCAGCCGCGTTGGAAGCGGGTGATGAACGGGCTGGTCCACTCGCGCGTGCGGGACAGCACGGCGATCTCGCACCACTACGACGTCTCGAACGCCTTCTACGAGAAGGTGCTCGGCCCGTCGATGACGTACACCTGCGCGGTGTTCCACTCTCCGGAGGACACGCTGGAGCAGGCCCAGGCCGCGAAGTACGACCTGGTCGCCGGCAAGCTGGCGCTCAAGCCGGGGATGCGGCTGCTCGACGTGGGGTGCGGGTGGGGCGGCATGGTCCGGCACGCGGCCCGCGAGTACGGCGTCAAGGCGCTCGGGGTCACGCTGTCGAAGGCGCAGGCGGAGTGGGCGCAGGCCGCCATCGAGCGGGAGGGCTTGGCCGAGCTGGCCGAGGTCCGGCACATGGACTACCGGGACGCCCCGGCCGAGCAGTTCGACGCCATCTCGTCGATCGGGCTGACCGAGCACATCGGGGTGCGCAACTACCCGGCCTACTTCGGGGCCCTGCGGAGCCGGCTGCGGCCGGACGCGCGGCTGCTCAACCACACCATCACCCGGTCGAACAACCGGGCGCCGCACCGCTCCGGCGCGTTCATCGACCGCTACGTCTTCCCCGACGGTGAGCTGGCCGGCCCGGGTCGGCTGATCAGCGAGGTGCACGACGCCGGGCTGGAGGTGCACCACGAGGAGAATCTGCGCCAGCACTACGCGCTGACGCTGGCCGCCTGGTGCCGCAACCTGGTCGACAACTGGGACTTCTGCGTCTCCGAGGTCGGCGCGGGCACCGCCCGGGTGTGGGGTCTGTACATGGCGGGTTCGCGGATGGCGTTCGAGCGCAACGAGATCCAGCTGCACCAGGTGCTGGCCACGCGTACCGGGCCGGCGGGCGAGAGCAGCTACCCGCTGCGGCCCGACTGGCTGCCGTGACGCTGTCGTACTGACGAAAGCCGCGCCGGATCGGCGCGGCTTTCGTCGAACCCATTGACAAACAAATTTTGTACGTACAAACTGATTTTGCCATGAGAGACGTCCTGTACCTGGAGCAGATCGAGCAGGCCGAAGTCCTGCTCAAGCCGCAGCGCGTGGAGGTGCTGCGGCAACTGGCCGAGCCGCGCACCTGCACCGAGGTCGCGGCCCGACTCGACCAGACGCCACAGCGCGTCTACTACCACGTCAAGCAGCTCGTCGCGGCCGGCCTGGTCGAGCTGGTCAACGAGCGCAAGGTCCGCGGCATCACCGAGGGCATCTACCAGGCGGCCGCCCGGTCGTACTGGCTCTCGCCGCGGCTGATCGGCCGGATCGGGCTGCGGCGGGCCCGCGACGAGCTCAGCCTGGGCTACCTGCTCGACCTGATGGAGGAGGTCCAGGCCGACGTCGCCGCCCTGGACCGGGCGGCGCCCGAGCTGCCCTCGATCGGGGTGTCCGGCGAGATCAGGGTGCCGGCTGAGCGTCGCCAGGAGTTCCTGCACGACCTGCAAACCGCACTTCAGGATCTGTTCACGCGCTACGGCGGCAGCGAAGGGGATGCCTTCAAACTCGCCGTGGCCTGCTATCCGAAAGGGAACGACCATGACTGAACCATTGAAGGTGCAGGCCCGTCTCTCCGCGCCGATCGAGCGCGTCCGCCAGGCTCTGACCGACCCGGCCGAGCTGCGACTCTGGCTGGCCGAGCACGCCGAGGTCGAGCTGCCCCAGCGGTACGAGTTCTGGGGCCGCTACACCCCCGAGGGGGACGCCCCGCACCAGAGCCTGCTGCACGCCGACGACGACACGCTGCGCTTCGAGTGGCTGCTCGACGGGGTGAAGACCACCAGCGATCTCCAGCTCACCGCCGAGAGCCCGACCAGCACCGTGCTGACGCTGTTGCAGAGCCACTTCGACTTCGCCGAGGCGATGAGCGGCAGCAGCATCCGCGGTGTGCTCCAGACGTACTGGGCGCTCTCCATCGCCAACCTGGCCGCCCACCTGGAGGGCCGGCCGCTGCTGCCCCGCACCGACTTCACCTCCGCCGACCTCCGGGGTGAGCTGGTCATCGCCGCTCCCGCCGACAAGGTGTGGGAGTCGCTGACCGACTCCGAGCAGGCCAGCGCCTGGTTCGGCTACCCGATCGGCATCGAGCCCTGGGCCGGCGGCCGGTACGCCATGGGCGGCTTCGACGCCGGGTACGCCGCCAAGGTGCTCGACGTCGAGCCGGGCCGGAAGATGTCGGTGGACTGGGGACCGGTCGGCGTGACGACCTGGGAGCTGGCCGAGTCCAATGGCCGCACCACGCTGACGTTCGTGCAGAGCGGCTTCGACGAGGCCAACCCGCCGTACGCGGCCTGGAGCGGGACGGTGTCCGGGCTGGCCGAGCTGCGCCGCTACCACGAGGTGCCCGACTGGCAGCCCATCTGGCTTCCCGCCGAGGTGCCCGGCCTGGAGCCGGAGCCGAGCGGAGCTGCCGGCTGACGCCGCTCGAGCTCTGATCACCTCGAGATCGCCGATATCACGGTGTCCGGCCCGACGGGATACCGCGATATCGGCGTTCCCGTGTCGTGGTGATTGGCAGGGGCGGAGTGGGTACTGACGAGCGATGTTCTTCATCTTCGGCCTTCGGACCAAAGTCAACCGGTTGGGTGTCGTGCAGCAGGTCTGCCGCAACTGCGGCAACCACGCCGCACAGGTGATCACCCGCCGATCGACGAAGTTCACCCTCTTCTTCATCCCCCTCATCCCGATCCGCACCCGGTACGCGCAGCAGTGCACGTTCTGCTCGGCGGAGTACGCGATCGCCAAGTCCGACGCCGAGCGTCTCCCGGTCGGCTGAGTTGCTGATGCCACCCTTTCTCTGCTGGTTGATCGGCTGGCCGGGCGCGTCCGGCGGCCCCGCGGTGCACACCGTCTCCCGACCGCCCTGCACCCCTGGTCGGCGCAGACGCCGCCGCACCCGCCGCCCGCCGGCCGGCACCTCGCTGCCCCGCTCACCGTGGAACCGCTCCGCCGGCCGTTGACCGGACCTGGACCGGCCACGAGCGGTCAACGCGCACGGGCGCCGGCCAGACCGGGAGCGCGAAGAATCCTCTGTGGACGCCCGGGCCCTGGCGAGGGGCTCGGGTGCTGACTAGGCTTTCGGAGTTTGCCGCCGTGGACCGGATCGTCCGAGGGTGCACGCACGACGAAGAGCCGGAGCGACGTGTCGCCACAGGGGGTCAAGCAGGCTGCGGGGGCGACCACCCGGCCGGGCCGCGCCGGGCTGTTCGTCGCCGGGGCGGTGCTGCTCGCTGAGGCGTGCTGGCTGGTCGCCGAGCTGCCCAACGCCGCGCTGGTCAGCGACCTGGGCGCGCTGCTGGTCGCCAGTTGGGCCACCGTCGCCTGCGCGCGAGTCGCCCGTCGCCACCCGAGCCCGCTGCGCCGGTTCTGGTCGCTGCTCGCGATCACCATGGCGCTCGCCGCGGCCGGTCGGGCCATCTGGACCGTACAGCGGCTCGTCGGCGGCGACCTGCCGCACACCCCGCTGGTCGGGGCGGTCTTCACCGTCGGCATCATCACCGGCACGGCGGTGCTGCTCTGCTCGCCCTCCGCTCCCCGGACCGCGGTCGGGCGTGCCCGGACCCTGCTGGACGGGGTGATCGTCGCGCTGGCCCTGGTGCCGGTCGGCTGGGTGCTGGTGTTCCGCGGGGTCGCCTCCGCCGAGCTGGCCGACCCGGCGCGCACGCTGGGGCTGCTCTACCCGATGTTCGACCTGATGCAGTTGACCATCCTGGTCGCGGTCGCCGGGCCGGTCCGATCGGTGTGGCGACCGATGAGCGTGCTCGCGGCGAGCCTCACCATCCGGGTGGTCGCCGACGTCGGCTACGTGTCGCTGGTCGTACGCGGCGACTACGTCGCCGGTCATCCGATCGACCTGTGCTGGCCGTTGAGCTACCTGCTGATCGGCCTGGCCACCCGGTGCCCGCCGCCGCCGGACTACGACACCGCCGACGACACCGCCGAGTCGCCGCGTACGCCGTGGTGGCGGGTGTCGCTGCCGTACCTGCCGGTGGGCGGGGCGATCATCGCGGTGGTGGTGACCCGCCAACCCACCGGGCACACCCCGGAACCGATCTTCGTGACCATGATGGCGCTGCTCGCCGCCCTCGCCGTCCGGCAGGGGCTGGCCGCCAACGAGAACCTCGGTCTGGTGGCCCGGCTGCGCCGGCTCGCGTACGACGACCAGCTCACCGGGCTGCCCAACCGGCTGCTGTTCAACCGGCGACTGCGCCTCGCGCTGCGCGACGGGCGGCCGGTGGCCGTGCTGCTGCTCGACCTGGACGGGTTCAAGCAGGTCAACGACCGTTTCGGGCACGCCACCGGCGACACCCTGCTGACCGGGCTGGCGGCCCGGATGCGGACCGCGGTGGACGGCGACGGCACCATCGCCCGGCTCGGCGGGGACGAGTTCGCGGTGCTCGTCGACGGCGACGGGCCGGTGTCGCCGGAGCGGCTGGCGGAACGGCTGTTGGACGCCCTGAAGCCCTCCGACGGCGACGAGGACGTCGGTGTCCACCCGTCGGCGAGCATCGGCATCGCCGAGTACGGCCCGCAGCACACCTCCCACACCGATCTGCTGCGTGACGCCGACATCGCCATGTACGCGGCCAAGGCGGCGGGCAAGTCCGCGTACCGGACGTGCACCCCGGCGCTGCGCGAATCGGCCGTCTCGCGGGCGGAGCTGATCGCCGACCTGCGCCGGGCGGTCGACGAGGAGCAGCTGCACCTGGAGTACCAGCCCATCGTCGACCTGGCCACCGGCGCGGTACGCAGCGCGGAGGCGTTGGTGCGCTGGCGGCACCCCCGGCTCGGGGTGCTGCCGCCGGCCCGGTTCCTGCCGCTGGCCGA
Source organism: Micromonospora sp. CPCC 205539 (assembly GCF_036906815.1). Lineage (NCBI taxonomy): Bacteria > Bacillati > Actinomycetota > Actinomycetes > Micromonosporales > Micromonosporaceae > Micromonospora > Micromonospora sp. CPCC 205539. The sequence goes on along the minus strand of NZ_JBAKHW010000007.1, from coordinate 184,360 downwards.
GGAGACCGGGCTGATCGTGCCGATCGACCGCTGGGTCATCCACGAGGCGTGCCGGGCGGCGGCGACCTGGCGGGACCGGGCACCGGATGCCACTGTCGCCGTGAACATCGCCGCCGCGCATCTGCGCCGGCCGGACCTCATCGCCACGGTCACCGCGGCCATCGCCGGGGCCGGGCTGGCACCGCGCGCGTTGACCCTGGAGCTGACCGAGTCGGCGCTGATCGAGGGCACCGACGCGGTGCTGGAGCGACTGCGTCAGCTCCGGGAGCTGGGCATCGAGATCGCCATCGACGACTTCGGCACCGGCTACTCGTCGCTGAGCTACCTGCACCGCATCCCGGCCACCGAGCTGAAGATCGACCGTTCGTTCGTGGCCCGCCTCGGGACCGACGACCGGGCGTACGCCACGGTGGAGATGGTCACCCGGCTGGCCGGCGCGTTCGACCTGGCGGTGGTCGCCGAGGGGGTGGAGACCGAGCGGCAGCACGCGGCGGTCACCGCCATCGGTTGCCCCCGGGGCCAGGGCTATCTGTACGGACGGCCGGACCGCCCCGCCGCGGTGGGCCAGAATCGGCCTTGACCCTCACGTAGCGGCAGGCGGCAGCCTGGTTCCCGGAAGGGAGGGAAACCATGGCGTACACGGTGGGTCAGGTGGCCAGAATCGCCGGCGTGACGGTCCGGACGCTGCACCACTACGACGAGATCGGGCTGCTCTCGCCCAGCGGGCGGACCACGGCCGGCTACCGCCGCTACGGCGACGCGGACCTGGAGCGGTTGCAGCTCGTCCTGTACTACCGGGAACTGGGTTTCCCGCTTGAGGAGATCACCGCGATCATCGACGACCCGGCGGCCGACCCGGCCGCCCACCTGCGCCGCCAGCACGAGCTGCTGACGGCACGGGTCAAGCGGTTGCAGGAGATGGTCACGGCGATCGAGTTCGCGATGGAGGCGAGCAAGTTGAACATCCAACTCACCCCGCAGGAACGGTTCGAGGTCTTCGGCGACGTCAACCCGGAGGAGCACGAGGCCGAGGCCGAGCGGCGCTGGGGCGACACCGACGCGTACCGGGAGTCGAACCGGCGGGTCGCCAGCTACAGCAAGGACGACTGGCTGCGGCACAAGGCGGAGAACGAGGACTGGGGCCGACGGATCGTCGCGCTGATGGCCTCGGGGGCACCGGCCGACGGCCCGGAGGCGCGGGAGCTGGCCGAGGAGCACCGGCAGATCATCAGCCGCTGGTTCTACGAGTGCTCGTACGAGGTGCACACCGGGCTGGCCGACATGTACGTGGCCGACGAGCGCTTCACCGCGTACTACGAGAAGATCGTCCCGGGCCTCACGGCGTACCTGAACGAGGCGATCCACGCCAACGCGATCAGCCGCGCGTGACGCGACGCGGTCCGGCTACTCTGGCCGGACCGCACCGCGGTCAGCGTCGATCGGCCACCGGCCGGTGGTGCGCCGCTCGGGGGAGATGACCGTGAAGAAGCCGAAGCTGGTGGCCGCTGGCGCCGTCCTCGCCGTGGCGGTCGCCGCCGGGGTGTGGGCACTGGTCGCCACCGGTGACGAGCCGGACGCGGCCCGTCCGGTGGCCAGCGCGTCGCCCGTACCGGCACCGACCGACCCGGTCGGCGTGCTGGTCGCCGCCGCCAAGAAGGTCGACGAGCAGCCGTACAAGCTGACCGTCGGCACCGGCGGCACGGCGGGCGGGGACAGCACGGTGCTGGTCTGGGACCCGAAGGCCCGGCGCGGCCTGGAGACCACCTCCCTCAAGGTGCCCAACGGCGAGGTGAAGATCGAGCGGCTGACCACCGGCCCGGACGTCTACGTCCGGGTCACCGCACCGGACCGCCGGGTCCAGGTCTGGGACGGCAAGACCTGGTGGCACGTCGGCGCCCCCGGCGCGCCGGGCGGCAAGCAGGGCCTGGACAACACCAAGCTGGCCGGCACGCTGACCGCGCCGGCCGCGGTCAAACAGACGGGGGTACGGGAGTACGCCGGCACACTGGACCTGCGGCAGAGTGGGGCGGTGCTGGGCTCCGGGGTGGGCAAGGTGCTCGGCGACCGGGCGGCGGCCGTGCCGTTCACCGCCGCCGTCGACGAGCAGGGGCGGCTGGTCCGCTACCGGATCGAGCTGGCCAGCGAGCAGTCGAAGACCGCGCAGCTCGACCTGACGTACTCGGATTTCGGTCTGGCGGTGGCGGCCGACCCGCCGGCGGCCGACCTCGTCGGTGAGGACCCGCCGGCGAACATTCCCGGCGCCTGACCTGACTCTGGAGTATCACCTTCACCAGAAACTACCGCCCCGGGAGCGCGCGTGTTGATCATTGCAGGCAGCCTGTCCGTCGACCCGGCCGCGCGCGACGACTACCTGTCGGCCTGCCGGGACACCATCGCGCAGGCACGTGCCGCCGCCGGCTGTCTCGACTTCCTGCTCGCGGCCGACCCGCTGGACGCGGGGCGGATCCACGTCTACGAGCGGTGGGAGTCCGCGGAGCAGTTGGAGGCGTTCCGTGGCTCCGGGCCGAGCGACGAGCAGTCGGCGGCCATCCTCGGCGCTGACGTACGCCGCTACCTGATCGCGAGCGTGGAGGCGCCCTGACCCTGGCCGACGGGCAGGGTCACATGGGTGGCGGCGCGGGGGTGGGCTCCGGTGGCAGGCCGGGTGCCAGCCGGCGCAGCGACATGAAGGTGGGCACCAGCGCGTCGTACAGCTCGGCGAAGAGCGGCAGCAGGGACGAGTAGGTGGCGGCGGCGGTCGCGTCGGGGCGTACCGTCTCCTCGATCTGCACCAGGTCGGCGGCCACGTCGATGGAGTCGATCAGCCCCAGCGCCTGCATGCCGAGCAGCGCCGCGCCGAAGCTCGACCCCTCGTGCCCGCTGGGAAAGCTCACCGGCAGGCCGAGCACGTCGGCGAGCATCTGCCGCCACAGGCCACTGCGGGCGAAGCCGCCGCCGGCCCGGATCTCGCGGACCTCGTTGCCGGCCGCGCGTACCGAGGTGAGCACCAGCGCGAGCTGCTGGCAGACCCCCTCCAACGCGGCCCGCACCAGGTGCTCGCGGCGGTGCCCGTGGGTCAACCCCACGTACGCGCCGCGCGGCAGGGCGCTCCAGTGCGGGGCGCGTTCACTGAGGAGGTACGGCAGCATGATGAGCCCGCCCGAGCCGACCGGTGCCCGGGCCGCCAGCGCGACAAGGTCGGCGTGGGCGTGCTCGCCCAGCTCCGGCGCGAGCGCGTCACCGGCCCACTTGAGCACGATGCCGCCGTTGTTGATCGCGCCGCCGACCACCCAACGGTCCTCGGTGAGCGCGTAGCAGAACACGCCGCCGAGCGGGTCCACGCCGGGGCGTTCGACCATCACCCGCATCGCGCCGCTGGTGCCGATCGAGCAGGCCACCATGCCGGGGTGCACCGCGCCCAGGCCCAGGTTGGCCAGTGGCCCGTCACCGGCACCCACCACCACCGGGGTGCGCTGCGGCAGGCCGGTGGCGGCCGCGGCCTGCGGGGTGAGCCCGGGGAGTACGGCGGTGGTGGCGACGAGGTGGGGGAGCTGCTCGTCGGTGATGCCGGCGATGGCCAGCGCCTCGGTGTCCCACACGAGTCGGTGGATGTCCATGAGGCCGGTGGCCGAGGCGATCGAGTGGTCGGTGACCAGCGTGCCGCAGAGCCGCAGAAGCACCCAGTCCTTGATGCCCACCCAGTGCACGACCCCGTCGAAGAGCTTCGGCTCCAGCTCGGCGAACCAGAGCAGCTTGGGCAGCGGCGCCATCGGGTGGATGGGCGTCCCGGTGCGTCGGTGCAGGGCCAGCCCGGACGGCACCGCCCGCAGCCGCTCGGCCTGTCGGGTGGAGCGTGAGTCGGCCCAGGTCACCGACGGGGTGACGGGGTTGCCGCCGTGGTCCAGCCCGATGAGGCTGTGCATCGCGCTGCTGAACGCCAGCCCGGCGATCGGCTCGACCAGGTCGGTCACCACCGCACGGACCGACTCCAGCACGGCGTCGAGGATGCGTTGCGGGTCCTGCTCGGCGTACCCGGGCTGGGGGTTGTCCAGCGGGTAGCCGGTCGAGTGGCTGGCGAGTTGCCGGCCAGCGGTGTCGTACGCGACGGCCTTGGTGCTCGTGGTGCCGATGTCGACGCCGATGACCACGCCGGGCCGGGTGTCCTGCGGCACGGCGCGCACCCCCTCGGTAAAGGTGAATCGACGCAACAGTATCGCCCTATCGTCCTGGTTGTTCCGACGATCGGATAGTTTGCCCGATCCGGCGTGTCCGGGCGACGCGCGGTGACTGTTGAACCCAGTGACACCCAGATTGGTGGCCTGCGCGGCGGAGGAGTCGGCGTGGCATTGACTGATTCGACGGGTTCTACATGGCGGTACCGGTGGGCGCACCGGCAGAACGTGCGGCGGGTCAGCACGTACCGCGGCGCCGAGGCAGCGTGGCGACGGCGCGACGACGAGTTGCGGCGGCTACGCGCCCTGGCCGCCGACTTCCAGGGCACCGCACAGGCCGGCGCCGGCCTGCCGTTGGAGCTGGCCGGCGAAGAGGTGGTCCTCTGGGCGTTGCCGGCGGCGCAACTGGTCGAGATGCGGCACACCATCGTGCTCCCCGCGCCGGACCTGGCGGTAGCTCCACCACCCGGGCCGCTGCGCCCGCGCCGCCCGGACGGCGTCCGGGTCACCGACGCGGGCATGGCGGTGATCACCAGTCGTCGACTGGTGCTGCTCGGCGGACGTGGGCGGCGTGACTGGGCGTACGGCCGAATGACCGGCCTGTCCCACGACCCGGGCGCGCCGGTCACCCTGATCCAGGTTTTGGACCGGCGGCGGATCTCCGGGCTGATGCTGCCCACCGACGCGGCGCCGGACTTCCGGTTCAAGCTCACCCTGGCCTTCGCCGACGCGATCGAGCAGCGCGCCGCTGTCCTCACTCAACTCGACGAGCTGATCGACGAGCACGGCCAGCTCAAGCCGTTCCGGCCGGCCGTGAACACCCCCGCGCAGGCCCGGCTCACGTCGCGGGTGCCGGGCGGTCGGCGTACCGTCGCGGTGGCCGCGGCCATCGCGCTGCTGGTGCCGGCGGCGCTGTTCGAGTCGGACCCTTCCGATCCGAACGGCGGCGCGGAGGTCGCCGTCGCGGCCACCCCGGCGCCCACCACCAGCGCGGTCCCCGCGCTGGCCCGCCCGAAGGCGTCCGCGCCGGCGCGCGGCACGTCGCCGAAGCCGACGAAGTCGCCGCGTCCGTCGCCCACCGCGAGTCGCGACGCGCGCTGTGGCGCGCCGGTCAATCCGTTGGGGTACGACTACTGCGGCGGCCCGCGGATCCGCAAACCGGCGGCCGAGGTGTGCGACTGGTTCGACTGCGTACCGCAGTTCTGGGCCGGTCGGGGTTACCTCGTGCAGTGCCGCGACGGCGCGGTGAGCCTGACCGGCGGCACGTCGCGCGCCTGCGCCGAGCACCGTGGCGTCCGACGGACGGTGACCGGTTAATCCCGAATTCTGGTTACTCGCCGGTTTATATCGGCGAGAATTGGTGGGTGGAGATCCGGTCCGACGACGGTGCCCGGGTGCGCATCCGCCCGGTGGGCTACCAGCCGGGCGTCGAGCCGCCCGACGATCCCGAGCGGGCCGTGCCCGGTTGGCACGACTGGCTGCTCATCGAGGTGGACGCCCGCACCGCCGACGGCCAGCACTGGGCACACCACTACCCGAGCCTCATGGTCGAGGAGGCCCGCGCGCTCGGCGGCTGGCTCCGCGGGCAAGCCGAGGCGGCCGTCGGGCTGAACCCGCCACCGGCGCTGGTCCGCTTCACCGAACCCAACCTGGTCCTGCGGACCCGGGCGATCCGTCGGCGTCGGCTGGAGCTGACCGTGGAGTTCTCCGCCGAGTCGCTGCCACCGTGGATGCGCCGCCCGATCACCGCCGTCTACCCGCTGGTCCTCACCGTGTCGGCGGACGCGCTGGCGGTCGCCGCCGAGCAGTGGGCCGAGCACGTCGACGCGTACCCGCCGAGGGTGTCGTCGCGGTTTCCGGCCCGGGGTCCACTGCCCGGCCCGGTGACACACCCCCGACGGGCGGGCTGACGAACGGGGACGTTCCTTGTCCCCGCGACCTCGGCCTGCTCTGATGGGCGGTCATGGGGGATGAGCGGGTGCACCGCACGGTCGAGGCGGTCTGGCGGATCGAAGCCGGGCGGGTGATCGCCGCCCTGGCCGGCCTGGTGCGGGACGTCGGCTGGGCCGAGGAGTTGGCGCAGGACGCCCTGGTGGCGGCACTCGAGCAGTGGGCGCGCGACGGCGTGCCGACCAACCCGGGCGCCTGGTTGACCACCGTCGGCAAACGGCGGGCGATCGACGCGCTGCGCCGCCGGAGCCTGCTCGAACGCCGTGTCGTCGAACTTGGCAACGACCTCGAAGACGAGCAGTTCACCCCGGACTTCGACGCCGCCTTCGAGGAACGAATCGAGGACGACCTACTGCGGTTGGTCTTCACCGCCTGCCACCCGGTGCTGTCGCCGCAGGCGCGGGCGGCGCTGACCCTGCGGATGCTCGGCGGCCTCAAGACCGAGGAGATCGCGCGAGCGTTCCTGGTGCCCGAGACGACCGTCGCGCAGCGGATCACCCGGGCAAAGAAGACCCTGGCCGAGGCGAAGGTGCCGTTCGAGGTGCCCGGCGTCGCCGAGCGTGGTGAACGGCTCGCCTCCGTGCTGGAGGTGATCTACCTGATCTTCAATGAGGGTTACTCGGCGACGGCTGGCGACGACTGGATGCGCCCAGCCCTGTGCGCGGACGCGCTCCGCCTGGCCCGCGTCCTCCAGAGCCTGATGCCCGACGAGCCCGAGGTGCACGGCCTTGCCGCGCTGCTGGAAATCCAGGCATCGCGTACCGCTGCCCGGGTCGATCCCACCGGCGAGCCGATCCTGCTCATGGAACAGGACCGGGAACGCTGGGATCGGATGCTGATTCGTCGGGGTCTGGCCGCACTGGACCGGGCCCGCGCCGCCGACGGACCACCCGGCCCGTACGCCCTGCAGGCCGCGATCGCGGCCTGCCACGCTCGGGCGCGTACCCCGGAGGAGACGGACTGGACGCGGATCGCGGCCGGCTACGCGGAGCTGGCCCGGGTCGTGCCGTCGCCGGTCGTGGAGCTGAACCGGGCCGTCGCCGTCTCCTTCGCCGCCGGCCCGGCCGCCGGTCTCGACCTGGCTCGGGCGCTGGCCGACGAGCCGGCGCTGGCCGACTATCACCTGCTGCCCAGCGTTCTCGGAGACCTGTTGGCCAAGTTGGGCCGCTACGACGAGGCGCGAGCCGAGTTCGAGAGGGCCGCCCACCTCACCGGCAACGAACGGGAGCGGACACTGCTGCTCGCCCGCGCCGCCGACTGCGCTCGGGGCGTCGCGCCGACCCGCTGAAAAAACTCCGGAAAATCTTTGGCCGTCATGTCGTATCCCGGCCGGACCGCTCGACGCGTCTGTGAAAGCCGGCTCGCACCGGCGCGCGGGACCGGCGACCGGCCGGCTGAGACGAGGAGATCGGCATGACGACGACGGCGAACGCCACGGGCGCAGGGTCTGCGGTGGCAGGCGTTGACTCTCGGCGTACGACGACCAGGGCCCTGCTGACCGGCGGAGTTCTCGCCGGCCCGCTCTTCGCGGTGGTGGCCGCGGCCCAGGTGCTCACCCGCGACGGGTTCGACCTGACCCGGCAACCGCTCAGCCTGCTCGCCCTGGGCGACCTGGGCTGGATCCAGACCGCCAACTTCGTGGTGACCGGCCTGCTCGCCCTCGCCGGCGCGGTCGGGCTGCGCCGGACGCTGCGCGGCGAGCCGGGCGGGACGTGGGGGCCGGCGCTGATCGCGGTGCACGGCCTCGGCCTGATCGTCGCCGGGGTGCTGGTCTCCGATCCCAGCATGGGTTGGCCGACCGGTGCGCCGGAGGGCGCGCCCGCGACCGTGAGCTGGCACGCCGTCGGCCACGGTGTCGGCGCGGGGCTGGCGTTCGGGTCGCTGTCCGTGGCCTTCCTGGTCTTCGCCCGCACCTGGTGGCGGGCCGGGCAGCGCGGGTGGGCGGCCTTCTCCCTCCTCAGCGCGCTGGCCGTCGTCGCGGTGCTGGCCTTCCCCGACCAGGGCAGCATCAGCGTCCGGATGGCGCTCGCCAGCGTCGTCACCTTCGGCTGGCTCACCGCTCTCTGCGCTCGACCGCTCACCCGCTGACCACGTGTTCATCGATCACGAGAGGCCCACACCAATGCGCTACATGCTGATGCACAAGCTCGACGAAACCCTGCCGGGTGCCTTCAACCCGAGCCCGGAGTTCATCGCCCGGATGGAGAGCTTCCAGAAGGAGGTGGCCAAGGCCGGGGTGCTGCTCGCCGCCGAAGGGCTCTGCGAGACCTCCAAGGGCGCCACCCGGATCACCGTCACCGGTGGAAAGACCACCGTCACCGACGGGCCGTTCACCGAAACCAAGGAGTTGATCGCCGGATTCGCCCTGCTGGACGTGCGTTCCCAGGAGGAGGCGGTGGAATGGGGCCGGCGGTTCGCCGACGTCTTCGCCGAGACGATCGGTGAGGTCGAGGTGGACGTCCGCAAGGTCTTCGAGATGCCCGAGGGCGGCCACCCGGCCTGATCCGACCACACGGTGCCGCGCCGCCACACCCCCTTGGGTGGCGGCGCGGTCCTGTGTAGGGTGATCTTCGTCAGCGACGAGAAGGAGGTGAGCCCCGTGAACACCCGTTGTCACGTCTGGGCGCCCTTCTCGTCCGTCCCCCTCAGCTGACCTCTTCGCGTCGGGGAGTGCGCCCTCCCTATCCCGGAGGACACATGTCTTTCTCCTCGTTCCGCATCGACGTATCTGATGCGGTCCTCGACGATCTGCGGGCCCGGCTGGCCCGTACCCGATTCACCACCCGCAGCGGCGACCAGCCGTGGCAGGGCGGGGTCGACCCCGACTACCTCAAGGACCTGGTGTCCTACTGGCGGACCGGCTTCGGCTGGCGGGCCCGCGAGGCGCAGCTCAACGCGTACCCCCAGTTTGTGGCCCTTGTCGGTGGCCGGAAGCTGCACTTCCTGCATGTCCGCGCGGTGCGGCCGGCCGGTACGAGCGCGCGGTTGCCGTTGCTCCTCAGCCACGGCTGGCCCAGCAGCTTCGTCGAGATGCTGCCGCTGGTCGACCGGCTGACCGACCCCGCGCGCTTCGGGGGTGACCCCGCCGACGCGTTCGACGTGGTGGTGCCCTCGCTGCCCGGCTTCGCCTTCTCGGAGGCACCCGACGAGCCGGTGACCCGGGCTCTGCTGGCCCGGACGCTGCACGAGCTGATGACCGACGTGCTCGGCTACCAGCGGTACGGCGCCTTCGGCGGTGACGTCGGCGGGGTGGTGACCGGCTGGTTGGGTGCCCTGTACCCGGAGCAGGTGGCCGGCATCCACATGATCCACCCGCCGTTCCCGGCCAGCTTCGACGCCCGGCCGCTGTCCCCGGCCGAGCAGGCGTTCCTGGACGCCGAGGCCGCGTACGACGAGACCGACGGCGGCTACAGCTCGATCATGGGCACCCGGCCGGACACCCTCGCGGCGGCGCTGGCCGACTCACCGGCCGGGCTGGCCGCGTGGATCGTCGACAAGTACCGGGACTGGAGCGACAACCACGGGGACCTGGCGAACAGCATCGACGCCGACACCCTGCTGACGATCATCACGCTCTACTGGGTGAGCGACTCGATCGGATCGTCGTTCCGGCAGTACGCCGACTTCGACCACAACACCCCGCGACCCGACATCACCGTGCCCGCCGCGTTCACAGTGAGCACCGAACCCGCGCAGGCCAACTTCCCCCGCGAGATCGCCGAGCGGGCCTGCACCGACATCCGGCACTGGAGCGAGCCGGGCCGGGGCGGGCATTTCATGCCGCTGGAGGAGCCGGACCTCCTCGCCGGTGAGCTGCGCCACTTCTTCACCACCCTGCACGCTCAGTGACCAGCGGTGGAGCCGGGCCGGCCCACCGGCCCGGCTCCACCTCGTCACGCAGAGGCGCGCGGCCTCGTCATAAGAGCATGAGAGGACTCGTCAGAACCGCCGCCGCCCTGCTCGGGCTGGCCTCCACGATCGTCGGCGTCTGGGCGATGCTCGCGCCGACCGCGTTCAGCAACTGGGCCAACTTCCCGCCCGCCCGGCACTTCGTGCACGACATCGGTGCCTTCCAGCTCGGCATCGGCGTGACCCTGCTGCTCGCCATCATCTGGGCCGACGCGCTCACCGTGGCGCTGGCCGGCTACGCGGTCGGCGGGACGGCCCACACGATCATCCACCTCGTCGACCGCAACCTCGGCGGCACCACCGGGCAGACCATCGCGATCGCCGGTGCCGTGGTGGTGGCCGTGGTGGCATTTGCATACCGGTGGAGTGAGCTGGGCTGGGTGATCGGCTCGGTCACGCCGGCCAGTGCGCCGGAGCTGGCCCCGTTCGAGCGGCAGAAGACGGTCGTGCTGACCACGTACCGCCGGGATGGCCGACCGGTCGCGACGCCGGTGAGCATCGCGGTGGCCGGCGACCAGGCATACGTGCGCAGCTTCGAACGGGCCTGGAAGACCGTGCGGATCCGCAACAACCCGGCCGTCACCGTGGCCCCGTCGACCCAGCGCGGCGCGCCGACCGGCCCGCCCATCGAGGCCACCGCCCGCCCGTTGACCGGCCAGGAGTACGCCGAGGCAGCCCGCAGCCTGCGACGCAAGTACCCGCTGCTGCACGGGGTGCTCGTGCCCCTGATGCACCGCCTCGGGCGGAGCAGGAGCGGCCGTACGGTGCACTTCGCGCTCGTACCGAAGCGCTAGTCGGCGTGGCCGTCTGGTGAGGGCGGTGGCTGGTCCGTCAACCCGCCCCGCCCCGCTCTGCCCCGCTGAGCCTCGCTCTGCCTCCCGCGATCTTGCACTTGCTGCCTCGACGTAGCGGGCATCCCACGCATATCGGCGACCGAAACTGCAAGATCGGCGAGGCGGGGGGAATGGGGCGTCGGCGGAGCGGGGGTGGTGCTGGTCTGTAAAATCTCTCCTTTCGGGAACAAAGGGGTACATCGATCTGGGTCGCGTTCCCTGTCCCGTACATGAGCGGTTGTATCGCCTGTGACCGTGACTTCAGCGACCCATTGGCAGCTCACCTGGGCTGACCGCGAGAACGAGCGGCGGCGGCGCGCGTACCGGAGCGATTCCGTCGCCTGGCTCCGACGCCAGGACCACCTGACCCGATTACGGATCGAGGCGGCCGAGTTCCTCGGCTGCACGCAGCCGCGTACCGGCCTGGCGGTGGACCTGGACGACGACGAACTCGTCTTCCGGGTCCTGCCCGTCGCGTCGCTGGTCGAGGTCCAGGCGCGGCACGTTCTCGGACTGCCCACGCCCGGCCCCAGCGACTTCGCCGACACCCCGAACGACGCCCTGCCGGACGGTCTGCGGATCGTCGACACCGGGATGGCCGTCGTGACCAGCCGGCGGGTGGCCTTCGCAGGACGGGATCACCGGCGCGAGTGGCGGTACGCGGACCTGCTCGGCGCCGCACACCACCCCGACGTCCCGCTGACGCTGCTGCACACCACCGACCACGGTCGGCTCACCGGGCTGCGGGTGCCGGCCGCCGCCGCGGTCAACGCCCGCTTCTACCTGGCCCTCGCCGTCGCGATCTTCGACGGGTCCCGGGCTGCGGTTGTCGCGCAGCTCGACGCCCTGCTGGCGGCTCATCGGGGTGACCGGCCGGTGCCGGTGGCGGTGGTCTCGCCGGACGAGGCGCCGACGACGGCGGTGCGGCCCGATCGGCGGGCGGTCGCCGTTGCCGCCGTCGCGGCGACGATGTTCGCGACGCTGACGGCTGGCGCGTTCGGGCCGGAATCGGGCAGTTCGGTGGGCCGGGCGGAGGCGGGCACCATCAACGCCGTTGACGCTGTCACCCCGTCTCGTTTGGACGAGCGCGAGCGAGGTACGTCCACTGCGGGCGATGCTGCGGTACGGGCCACCAGCGGGGTGCTGTCGGGTGGCGCCGCCGTTCGGCCGGTGGTGCCGTCGTCCAGCCCGGTGCCCATGATCGCTCCGGTTCCGCCTGCGGTTCGGGTCCCGCCTGCTGGTCCGGTGCCGTCCGTCGCTCCGGGCGTGCCCAGTGCTCCGGCTCCGTCCGCCACGTCGACGCCGAGGCCCCGTCCGGCTCCGACCACGCCCCCACCCAGTGCGTCGGCTTCGCCCACTGCCCCGGCCTCGCCTACCGCAACTCCGTCGCCTTCGCCGGACTCCACAGCGCTCTCGGCATGTCTGGGTCCATTTCAACTGCCGGTGCCCTGCCCGTGACGCGTTGCCTTGCGATGTCGTCTCTTGCGGCCCGCCTCATTCGGTGGCGCTGAAGTCGGGGACGGTGAGGGTGCCGTCCGGACCGAGGGTGAAGCCGGGGTTCCAGGCGATTTCCCAGAGGTGACCGTCCGGGTCGGCGAAGTAGGCCGCGTACCCGCCGTAGAACGTCTCCCGAGCCGGGCGGGTCACCTCGGCCCCGGCGGCCGCCGCCGTGCCGATCAGCTCGTCGACCTCATCCCGGGACCGGACGTTCTGGGCGAGGGTCATCCCGCCGAAGCCGTCGGTGCCCGGGTCGTCGACGCCCGCGTCCTCGGCCAGCTTGTCGCGTCCCCAGAGCACCAAGGCCAAGCCGCCGGCCTGGAGGAAGACCGTCTCCTCGACCTCCTGGCCTTGCCAGCCCAGCCGCTCGTAGAACGCCTTCGACCGCTGTAGGTCCCTGACTCCCAGGGTGATCAGGCTTATTCGCTGTTCCATCCCAGCAACCTAACGCCGATCACTCGGAGGCGTGTAGACGGCGAGGTTGTTGCGGTCGCCAAAGCGCCGCCGCGTCCGGTCGGTGCCCTCCCCGCGCCGCCTCCACGCATCATTATGCGTTTTGCGCTGTCACGTTGCGATCGAGGAAAGAGGAGCGCTGTGAAACGCGAGTGCACTGCTCATTGAGCTATGCGAAATGCACTCGGCGCGCGGGAACTGCATCCCTGAAAGGAGCGTCGTAAGGCGGTCGGGCTTTCGGAAACAAAAGTGGTCTTGTCGCGCGCCGCGCGGAGCGGTAAACAGGCGGTGGCGACGGCATTCACGACGCACGCTCAAATTATCGACTCCTGGCTTTTTCCCTCGAAATGTGCATATGAGCGCCAGGCTCCACCGAATCAATCCACCAAGCCTTGACGTGGTCGCAGCCGCATGGAAGTCTCTCAATAAGCGCTACTGCGGCAACCGTGCTGGTCCCTGCGGCCACCGCTGCACCTGAATTGTCCTGGAATTGTTCGGTCAAAAAGGGAGAAGCATGCGAGCAGGATCGTCTGGTATTGCTGCGCCATTTGGTGGGCGTCGACTGATCGCCCTATCTCTAGGGGTGTTCCTGGCCGTTACCGCCCTACCTGCCACCCCTGCCGCTGCCGACAGCGGCTCGGCACCCGAGGCTGCCCATCCCGCAGTTGCGCCGGCGAGCGAGCGCGGCAGCAGCGCAAGCGCATCAGACATGGTGGCGCTGGCCCCATGCGCGTTCGTCACGGACGGCGACTATGTCCACAAGACCGGCAACGATGCCACCGGGCACGGGTGGTGGATTAACATCAACTGCGCATCAGGCACGCGGGCGACGGTGAAGATCTGGCTTGAGGAGTATTACTCAGACGGCAGTTGGCGGGTCAAGGGCAGTGGGTCGAAGAGCCCCGTCTACTCTGGCAGCGGTTCCGCGAACCGCGCGAACGCGCGTGCGACCTGCCAGAGCTCCGCTGTAGTGTCGTGGCGGAGTCGTATCGACGTCGATTTGATTGGTCAAGTGGACTCTCCCGAGCAAGCGGTTACCGCTGTGCGCGAGTTGCCTTGCGCCGTCAACTGATTGCGGTTTAACTCGGGGTGCGCTGTGGCGGTGGCAACTGCTCACAGCGTGCCCCAGTGGCTCGTCTGCAGCCCGTAGGATGTTGCTCATGACTGCTCGAATAATCGCCCTCTATGCACTGTGCGACTTGCCTCCGACGGAGGGTGTCGGTGCGAACCCGGGCAGCAGGCTCGATTTCACTGTAAATGAATTCGCAGAGCTTTCTGAAGGGCAGCCTGTACTGCTGCGGGAGCTGGGCTGGACCAGCGTGCCGTCGACCGGCGGCGCAGCCACTCTTGCGCTCTACCTGACCGAGGATCGGGTGCTAGACAACGTTCGAAACGTCGTGCTGCCGGACGACGGGGAGACGTCGAACGACGAACACCCATGGCACGACATGGCCGCGACGCTCACGGAGCAGGGCTTCTCGACAACCGCGGGGGAACTTCGCGATCTGCCTTACAAAATCATGCTCACTCCGCGCCTGCGCGCACGGCTGTCCGCTTCGAAGGCGTAGAGCGCAACCTTGACATGCGGCTCGACGTCAGGTTCGCGCCGAACGCGGCCGCCGCTTAACCGCGGTTTTGGCCGGGAGGGCTACGCAGCGATGGCCCGCGCAGCGGCATACACGTCGGCGGGTAGGGCGTGGTGAAGCCGCCAGATGATCCGCATCGGCCGGTCGCCAGTGTGCTCCCGATAGGTCATCGGGCCGGCGTACAGATATGCCGGCGCGCCCAGGTCGCGGTCGGGAATCCTGGTCTCCCGCACGAACAGGTGCACCGTCGACCCGCGTGACGCGTGCTGGCGGTAGCGCTGCCCAGTCGCCGACTCCGACGACGTGGTGCTCTGCGACTCCCACTGGAACAGCGTCTCGGTGATGGCCCGGTCGGCGTACATCGTGGTGGGGGAGTAGTGCACCTCCGACTTGACCAGCGTGACGAAGAACAGGTCGGCCTGGGCGTCGGGAAGCCACTTCACCCCCTCGCGCAGCGACCCCGGGTTGGTCATACCGAAGGCCGCGCATGCCTCGTTGCGGCTGTACCGAGCGTGTACCCGCAGCGGCACATCACCCGTAACGACAGTCGGCGTGACGCGGTGGATGCGGTCCCGCAGCACCTCGGCGACCTGCTGCAACTCGGCGCAGCGAGCCGGCTCCTTCGAGAGCGCAGCCAGCCGCTCGTCGCGCGACGCCAGCGCCGCGTTCGGCCCCCACAGGCTGAAGTGCAGCATGTCCAATAGCCGACCAGCTTCGGCGTACGGCGGCCGACCGCCCGCGACCTCAGTCAGCAGCCTCAGACGGTCCACGTCGTCGGTGTGCAGCATGCGGCCAATCGCCCGGCCCAGTTCCCGGTCGTGCGGCCCGGGGGCGGACGTCTCGATGCCGGCGAGCCGGCGCAGCCCCGTCCATCCACCGACGCTGGCCGAGCGGTACACGTCCTCGATCTCCAAGCCGGTCTCACGGAGGAACGTCGCCAGGCTGACGTCGCCGAGCTGCCGTAGCTCCGCGACGAGGCCGGGCTTCGACGTGGGCATCGCCTTCTCCAGGTTGCGGAGCACGACCTCCTTGGCCACTCGGTCCAGCTCGACGTGGCAGCCGCTGGGCAGGCTCGGGAAGTCGTCACGAACCGCCTCGGTGATGGCCCGGCGAGTAACCCCGGTCAGTGCCCGCCACCGCAGGTCGAAGCGGAAGTTGGCGTGCTGCCCACCGATGAAGTCGAGCACGGTCAGGCAGGGCTTGTCGTCGTCGAGGCGCAGCCCGCGGCCGAGCTGTTGCAGGAAAATCGTGGCGCTCTCGGTGGGCCGCAGCATCAGGATCGTGTCGACCATCGGCAGGTCGACGCCCTCGTTGAACAGGTCCACCGTGAAGAGCACCCGCAGCTTGCCCGACTTGAAGTCCCGCAGCAGCACGTCCCGCGCGGCGCGGTCGACCTTCGAGGTAACCGAGGCCGACGGTACGCCGTGCTGACGGAACCAGTCGGCCATGAACTCCGCGTGCCCGATGCTCACGCAGAACCCGAGCGCCCGCATGCGCCCGGTGTCCACCTTTTCGTTCACGGCTCGCAGCACTGTCCGCGCCCGAGCGTGGTTGCCGGTATAGAGGCCGCCCAACTCGGCCAGGTCGTACCCCTGACCGCGCTTCCACGCCAACTGCGACAGGTCGACGTCGTCGTGCAACCCGAAATACTGGAACGGCGCCAACAGTTGCCGCTCCAACGCGTCCCACAGGTGCAGTTCGACGGCCGTCCGGCCGCCGAACCACCCGCGCACGTCAGTGCCGTCGGCCCGGTCGGGGGTCGCCGTCAGTCCCAGGAGTACGCGCGGCCGCAGTCGGCCCAACAACTTGGTGTACGTCGGCGCCTCTGCATGGTGGAACTCGTCGACGATAACCATGTCGTACGCCTCGGGGTCGATCTCCCGCCGATGTAGCGACTGGATGGAGGCAAAGACGTGCCGCCAGTCCTGCGGCACCTTGCCCCCGACGAGCGTTTCGCCGAAGCTGCCGTCCCCCACCACCTGGCGGAACGTCGACAGGCTCTGCCGCAGGATCTGCTCCTGGTGGGCCACGAAGAGCAGCGATTCTGCCTGACCCGCCCTGCGCAGCCGGCGGTAGTCCAGCGCGGCGACCACCGTCTTGCCGGTGCCGGTCGCCATCACGACCAGGTTCCGGTAGCGGCCGTGCACCTGCCGCTCCGCGTCCAGGTCAGCCAGGATCTCGGCCTGATACGGGTACGGGCGCACGTCAAGGTTGGAGATCTCGGTCGGAGCCTCGTCGCGGCGCTCCCCGCTGAGCGCGTGCCTGAGCCGCTCGGCATCCCGGGCCGCGTCGTACTCCTCGAACGCCGGATCGTTCCAGTAGTCCTCGAACGTTGCGGTGAAGGTGTCGATGACGTGCGGCTGCTCGATGTTCGAGATGCGGACGTTCCACTCGACGCCGTCGACCAGCGCGGTCTTCGACAGGTTCGACGAGCCGACGTACGCGGTGGTGGTGCCGTTGCCCCGGCGGAACAGCCACGCCTTGGCGTGTAGCCGGGTGGTCCTGGTCTCGTACGACACCTTGACCTCAGCGCCCAGCTCGGCGAGCCGGTCCAGCGCTCGCTGATCGGTGGCACCGAGGTAGGTCGTGGTGATGACCCGGACTCGGCCGCCTCGCCCGATGACCTCGCGGATGGCGGGCTCGACGATGCGCAGGCCGTACCACTTGATGAACGCACAGAGCAGGTCCACCTGGTCGGCAGAGGCCATCTCGTGGTTGACCTCGTGGCCGATGCGGGGCTGGTGACGGCCGTTGACCAGCAGCGCGCCGGTGGAGAGCGGGGTGGCGGGGCGCTGCGGAAAGGTGGGCTGCGCGGGTGGAGTTGGTGGGGCGGCGATGGCGTGGAGCAGGTGCTTGGCGTCGGTTACCTGGTCCTGCTCCGTCGCAGCCTGTGGGCTCAGTGCGGCGATGGTTTCTGCGATGCGGTTGGCCAGGTCGACCTGGCGGTGGAGCTTGTCGTCGCCGGTAGGGAGGGCTTGCAGGGCGCGCTTGGCCAGCTCGGCAATGTGCCGGGCGAGGGTGTTGTGCGCGTCGGCGGGGTTGAGGATGTTGCGCTGGACCAGGGCGGGGTCGACGTGCTGGAGATGGTCGGCCAGCTCACGAGTGATCAGGTGTTCGTAAATGCCCCGCTCAAGATCCGTCACGTAGGAAACCTAGCGGGAGAATGCGGGAGCCCGCTGTCCGCACGTTGGAGTTTCCCGTCGGCCTGTCAGTTTGCCGACAGAGCCAGGCCCTTAACACGGCAATGCTCACCCCCAGTCTTGACTTCTCCGCTTGGGCGGGGGTGAAGTCTTCGAATAACACGGTCGGTGCTCTCACCAGTGTAAACATCGTGTCTGCCGACAGCCCATGGCCTTACGTCGTATCCACTCCGGAGGCCATTGACACTGCAGAGAGGCCAGGCAGGCCAACCCGATCGGCTGAATACATAGGGTCCCGCTAACAGTGCCTCTGCCGGTAATGTCCCCGACACGCCTTGTGGGGAGGTGAGGGGCGATGTCGACCGGACTCAAGAAGCTGCCCGGGGTCAATTGGGGTTTCCGATGAACGCCTCGCTGGTCGCTCCGCGCCGGCAACCCTCGTCTGCCGCGACCTACAAACTGCATCGGTCGGGCGTGCCAGCGCTCGTTGAATGCGATGACGCCAAGCGGGCCCTCACTGAGCCGGCAAGCTGCAAATCGGGTCCGTCAGCCGGATCGATCTCCCTCGGCTTCCTCGTTTTGGATCCCGACAGCGCGGGCGCCCGGCAGCCCCTGACGCAGGAGGTCCAGCAACCTAGCGCGATTCCCGTTCCTCGCGGAGAAGATTATGTCTGAGGATAAGCCCGAGGGGCTCCTTCTGACCCGGTATGAATCGTGGCTCACGCCGCAGCAAATGTCGCCACCCGGGTCCGTGGCGAAGAAATTCTTCGAGGATGCGGCTGTAATTCTAGACGCGAACGTCCTACTCGACCTTTACCGCTACACCAAGGCAGGACGTGAACAAGTATTATCTGCTCTCGAGTTGTTCGCGAAGCGGCAGCGCCTCTGGCTCCCCTATCAGGTTGGGATCGAGTTCTCGAGGAATAGGGCTAGTGCAGTCCAGGGGCGCCTCGCGCAATTATCGGCGACCGGGAAGAATGTCAGCACCAAATTTCAAGCAGCTTCTCGCCTAATTCGTGAATCACGCGAGGAAGTCGCGAACCTGATTCGCGAGATGACCCAAGATGAAGATGCCGCGGATGAGGTCGTAGAGCTGGTTGCAGACGCCGACATCGACGACGTGATGAAAGATTGGCAGAAGCATCTGCTTGAAAAGCTAAGGCGGCTTAAGTCCGAGGAGGCTGTGAGCCCTCAGCACGTAGGCGGAAACGATCCACTGCTTCCACAAATTGCGGGACTTTTTGCAGGCGCGGTAGGGGCACCGCTTGCGCAAGGGGCGACGCGCGCATTGGTCGAAATCGCAATCAACTACAGGTATCCGAACAAAATACCACCAGGTTTCGCGGATGGCCAAAAAGATACAGATCTCAGGGCGGCTGGCGACTACATCATCTGGGAAGAGATGATCTCTTTCGCGACCAGTTTAGCTAAACCTCGATCACTCATCTTTGTTTCCGGAGACACCAAGGGCGACTGGTACGAACTGGATAATAATGGGAAGCCGCTGAGGCCTTGGCCTGCCCTCCATGAAGAAATGCGGTCACGGGCAGCGGCAGAACTCCTGATCTTAACGCCCAAGGAATTTCTTCGGGGCGCCCACGAAGTTCTAGGAGCGCCGTTGGAGACTAAGACCTACGACGAGGTCGAACGAATTTCCGAGGGCGCTGCAGTACCAGACACGGACTCGTGGCAGGGTCACGCCGCCGCTACTCAGCTAAGTAGATTGTCCAGTTCGTCGATGGCAGGCGGCAGCGCAGAAAACGCCGACGCCGCTGTCCTTGAGTTGCGTCTTGCGCGAATACTCGCGGAGCGCGATGGCCTCCGAATTAGTCTCGAACAGCGGCCGGGGGAATCCGGAAATAATGATCCCAGGTCTTTCGCGAGAATAGTCGCTTCGAGAATAGATGAACTGTCCGCGCAAGCTGCCGCTCTAAGGCAGCGGTTAGAAGTTCTTGGAACCCAAAATTCTCTGATGGCGTAAGAAATCGGTCAGACAGTCACTACCAGCTGAAAGGCATAGTTCGAGACCGAATTGCTCACTGAGTTTGCAGGGAGGAAGCATGGGCATTTTTAGTACGATCAAACAGCAAATTGAGGATAATGGATCTGACGATGACAATGATCCGGATTCCCGCCTTCTCCTTGATCTGCTAGATTTCGAGGCCTACGTTGGCGAAGTCTACTCACTCGGCTACAACGAAGCTCTCGTTCAGATACACGATCATCATCGACGGCAGGTAGGCGGCATACCTGCACTATCATTCCTCCTTGCGACAAGAATTATTGAGGGCGAAAAGATAGACACGCAGGAGGAGGATTCCTCGATAGTCCTTCTCCGAGTCCTAGACCAAGCCAACCTGCCGAATGCTCAAGAAGCCCTTCGGGTGCGAGTCGAGACAGCGCAACGAGTCTCAGGCGAGCGAGAGAAGAGTTGGGATCACAAGGACGTGATGGATCCCGCAACCAACCACCTATTGAGCTACGCGGGAGTTAGATGTCGCGTCCTGGGGACTTTTCACGTCGACGATATTGAAGGAATTGGAGGGTCGCTCACTTTCGGGGCAGATTTGAGCAATTACTACCCGAATCGAGGGTTAAAAGTCTTCAAGCCTCGGGCGGCGACGCTCGGCAGGATAGTTAACTACCGAGACCCGCGCCGCCACAAGGATGGTGGGGGGCTGCAGGTGCCAGTGGGAAGAGTCCGCTACGCGTCAACGAATCGGAGTTTCCAGCAAGTAAATACCGTTGGTGTCTCGATTACTCCAATTGATCTTCTAGCTCAAAAAACTGCCTTGTTCGGCATGACTCGAATGGGCAAATCGAATACGACCAAGATCGTGTTGCGGTCGATTTTTGCGCTCCGTTGGGCACCGGCCCCTCGTCGCATTGGCCAGATTGTGTTCGATCCAGATGGCGAATACGCAAACGATAACACGCAAGATGCCGACGAAAAGCGGAACCCTACGGCTATCAAGAACGTGTGGGCTGTAGCACCCAACAACCCGGGTCAGTTCAAAGAAGATGTGGTGACTTATGGGATTGTGCCTCATCCGAATGACCCTGGACGAAAACTTATGCTATTGAACTTCCACGTTGCCGAAAACCTCCAGGTAGGGAAACAAATAATCGACACCGCGTTAGCGGGAGATACGACGAAATTCATCGCAAACTTTCGCGATGTGAATTTTACACCGCCCGAAGATGCGTTCGGGGGAAGCGCGATTCGGTACCACCGGCGGGTTCTATGTTATCGAGCTCTCCTAGTAAAAGCTGGATTTGAAGCCTCAGAAGAAATTCGACCAGCGATGGCGAGTGGCAGGAGTAGGCTATTCGGAGAGCAGTTCATTAATGCTCTCGCTTCGTCGGGGGGTAAGGAGCCGAAGCAGTACGCAACGTGCGCCGCTATACTTTCGAAGAGATCACCGACGTGGTCGGAACTTATTACGGCGCTCACTTATCTGCGCAATTACATAGTAGATGGCGGCTCGGCTTTCGGCGACTTTGACCAGGAGTATGTGAAAGGAAGCTCTACCGGCTCTTGGGCCGATGATGATCTTAAAAAGATTCTGGAGATGTTCTTCTACGCTAATGGATCGAAGCAAATAGGTAGAGTCGCGGGACAGCATACCCATAGCACAAGCACGGATTACGCCGAGGATATCTATACTCACTTAGAATCCGGGCGCCTTGTAATTGTTGACCAATCGAGTGGTGATCCGTTAATCAACAGAACGTCGGCGGATCGAATCATGTGGCGGATTTTCGAAGAGAATCAGCAAAAATTTCGAAACGCTTCATCGCCACCAGAGGTGCTCGTATACGTCGAGGAAGCTCACAATATTTTGCCTTCCGCCAGTCAAACGGACTTCACTGATGTTTGGGTCCGCGCTGCAAAGGAAGGTAGCAAGTATCGCATTGGGTTGGTATACGCAACGCAAGAAGTTAGCTCTATCCAGCGGAACATCTTGCGGAATACTGCAAACTGGTTCATCGGTCACTTGAATAATACCGATGAGACCAAAGAGTTGCGCAAGTTCTACGACTTCGCCGACTTCGAGGCAAGTATCCTTAGAGCCCAAGATCCTGGGTTTATCCGGCTGAAGACTCTTTCGAATCCCTATGTTGTACCCATCCAGGTCGACCGATTTTCTATCGATCATAGTGCCGTCGAGGGTGAGTCCTGATGCCTTACGAGGGCGAGTTTGCGGCCTATCGACCGCTTCAACGTATAGCTGACTCGGACCAGGTGAGAGCACTATTAACCCGAGCGAAGAGGGTACGTGTTGACGGCGCCGGGGAAGGTTTGCCAAAACCCCTAGACGCACCTCCCTCGGACGTCGCCCTGCCTGAGCTGGTACTTGCCATCGACGGGAGTAATGCCGAGGTCAAGGTAACGAATGGGTATCCTGGAGCACGCGTCGGCTATATAACTGTCGCAAGTGTGCTGCTTAACCTAAAGCTCATCGATGCTTTAGACGAGCAAAGGCCGGTTGACCCAGTCAAGTTCCGAACGACTGAGGAAGCCGCGACGCTGCCTGCCGCGCTGCCGGGTAGCAACGTCGTGACCAGGGAGCATATTTCGGCTAGAGATTCGTTCAGGGCTGAGTTATACGATCTGTTCCACGATGCAATAGTTGACGACGACGACCACGTCCGGCTTATCGAAACCTACGAGGCACTCCTGCGACTTAAGCCTGACACTAAGCCCCAGCGGTGTCCGTATTCTTACGATGGGTGCGGTGAAAGCGTCCTAGTCCGAACTGGACTGACAGAGTGCGGGTGCCAGAAACGTCGAGCAATCTTCTCGACCGATGCGCTCAGGGTTCACGAAGGCTTCAGGGATGACTCCTCCAACGGTGAGGTTCTGGGTGAAGTAATGCAAGTCTGGGAGCGGCTGCTTCTAGTCCATCTCCTCCGTTGCTTCGAATCCCGGGGAATGCTTTCGAAAGTTGAGAAGATCGCCTTCATTATTGACGGGCCACTGGCCATATTTGGCCATCCGGCATGGTTGAGTGCGGCCATAAGTACGGAGTTGAAACGTCTCAACGCCAAAGTTGCGCAGGGAGGCGGATCAGATCTATTGATTATCGGAATCGAGAAAGGCGGAACGTTTGTCGAACACTTCGCAGACATCGATATAATGGTGGACGAGGATACTCCTTTGTTCGCTAATCGTTCTTACTTCCTCCCTGACGACGGGTACATCAAGAAGCGGATAATCTACTCGAATAGTGGTAAACGTTATGGCGCGGACACTTACTTTGGGCGAAAGTTGTTTTATAAGACAGCAAATGGGTCACGGATTGTTGCAAACATCCCCTTTCTTGACGATGATCAGGATACGCTCGATACCTCCGACGTCTCGCGTTACCCCCAGCTCCCGCTGGTATGTGAATTGCTGGACAAGCTTGTCTCTTCGCGCTTTGAGAATGCATTGACGCCAATCGTATCTGCCCACGCTCATGCTGCGATTCCACTGCATCTCGGCGAGAAGGTTCTGAAGCAACTGGCCGCAGCTTTAATGAAGGATGATTGATGGTGCAGTCGAAGCGCGACTATGGGTCGGCGAGCCGTCGGTGGGAAGGAGTGGGACCCTATTACGCAATGTTTCCCACTCGTTTCGCGGACGATGTTATCTCCCGATTCACTGCCCCTGGGGACACTGTGCTGGATCCATTTGCTGGGCGCGGAACGGCTGTTTTTAGTGCTGCATGTCAGGGTCGCAGGGCGATTGGTATCGAGATAAATCCTGTAGGTTGGTGCTACGCAAGAACGAAATTGGAGCCAGCGCCGCACGAATCTGTGGTGACCCGCCTGCGATGGCTTGCCGGGAACGCCTCGACTTACATGGAGAATGCCGAATCTTTGCCCGAATTCTTCCATCATTGCTTTGCTGTAAAGGTGCGCGCATTCCTTCTCGCGGCTCGCGATTTGCTAGATTGGCGGAATATTGCCGTGGATCGCACCGCGATGGCGCTACTCTTGGTTTACCTTCATGGCAAGCACGGCTCTGCGTTATCGAATCAAATGCGGCAAACTAAGTCGATGGCGCCGGATTACGCGGTCAAGTGGTGGAAAGAGCGTCGGCTTGCGCCCCCTGACATGGATCCCGTGGATTTCATGGTGAAGCGACTCGCCTGGAGGTATGCGAAGGGTGTGCCAGTCACGGCGAAGAGCGAGATGCATTTGGGTGATGCGGGCGAGGCTCTCGTAGCGATTAGTCGCAGGCTGCGCCAGCAGCGGCGGCGGGTCGGGCTGATCTTTACCTCGCCACCGTACTTTGGCCTGACTAATTATCATTATGACCAGTGGCTGAGGCTCTGGTTGTTAGGCGGTGCACCGAACGCTTACAGGGTTCCTGGTACGAGTGAAATGAGGGGCAAGTTCGAGAATGGTGCAAGGTATATTGGGCTTCTTGAGTCCGTCTTCTCTAAAGCTGCCCCTACGCTTGCATCCGATGGAACTGTTTACGTTCGCACTGGAGCCGGTGAACTGACGCTGAGTGCAACGCGAGCTGCTTTGTTGGCTGCGTTTCCAGAGCATCGTTTGGAGGAGGTTGCGCGGCCATACACAAAGCCCACGCAGACCAGCCTGTTCGGTGACTCGACACCAAAAGCGGGTGAGGTCGACCTGATCATGAGGCGATGCCCTTCAGGTCCAACGATTTAGGCAGGAGGTCGGGGTTGACGGATAGGGGTGCGGCTAACCGAGCACTTCCTGCCGGGACAACCTTCCTGCAACGAGGAGCCAGTCTGCGTCAAATCCGAGGGGCTTGATGGCCACGCCGCTGGCAGCTAGCTGGCGCAGGTTCACCTCATACGCTGGGTGAGCAGCGAGTTCCGCTTTGACGTTGGGAAACGCGTAGACGGGCAGGCGCGAGCCGAGCGCCTGGTTGAGGATGCCGAGGGCCACGTTGTCGTTGATCCCCAGCGCCCACTTGTTGATGACGTTGAAGGTGGCCGGGACGACCACAGTCGCGTCAGCGGCTGGATGGGGTTCTGGATCACCAGGGAGCCGCCACTCAACCCGCACCGGGTAGCCCGTCTGTCGAGCAAGGGCGTCCTGGTTAATCCAGGTGGCAGCAGTGGGCGTCGCTGTCACGCAGACTCTCCAACCATCGCCGATCAGTAGGTCGATGAGTTCGTTGATGCGCAGTACAGGTGGCGCGGCCGAGACGACGAGGGCGAGTACAGGGCGCTTGCTCATACCAGCAAGCCTGCCCGTTCTGCCAAGGGCCGTAACCCTGGCGTTGCGGCGCGACGCTCCTTGGACAGCAGATCACGGATGAGCTCACGAGCATGGACGTTGGCCTGCACCACTTCGGCGGCTGTCCGTTCGGCTTCGAGCAGATGCAATACCGCTGCGGACCTGTCCGCCGCGCCCATCATCGAGGCTAGCGCCAGGTCGACATGTACCTGAGCCCGTCGACCGACAAGCACCGCAGGCAACTTCGAGGTGTCGAGCTGCATGGCGACCGCGACAGCTCGATCTGGGTCGCCGGCCCGGACCGCAGCAGAGACCGCATGGATGGCGACGTTGGTCGGGCCGAAGCCCGTCCACAAGCAGTTGCGATCCGACCCCAGCTCAGCGGCCAGCCCATCGGCCTGGCTCAGTAGCCGACCGGCCGCCTTCTGCTCACCGCCGCCTGCGGCGACTACGGCCGCCAAGAGAAGCAGGGCGCCCCGTGCGGAGATCAGCTCAGGATCATTCACCGGACCTTCGGAGGCCAGCTGGTCAATGCTGCTCTCCAAAACTTGAGCTGTCTGGTCCGCTCTGCCTGGCAATCGGAGAAGTCCACACGCCGCCTGGTAGGCGGCGACTGCCAGCAGTGCGCGATCACCGGCAAGCCCTGCGGCGGTCGACGCCCGGTCCGCTGTCATCAAGGCGCTCTCGCCGTCACCGACCTTGGCAGCGAGTTTCGAGGCCGCAATGTAGGCGGCGGCGAGCAGCTGGAATGCGCGAACTCGTTGAGCCCCGGGTGCATGCGTGGCCAGATCTGTGGCCTGCCCGAGCACGTCGGGCAGCAGTCGAGCCGCGGAGCTATAGCTCGCACGCTGGTACAAGCCGTGAACCCTGCCGACGCTTCGCCGCACGTCAGCGAGTGGCCGTACCTGCTCAACCGGTCGGTCAGGTAGGTAGCTGGTCAGGAACGTGCGCAGGCCGGTAAGTAGGTCTGAGCGAGCGGCCCCGACTGCGGCGTCGCGGGTCTCGTCCCCCATGATCCGCCCCCTGCGCGTTGCCACCGACACATCTGCGAGCATCTCGTCGAGCTGTTCGAGAGTAACTCGCAATGCGTCGGCGATCCGGCTCCGATGCCAGGGCTGAGGATCCGTCTCGGCACCCTCCCAGCGGACGACGGTCGACCGTTCAACGCCGAGGATTTCGGCCAACTGCTCCTGGCTGAGCCCGAGTGCCTTCCGCCGATGGCAGAGCCGGTGCCGCTTCAAGGCCACGACGTTGCTCCCTCCACTTGCCGCCACTTTAGTAACCAATCGACGACGCTGCGGGTACGTGTCTGCCTCATTGATGCGCCACTTCGGCTCCCTCGACGCTGTAGTTCCTGAGCGGCGAAGCCCCGAGGCTGAACGCACGGCCCCGGGGCGGGTGTCGAGCGCCGGAACTGTGTGGCGCGGTTCCGACTCCGCCCGCCCCGGCGCCACCTCATCCGTCGACACCCCGGAGCCGGCATGCCCAACTTGAACGACATCCACAAGAAGGCAAGCGCATGACGGCCGCGGAGGCGGTCACCCGCTGGCTGCGGCTGGTCGTGGCGGATGCGGAGCTGTCGCCGTACCTCATCGGGGTTGACCTGGACCGACTCGCCGCGCATCTCACCGCGAGCCTGGCGAACGCCCTCGATGGCGAGCCTGCGGCGGCCGGCTGGCGCGGTCTCGGGCTGACGGAGGCACAGCATCAGCGGATCGTCGACTACCTGGTGGGGGTGCTCTGGGCGGCCGAGCTGCCGGAGGGGCAGATCGCCCAGGTGCGGCGGGCGTTCGAGGTGGTCGCGTGAACCTGGCGACCGCCTGGGCGGCGGTCGACGACCGGGCGGCTGGTGACTTTTGGTGTGCCCTCGAAGACCGCCAGCCCGGCCTGCTCCCGCACTGTGACGCGCCCCTGTTCTTCGCGGCGCTCGGCAGCCTCTTGGCCGACGACGGCGACCCGGCGAGCCGAGCGGCGCTGCTCACGGTGCTCGCCCGCGCGTACCGCCTCTATGGCCTGCTCCCACACGCCGCCGCCGTCGGCGACGTTTTGCTCGCCACCATCCGACGCCACGCCCACCCACTGTGGAACCCGGCGCTCACCGAGGCCGGGCACCGCGCCGCGGGCCGCGCCACGCAGGCCATCCGCTGCGCCGCCGGCGGCGTCGGCGACGGCCCGGCCTGGTGGCCGGCCCAGGTCGTCGACCACGATCGGCCGTCGCCCGGTATCGCCATCCTCACGGTACGACCCTGGCGGCGCCTGCCCCACCACCCCGGCCAGGCCATCCCGGTGTGCACCCCACGCCTGCCGAGGCAGTGGCGCTGGCTCTCCCCGGCCAACGCGCCCCGACCCGACGGCACCGTCGAGCTGCACGTCCGTGCCGTCCCCGCCGGGGCCGTCTCCCACCGCCTGGTCCATGAGGTACGCCCCGACGAGCTGATCTGGCTCGGCCCACCATGCGACACCGGCCTCGGCCTCGATCCGGCGCGACCCGACGATCTGCTGCTCGTCGCCGGCGGCACCGGCCTGGCACCACTGCGCGCCCTGGTCGAGCAGCTCGCCGCGGCACCGGACGGCCGACGGGTGACACTGATCGTCGGCGCGCGCAGCTTCACCGACCTGTACGACCCGGTCACCCTCGACAAGCTGCAGTGCGCGCACGACTGGCTGACCGTCGTGCCGGCGTTCTCGTCGGACCCCTGTGCGGAGCCGGTCGAGCAGGGCGACGCCCTCACCATGGCGCTCCGGCACTACCGCGTCGGTCAGGACATCTACCTCTGTGGGCCACCCGCGATGGTGACCCGCGCACGGTGCCGGCTGCATGCCCTCGGCATCCCCGCCGAGCACATTCACCTACCCGAGAGTTTCACCCACTGATGGCCGGCCACCGCAGCCGACGCACTCCGGCCGGCCCGTGCGATTGGCCGCTGTCGGGCGGGGCGATCCTCGGAAGCCTGACGCTGGTCGGGAGGCGAGGTCTTCGGTAGCTTCCACGCCTGAGACCCCGTCTTCGGCCGCCTTCAGGTGGCCTTGCGGTGCCCTGGCGCGGGGGTCGCTGGGCTAGTTGTTCGTCCTTTGCTCTGCTTCAACGGACGCAACAGAAAAGTGCCGTAAGTGTTGCGCCGAGTGAAGCAGAGCAAAGGGGGTGACACAGCAACCCGGGGCAGGGCGTCGACGGCCAGAGGAGGGTGCACGACCCCGCCGCCTGTCCCCCGGATGCCCGAGACGGAACTGAGGTGGCAGGCGGCCCGATCAGGCTGGCGGCCCGATGGGTGGTGCCCGCTCGCGGCCGTTATGCCAACTCCGCTGCTTCGCGACGAGATGATGGAGGTCGCGGAGGGGTGAGGGCGAGGCGAACGAGGGGGCAGGCGTGGAGATGCTCATCCTCAGCGGCGTCCTCGCCACCGTCGCCATCGCCGTGACGACCGCGTTCGGCCCGCGCTGGGGAGTGGCCGCCCCACTGCTGCTCGTGCTGATCGGGATCGGCGTCTCCGCTCTCCCCGGCGTCCCGCCGATCGAGGTGGACCCGGAGCTCGTGCTCGCCGGTGTGCTGCCGCCGCTGCTCTACTCCTCGGCGGTCTCCATGCCGGCGATGAACTTCCGGCGTGAGTTCAACGCGATCAGCGGCTTGGCGGTCCTCCTGGTCCTGGTCAGCTCGCTGCTGCTGGGTGCCGTCTTCGCCTGGATCTTCCCGGATCTCGGCTTCGCGTGGGGCGTCGCCCTGGGCGCCATCCTCTCGCCGACGGATGCCGTCGCGGTCACCATCGCCCGTCGCGTCGGGATCTCCTACCGCCTCACCACGATCCTGGAGGGCGAGTCGCTGCTCAACGACGCGACCGCCCTGGTCGTGCTGCGGACCGCCGTAGCGGCCGCCGCCCTCACCTTCTCGTTCTGGCAGGCCGTGGGCCAGTTCCTGTGGTCGGTGCTGGTCGCCGTCGTCGTGGGCGGTCTCATAAGCGCCCTCGTGGTACGCCTACGCGCCCGGATTCCCGACGTCACCGCCTCGACCCTGATCTCGTTCACCGTGCCGTTCCTGGCGGCCGTGCCCGCGGGTCTGCTGCACGGGTCCGGTCTCGTCGCCGCCGTCGTGGCGGGCATCGTCACCGGCCGCTCCGGCCCCCGCCACCTGCCTGCCGACCAGCGGCTCTCGGACGGCAACAACTGGCGGACGGTCGAGCTGTTCCTGGAGGGTGCCATCTTCCTGCTCATGGGGCTGCAGGTGTCCGCCCTCGTGGCCGACGCCAGCGTCGGGCCGACCGGCCTTCCCCTGGTCGCCCTGCTCGCGTTCCTCGCGGTCGTGGTGCTGCTGGCCGTCCGGGCGGCGTACGTCCTCCCGCTCATCGGGCTTCTCCGCTTCGACGCCCACCGGGCGCGCCACTCCCAGTCCGGCCTGCGCGACGCCGTCCAGGCGATCGCCGAGCGCAACGCGGACGCGGTGACGCGCAGCCTCGGCCGCAGGCCGCGCGGTGGCACAGCCGCGGATCGGCGATCCGGACGCCGGATCTCGGAGAGCCGGTGGCATCGCCTGGGCCGGCGGTCCCGGCTGATGCTCAACGACATCGACTACGTGTTGCGGCATCCGCTCTCCTGGCGGGACGGGGTCGTCATGGTCGTGGCCGGGATGCGGGGCGCGGTCACCGTCGCCGCTGCGCAGACGCTGCCGGAGTCCACCGCCCACCGCTCCGACCTCATCCTCCTGGCCTTCATCACCGCCCTGCTGTCCCTGCTCCTCCAGGGCGGCGTACTCGTGCCGCTGGTGCGCTGGGTCCGACCGAGCACCCCGGACGTCGACGAGCAGCGCCGGCAGCGGGCCGCGCTCGAGGCCGACCTGACCGAGGTCACCGTGCCGCAGGGGGAGGGCGAGGACGAACTTCAGCACCGCCTCGCGCTCATCCACGTACGGCGGGATCGGCTGCTGGATCTCCAGGACGAGGGCGTGTACGACGCCACGGTGCTCGAGCAGACGCTCACCTCGCTCGACACCGCCGAGGTCGGTCTGCGGCTGCGGCACCACAACCGGGCGGAGCGGTGATCGCGCCGCCGCCGAGCGTCGTCGGCCCTGGTGGGGGCGACGGTCGGGTTAGGGGGCGTTGAGGCGCGGCAGTACGGGCAGACCGTCCGGTGCCGGCCCCATCGTCGATGGGAAGAATTCCTCGCGGTACGCCTCGGCGGCCAGCCGGAAGCACCACCGACGTCCGGAGTCGCAGAGGTTGTCGAAGGTGGTGCAGATCAGCGCCTGGCTAATCAGGGAGAGTCGGTACTGCGTCCGCCACTCCAGGCGCCAGGCGCCCTCGGCAACGCTCAGCCCGAGCCAATGGGCGGCGTTCACCAATTGATCCAGCAGTCGAGGCAGGGCCGGGCTCGGCTGGCTGACGACCGGGTGGAGCAGTTTGTGAAGGAGTGCCTCGGCCTGCGTCGCAGAAAGGCCGGATCCCTCGGTTGCCAGCCTGAGTGCCACATGGCGCAGAACGGTGGTCAGGAGAAGGCCGACCAGATCTCGGCTGAGCGGCGCCTCCCTCTCGAAGGCGCTGAGGTCGACCAGCCGGAACGCGTCGGGTCGTGGCGCGCCGTCGAGGGGGATGATGATGTTGGCGCCGTGCAGGTCGCCGTGCGCGTACCCCTGGATGTAGTTGATCGTGATGCCCGCAAAGGGTGACTCTGGATCGAGTAGCCGTAGCGGATTCGGAACGACGACGCCATCGATGATCATCCAATCGCTCGATTGGTCGAGCAGACCAGCGTGAGCCACCCGGCGGGGCAGTTCGTCCAAGGCGTCGGCGACAGCCAGTTCGCCCCGGAGGTACGCGCCGACGGTGGTGATGCCGACCGGCCGGTCAATGCGGCCTGCGTCGGCCGGGGTCTGGTTCCAGTCGTTAAGGACCCGGTCCATCACCACGGTGAAGGCCTGCACCAGGAATTCCTCATCGATGTCATTCATGGTGGTCACGGGGCCACCGTCGTGGGCGACCTCCTGGAAGGTCATGATGCGGTCCTCATCGACATCCTGCCTAGCAAAGGGCTGTCGCACCAGATGACGTGCGGCGAAGCTCCTGTTGGACCTGAGCGCCCGCTCATGTCGCGCTGGCTCGCTCGTCTCACGGCCCTGCACCTTGACGATGAGTCGCTGAGTGCTGTTTTCGGACCCCTGGACGTGCCGGCTGAAGATGATGGTGACCAGGTAGGCGTCGGTGTATCCGCGGGTACGCGACGGCCGGACGGGTGCTCGCACCGAGCCACCCTGCAACTCCGCCCAGCGCCTCAGTCGCTTTGTGACCGGCGGGTCCTGTAGGAGGTCATCAAGGCCATCGCTCATGCCCGTCGTCGACCCTCCGTCGGCGCCAGTCAGCTCAGATGCGGCACGCTGTGTTCGGTGGTGGCCAGGAACTGTTAGAGCACCACGAAGGCGTTGGTGCCGATCGTCGCGGTGCGGCCGTCGACCGTTCGACGCCAGGCTATCCATCGCGGGCAAAGGCTGACGCGCTCCGTTACGCGGCGTAGTCAAGTTGACGATATTGCCGGGTCAGCCCGCTACCTGCCGTGAGGTCGTCATCATGACCGGCCTCGGCGGCGGCGGTTCCCACAGAATCTCGCGACCCACGCGCGCCGCCGCCGAGGCCCCGGACGGGAGAGACACGTCAGCACAAGGAAATCCGGCGGCTCGGCGGCGCCCCGCCACCGCGCTGACGTCCGCGGCCTCCGGCGCGTACGAGGAGAACCGTGCGCCGGCAACTGGTTCGACACGGCGTACGGCATCTGCGTCACGGCGTAACAGTCACCGACCCGGTGCCGCCGCCCGCGAACCCCGGGCGGCTGCGCTGTTGGATTGCGCTCTCGATACCGCGATATGGCGTCGGCGGACAGCGGGTGGAAGGGCCCGACCGTAGCGTTCGGCCGGCGGAGATCTGCGGGTCCGACGGGCCGCTCCGCCCTTCGAGGGAGGCGACCATGCGAATGACTGGACACGTGGCGTTGCCGGGGGAGCAGGCCCCGATCACGGTGCACCTCGACCGGTGGCGGGAGGCGTTGCCGCCGGATGCCTGGCCCACCGGCTTCCCGTCGACTGGGCAGGTCTGGCGGCGCGACGTGTTCGCGGTGGCCGACGCGTACCGGGCCGGCTCGGCGAGCGCGCGGCAACTGCTGACCGCCGTGCTGATGTGGGGCTACGGCCCAATCGGGTACGGGCCCTGGCGCGCAGCCAAGTCACTCGCTGGCGACCCGGACGGCGAGCGCCTGACCGGTGCACTCGCGGCGGTGTCGGCGTCCCCGCCAGACGAGGAAGCGCTGCTCACGGCCTACCGCCGCTTCCGCGATCCCCAGCAGGCTCGGCTGCCCTGGTTGGGGCCGGCGTTCTTCACGAAGGTCCTCTACTTCGCTGGCTACCGGCGAGGGGCGGGTGGCGTGCAACCGCTGATCCTCGACCGCGTCGTGGGCGGCCGGCTGCCCGTCGAGGCCGGCGTCACCCGTCGATCCGGGTGGTCGTCGGAGGAGTGGCTTGCCTATCTGCGCTGGGCGGCAGAACAGGCGCAGGCCAGAGGCATCGACCCGGACGCGGTGGAGATGGCGGTCTTCCGCGACCGCTGGCCCCTCGGCGACGACGAAATGGCTACGCCGTAGCGCCGAGGCGAGCGTCGAGGGCGTCGAGGTCGGGGACGAACCAGATGTGCTCGGCCCGGTTGGACTCGTGCACCAGGGCGCGCAGCGCCGAGCTGGCCTCCAGGTGCGCCGAGATGTCACCGACCACGACCAGCCGGAGGTGATAGTTGACGAACTTCTGCATCACCTCGCCGGCGAAGCGCGTGCCCAGCGTAAAGAAGCGCTCGTCGAGCCGGCTGGCTGGCACTGCGACCACCTGCGCACCGGCGAAGGCGGCGCCGATCAGGTCCAGCGCGTCCTGCTCGGTGGCCACCAGAGGGCCGGCCGGGTCGCAGACCAGCACCGGCACCCCGGCGCGGTCCTGGATCTCGTCAGGCATCGTGGACCTCCCGGTCGATCAGGCCGTTGTCGGCGTCGAGTACGGCATCGAGCAGCTGTAGCAACTCGGCGGTGGCGGCGGGCTCGCCGAGAATGATGATCTTCATGCGGTGCCGCTCCTCGTCGTGCACTGTCTGCACTCGGAGCGGGCGTGCGGGGTCGTGGTTGGTGTTGGCGGTGGCCAGCATGAGCGAGCCGAGCCGGTCGGCGGCAACCCGGTCGACGCCGTCGATCTGCACGATGCTCGACACCTCCGCCGACCCGATCGCGGTGGCGGCAGCCCGGGTCTGCCCGGTGAGCGCGTCGAGATCACCAGCGGCGATCCGGTACTGCTTGCCGATCCGCACAGCCCGCAGCCGGCCAGACCGGATGTAGCCGCGCACGGTCCGTACGTGCAGCCCAAGCCGCTCGGCAACCTGCTCGACCGAGTACATGTCTTCCTTCATCGCTCCCTACCGTACCCCCGATAGGGAAGTTTGCGGAAGGATAACGCCTGATCCGTCTACGCCATCAGCTCCAAAGGGCTCAGCTACCTACCTACCGTCAGCGGCGGCCGGCCGTTGTCAGTTCGCTGCGGACTGGAGGGTGTCCGCTACCGGGCGGCGTGCGGCGGCCAGAGCGGGGATGGCGGTGATCGTGGCGACGGCGACGAGAACTCCGAATGCTGTGGTGAGCGCCCAGGCGGCGGGTGGGTATCGCTCGCCGTCGAAGAACAGGTACATCTCGGTGCCGAAGGGGATCCCGGCCGCGACGCCGGGTAGGGCGGGAAGGAGCTGCGCCACCGCCAGGCCCATACCGGCCTGAGCGGGGGTCGCGCCGAGCGCGCGGGCGACCGCCAGCGGGTGCCGGGTGTCGAGAACCGCTGTCCAGGTGCTCACGATGGTGTTGAGCAGCGCGAGGAAGCAGGCCACCCCGGCGACGATGAGCATGGCCTGAAGGGTGCGCTCGTTGCGGGGGTCGGGGAGTTCCGAGTAACCCAGATTCAGCGGATCGTCGTCCTGCGCCAGGATCGTGAGGACGGCGGCGAGCGCGGCCGTGGTGATCAAAGTGTTGACGGTGACAAGCCGAGCACGGTGTGGCCGACGCGCGTTGATGCGTACGCCGATCAGGAGGGCGGTGGGCAGCCGGCGTGACAACCAGATGGCCCACCGCCGACGACGTGGTGGCGTCGGGGCGTCGGCCAACGCGTGGATGGTGCTGGTGGCGGCGGCGCGTAGCACCGGCCCCAGGGTCGCCGCGACGGCGATCGCGAGGGCGAACGCGGTGGCGGCGACCACCACGCGTAGCGGCGGGTTCATGCCGACGGTGCCCACGAATCCGGCGCTGGGGCGGAACAGCAGGGGCGCCGCGAGCCAGCCGGTAGCCAGGCCGGTCCCGGCTGCGGCGAGCCCGATCACGAGGTATTCGGCCAGGTGGACGGCGGCGATCACTCCAGGCCCGGCGCCGACGGCCTTGAGTAATCCGACCCGGCGGCGCCGGGCGATGACTCGGCCCGCGACGATGCCGGCGACGCCGACCACCGCGAGGCCGGTCAGCAACCAACTGCCGACCACCAGGGCGGTCTCCGCCTGCCTGTTCTGCCGACCGCTGCTGTTGGCGATGTCCCGCGCTGACCGGAAGGTCCAGCCGCGGAAGGAGGGATCGTTGCCCGACGGGTCGACGACGGTGGCACCGGCCTGTGGATCGACCAGTTTGAGGTTCAGAGAGTACGACAAGGGCTGATCACCGGCGAGGGTGACGATGTCGCGGTGATCAGCCCAGACCAGGCCGCCCTTTTCCACCAGGTTCCCGCCCGGCATGTGCCAGTGGACCTGCGGGTACACCGGCCTGGCGGCGGTTACCGCGAACCCGGTCACCCGCAGCGGATGATCGTTGACGCTGACCGTGTCACCGGTGCGTAATCCGAGGGCGTCGGCGAAGGTGCGTTCGACGACCACGCCACCGGGGCGTACCCAGGTGCCGTCGGTCACCGCGGGTCGGTCGACGGCCGCCGGTGTGCCGTCGCGGCCCTCGACGATGACCCGGACGGTCGTGTCGCGGGCGGTCAGCGCCAGGAAGGCCAGCGGGTACGGCCCGCTGTGCTCGGTCACGCCGGGCCTGGTCGTCAGCGGGGCGAGCGCGGCCAGGGCCTGCGGCCCGGGGAAGCCCGGTTCCACCACCAGGTCCGGGCCCGCGGTGGCGACCCGGGTCCGCTCGTACGGGCGGGTTACGAGTTCGTTGAGGGTGAGGCCGAGGGTCAACGTCGCGGTCGCGGCGGTGATCGCGACCAGCAGCAACAGGTTCTCGGTCCGGTGCCGACGCAGCCCTCGGGACAGCAGTCGGCAGATGAGCAGCAGGCGGCCCGCCACGTCAGCGCACCCCGGCCTGGAGGGTGTCCGCGACCGGGCGGCGTGCGGCTGCCACGGCCGGGATGGCGGTGAGCATGACGACGGCGAGCGGAACGCCGAGCCCCGCGGTGAGCATCCAGGAGGCGGGGGCGTGCTGGTTGTCGTCGCCGGCGAAGAAGGTCAAGATGCCGAGGAGTAGTCCAGCGGCGACGCCAGGTATCGCGGGCAGGAGCTGCGCCACGGCCAAGCCCGCGCCAGCCTGGGCGGGGGTCGCGCCGAGCACCCGGGTGACCGCCAGCGGGTGCCGGGTGGAGAGGACCGCGGTCCAGGTGCTCACGACTGTGTTGAGCAGCGCCAGGAAACACACCACGCAGACGACGAGGATCATGGCTTGGGTGGTTCGCTCGTCACGGGCGTCCGGCAACTTCGAGTAGCCAAGATCCACCGGGCTGCGCTCCTGCGCCAGAGCCATCAGCGCGGCGGCGAGCGCGGTCGTGGTGATCAGGGTGTTCACCGTGACGAGCCAGGCCCGACGGGGCCGGCGTGCGTTGATGCGTACCCCGATCAGCAGGGCGGTGGGCAGTCGACGGGACAGCGAGATGACCCAGCGTCGGCGGCGCGGCGCCGCGGCGGCATCGGCCAGCGCATGAGTGGTGTCGGTGGCGGCGGCGCGTAGCACCGGCACCAGGGTCGCCGCCACGGCGATCGTCAGGGCGAGCGCGGTGGCCGCGGCCACCATCCGCAGCGGTGGTGGGTGGACGCCGACCGAGCCGAGGAGCCCGGCGGTCGGGCGGAACAGTGGGGGCGCGGCGAGCCAACCGACGGCCAGGCCGGTGCCGGCGGCGGCGAGCGCGATCACGAGGTATTCGGCGAGGTGGACGGCGGCGATCATGGCGGGCCCGGCGCCGACGGCCTTGAGCAGCCCCACCCGACGGCGTTGGCCGATAGCCCGGCCCGCGACGATGCCGGCGACGCCGACCACCGCGAGCGCGGTCAGCAGCCAGCTGCCGATCGTCAGGGCCTGCTGTGCCGGAGCATTCAGCCTGCCGTTGGTCTCGGCGATCTCCTGCCCGGTGCTGAAGCGCCAGCCGCGGAAGCGGGCATCTCCGCCCGACGGATCGATCACCGCGGCACCGGCCTGCGGGTTGGCCAGTCTCAGGTTCACTGTGTACGACAGCGGCTGCTCGCCGGCGAGGGTGGCGATGTCGCCCCGTTCGACCCAGACCAGGCCGCCGCCCTCGGTCAGGATGCTGCCGGGCAGGTGCCACCCAGCGCGCGGGTATGCAGGCCTGGCGGCGGTGACCGCGAACCCGGTCACGCCCAGCGGGTGGCCGTCGACGCTTACCGTGTCGCCGACGCGTACGCCGAGGGCGTCGGCGAAGGTGCGTTCGACGACCACGCCGCCGGGGCGTACCCAGGTGCCGTCGGTCACCGCCGGCCGGTCGACCGCAGCCGGCGTACCGTCGCGGCCCTCGACGACGACCCGTGCGGTCGTGTCACCGGCGGTCAGAGCCAGGAAGGCCAATGGGTACGGCCCACTGTGGTTGGTGACGCCCGGCAGGGTAGTCAGTGGCGCGAGCGCGTCCAGCGAATGCGGTCCGGGTTGTCCCGCCTGCACCACCAGGTCCGGGCCTACGGTGGCGGCCCGGGTCTGCTCGTACGGGCGGGCGACGAGTTCGTGGAGGGTGAGCCCGAGGGTCAGCGTCGCGGTCGCCGCGGTGATCGCGATCAGCAGTAGCAGGGTCTCGGTCCGGTGTCGGCGCAGGTCCCGTACGAGCAGCCGCCATACGAGCAGCAGCCGGCCCGCCACCTCAGCGCACCCCGCCATGAACGCCGACGAGCAGGCTGTCGTCGGCGAACGCGCCGTCCCGCATCGAGATCACCCGGTCGGCGACCGCCGCGATGCGGGCGTCGTGCGTGACCACCACGAGGGTCTGCCCGCTGGTGCGCAGCTCCTCGAACAGCCGCAGTACCTCCAGGGTGGCGGCACTGTCCAGATTGCCGGTCGGCTCGTCGGCGAGAACGACCTGCGGTTCGTTGCTCATCGCGCGGGCGATGGCGACCCGCTGGCGCTGGCCGCCGGACAGGGCCGAGGGCAGGTGCGTGGCGCGGTCGGCCAGCCCGACCTGGTCGAGCAGGTGCAGGGCGCGCCGCCGAGCGCGACCCGGCGACCACCCGGCCAGCAGGGCGGCCATCTCGACGTTCTCCACCGCGGTGAGTTCGTCCATCAGGTGGAAGGACTGGAAGACGAGCCCGATGGTGTCGCGCCGCAGCCGGGCGAGGGCGCGCTCGCTCATCGTGTCGATCCGGCGGTCGGCCAGCCACACCTCGCCGTGGGTGGGGCGTTGCAGCCCGCCCAGCAGGTGCAGCAGGGTGGACTTACCGCAGCCACTCGGCCCCATGATCGCCAACGTCTGCCCGGAGGGCACCTCCAGGTCGACGTCGTCGACCGCGCGCACCAGCGCGTTGTCCCAGCCGTACCACCTGCTCAACCCACGTGTCCGCACCGCCATCAACCCGGTCATTCCCCCGCCTTCCGCCCCGCTCGATCACGCTCGGACCACGTGCGCTCGCACGCCTCCAGCCACTCCAGGTCAGCCCGCAACCGCAACACGACGCCCTCCAACAGCAACCCGGCAACCGGATCCACCGACCGCGCCAACGCCGCGCGTTGCGCGTCGCGCAGCCGGCGCAGCACCTCACGCCGCTGCGCGTCGACCAACGCCACCGGATCGGCCAACCGGGCAGCCGCGGCGGCGACCAGCTTCAGGTGAAACTCCGTGAGGTCCGGCTTTGGCCAGCTCACCTCGGTCAGCCAGCCGGCGACCCGCTGCTGCCCGGCCGGGGTCAACGCGTAGACCCGTCGATCGGGCCGGTCCGGCAGGCCGTCGGCCCGCTCCGAGGTGACCAGGCCGGCCTTTGCCAACCGGGCCAGCGTCACGTAGATCTGCCCCGCGTTCATGGCCTCGCCGAGCGGGCCGAGCGCGCTCCGCATCCGGCTGCGCAGCTCGTACCCATGCGCCGGCTCCTTGGCCAGCATGGCCAACACCACGTCCTGCACTTCGGCACGCCCTCTCGGATGGACCGCTAATAGATAACCGCTAGCTATCGGGCTGTCAAATCTCGACCGCCACCGTCGGAGGGGTCCAGTACCGTCTGGAAGCCATGGACGCGCGGCGCGGCGACGCGATCATCGGGCGGGATCATCCCGCAGGTTTGCTGCGCGCTGAGCTGGACCGTGCCGCCACCAGCCACGGTGGCCTCGTCCTGGTCACCGGCGAGCCGGGCATCGGCAAGACGACCCTTGTCACGGCGGCAGCGCGGGAAGCCCGACAGCGTGGCGCGCTGGTGCTCGGCGCCGCCTGCTGGGATTCCGACAGCGCCCCCGGCTACTGGCCGTGGGTGCAGGTGCTGCGCGGCCTGCGGCGCTCCGTCGACGACTGGGCACTGACACGGCAGGCCGCGGAGCCCGCCCTGGCGGCCCTGCTCGACGGGGCGAACGCCAGCAACAACGAGCAGGCCGGTCGCAACGTCAACTGGGCCGGCGTCGACACGGGTGGCGACATCGCCGACCGGGAGGCGTTCACGCTGTACGACGCGGTGACCGCCGCGCTGGTCGCGGTCTCCCAGCACCGGCCGGTCGTGGTCGTCCTCGACGACCTGCACTGGGCCGACCCGGCCTCGCTACGGCTGCTGAGCTTCGCCGCCCAGCACACCTGGTTCGAGCGGTTGTTGCTGATCGGCACCTACCGCGACGCCGAGGTCGAGTCGGGGGAGCACCCGCTGCGCCCGTTGCTGATGCCGCTGGTCGCGAAGGCCACCACCATTACCCTCACCGGCCTCTCCCGCGACGAGGTGGCCGCCCTGATGACCCGCACCGCCGGGCGGGAGCCCGACGCCGGCCTCGTCGACGAGGTGCACCGGCGCACCGGCGGCAACCCGTTCTTCGTCGAGCAGACCGCCCGGCTCTGGCACGCCGACGACGCGGCCGACACGATCGCACCCGGCGTACGGGAAGCGGTGCGCCGCCGGCTGGCCCAACTGCCCCCGGCCGTGGTCGAGTCGCTCACCGTCGCCGCCGTGCTGGGTCGCGAGTTCCACCGTCAGGTCCTCGCGGCCTGCGTGGCGGCTCCGGTGGCGCAGGTCGACCGGCTGCTCGATCGTGCCGTGACCGCCCGGCTGGTGGTTGCCCGCGGCGGTGGTCGATTCGCGTTCGCCCACGACCTGGTCCGCGAGACCCTCTACGACGGTCTGAGCGACGACGACCGGCAGGCCCGGCACGGCACCGTCGTCCGGGCGGTCGACGACCTGCGGGAACTCACCGACCGGCTGATCCCCGCCGACCTCGCCCGCCACGCCTACCTCGCCGGCCCAACACTCGACCAGGCCCAGGTGGCTGCGCTGCTGGTCGCCGCCGGCCGGGACGCGTTCGCCCGGCTGGCCACCGACGAGGCTGCGGTGCACTTCCGCCGGGCGTTGGAGGTCGTCGAGGACCGGGCGCAACGAGTACGGATCCTCGTCGAGTTCGGGGAGGCGCAATACCACCACGCCGGCCGGGACGAGGCCGCGAAACTACTCACCGAGGCCGGGACGCTGGCGCGCACACTCGACGATCCTGCGTTGCTGGCCCGCGTCGCGCTCATCGTCAACCGCGCCCGCCAGGTGGAGATCGCCCACTCGGTCGAGGCGGCTGAGCTCGTGCGCGAGGCGTACCGGCGGCTGATCGACGAACCGGACGTCGACGCGTCGGTTGGCAGGCTGATCGCCGACCTGATCACCGCCACCGAGACGATCGCCCGTCGAAAGCAGGACGATGAGGCGCTCACCTTCAGCCTCTGGGCCCGCCACGACACCACCTGGGGGCTGGGCACCGCGGCGGCCCGAGCCGCGCTGACCGCCGAGATCCGGGACGTGGCCCGCGGGAGGGGAGACCGGGAGACCGAGCTGTGGGCCACCTCGCTACGTTGGGTGGCGCTGCTGGAGTTGGGCGACCCCCGCTTCATCGAGGAGTTCACCACCTTCGTCAGCGTGGATCGGCAGCTCGATTTCGCCCGACACCGGATGGCGGTGGCCGTCGACAGCGGGATCATCGCGGCCTTCCGGGGTGACTTCGCAGAGGCTGACGAGCGGTTCACCGATCTCACCGACGTCGCCGACCCGAGCCATGCCGAGTTCGGGTTCATGGGCCACCACCTGCGCTGGTCTCGGCTCGTGCTGCAGGGTCGGTTCACCGAGGCCGACACCCTGCTGGACGCGCTGACCCCGATCGACTACCCCTACCGGGAGTTGCTGCGGGCGATCATCGCGGCAGAGCGCGGCAGCGACGAGACGGCGATCCAACTAACCAGCGGCATCGAGGCCACCACCACCCACTACCCGCGTCCGGTGTCGCCGCTCTGGCTGCGGTTACGCGCGCAGGCTGCCGCCGCGTCCCGTGACCCGCAGCGCTGCGACGCCGCGCGGGCCGCGCTCGCCCCGCACCGCGGGGAGTGGGCGGTGGCACTCTTCGGCTGCGACATCAGCGGCCCGGTGGACCACTGGCTGGCAACCCTCGACGCGGCCCAGGATCGTTGGGACGACGCCATCGCCGGCTTTACAGCCGCTCGCGATTCCGCCGACCGGCTGGGCTCCCGCCCCTGGTCACTCATCGCCCGCGCCGGCCTGGCCAACGCACTCGCCAGTCGTGGGCACCCGGCCGACGCCGCGACGCTGGCCGCGCTGCGCGCCACCACCATCCGGGAAGCAACCGCTCTCGGCATGACGCAGGTGCTTCACCGGCTCGCCGACCCGACCCCCATGGAGCCCGCCGCACCGGCCCAGGCCGCAGCCGGGTTGGGCCACGCCGTCGCGCCTGGCGCGGCCGCGGGGCCGGGCCGGGCTGTCGGGTCGGCGCAAGCTTTCGGGTCAGGCCAGCTCGCCGCGCCCGGCCAGGTCGCGCCGGTCACGCAGTCGATCCAGGAGTACGAGTTCCGGCGCGACGGGCCGGTCTGGCAGCTCGCCTACGCCGGCGCGGTCGTGCACCTGCCCGACGCCAAGGGGTTGCACGACCTGCACCTGCTGCTCAGTCGACCGGGTAGTGACGTGCCGGCGGTGGAGTTGCTCGATCCGGCGGCCGGGCCGGAGCTGGTCGCCGCCCGTCGGATGGGTGGCGACCCGGTGCTCGACGATGAGGCGAAGGCCCGCTACCGGCGGCACCTGGCCCGCCTCGACGAGGAGATCGACCGGGCCGCAGCGCGCGACGATGACCGGAAGGTCGCCGTGCTGGATGCCGAGCGCAGCGCGCTACTCGACGAGCTGCGCGCCGCGGCGGGGCTGGCCGGCCGCAGCCGCCGACTGGGTGACGAGGCCGAGCGGGCCCGCAAGACGGTGACCGCGCGGATCCGGGACACGCTGCGCAAGGTCGGCGAGCGCCACCCGGCGCTCGCCGGCCACCTGCGCGAGGCCGTGTCGACCGGCAGCACCTGTCGCTACCTGCCGCCCGAGCCGCTGCCCTGGCGCCTCTGACACTGACACGAGGTCGGTGATGTCGGGCTATCACCAACGTCGGGACACCCCGACATCGCCGACCTCGCGTCGCGGTAGGAGGGGTCAGCGGCGGTTGTAGCGGTACATGGTCAGCGTGCCGAAGATGACCACGAACCCGATGCTCCACACCAGCAGCCACATCATGCTGGACGGGTCCGACTCACCGGCCATCACCGAGCGGACCGCGGCCACCAACTGCGTCACCGGGTTGACCTTCACGAACGCCTGGAGCCAGCCGGGCATGGTGCTCGGCTCGACGAAGACGTTGCTCAGGAACGTCAGCGGGAACAGCACCATCATGCTGACCCCCATCACCGACTTCTCGCTGCGCAGGATCAGCCCGAAGAACGTCCACACCCAGGAGAACGCGAACGAGAAGATCACCAGCAACCCGATCCCGGCGGCCACGCCGGCCACCCCGCCGGCGGGCCGGAAGCCGAGTGCCAGCCCCACGCCGAGGATCACCAGGGCGGCGAGGATGTACCGCAGCACGTCACCGAAGATCATGCCGACCAGGGCGGCCGGTCGCCAGACGGGCAGCGTCCGGAACCGGTCGAAGATGCCCTTCTCGATGTCGGTGTTGAGCCCGACGCCGGTGTACATGGTGATCATCACGACGCTGGTCACCATGATGCCGGGCAGGAAGAACTGCAGGTAGTCGCGGGGGCTGTCGGCGAGGGCGCCACCGAACAGGTACGTGAACATCAGCACCATGATGATCGGGAACGCGGTCACGTCGAAGAGCTGCTCCGGCACGTGC
The DNA here is from genome assembly GCF_036906815.1 of Micromonospora sp. CPCC 205539. NCBI lineage: Bacteria > Bacillati > Actinomycetota > Actinomycetes > Micromonosporales > Micromonosporaceae > Micromonospora > Micromonospora sp. CPCC 205539. The sequence continues at coordinate 142,034 of NZ_JBAKHW010000007.1, read as the reverse complement.
TTGATCTTCAGCAGGGCTCGCCAGCCGAAGGTGAGGGACGCGCCCAGCGCGCTCGGCCGGGACGGTCGGGCACCGGGCGCGAGCACGGTCGCCAGTGCCTCGGCGGACGGGACGTAGACGGACGGCGCCCGTTCGGTCGTGGTCGTGGCGTTGCTCATCGGGCTGCCTCCAGCTGCTCGTCCCGCTCGTCGGCGGGTACGGCGGGGTGGTCGGTCAGGGCCAGGAAGACCTCGTCCAGGCTCGGCTGACCGAGTGAGAAGTCGTCGACGAGGATGCCGGCGCTGGCCAGGTCACCGAGCGCGCGGGCGGCCTGAGCGCTGGCGTCGAGGTCGCTGCCGGCCTCGCCGACCCGGGCGGTCAACGACACCGGATCGGCGTCGAGCTGCACCGGTACGTCCAGCGCCTTGCGGAGCACCTGTTCGGCCTGGGGCCGCTGCCCGGGGTCGCGCAGCCGCAGGTGGACGGTGCCCGAGCCGACCGACGACTTCAGCTCGCCCGGGGTGCCCTCCGCGATCACCCGGCCGTGGTCGACGACCGCGATCCGGCCGGCGAGTTGGTCGGCCTCGTCCAGATACTGCGTGGTGAGCAGCACCGTCGTGCCGTGGGCCACCACGGCCCGGATGATCTCCCACACCTGGTTGCGGCTGCGCGGGTCGAGACCGGTCGTCGGCTCGTCGAGGAAGAGCAGGTCAGGCGTGTTGAGGATGCTGGCCGCGATGTCGATGCGCCGCCGCATCCCACCCGAATACTTCTTCACCTGGCGGTCGCTCGCCTCGGTCAGCCCGAACGCGGCGAGCAGGGCCGCCGCGCGCTCGCGAGCGGCCGGCTTGCGCAGGCCGAGCAGGCGGCCGAGGAGCACCAGGTTCTCCGTACCGGTCAGGTCCTCGTCCACAGAGGCGTACTGGCCGGTGAGGCTGACCCGGGCCCGGACCTTGTCGGCCTCGGTGACCACGTCGTGCCCGAAGACTCGCGCCGCGCCGCCGTCGGGCCGCAGCAACGTCGCGAGCACCCGGACCGCCGTGGTCTTGCCCGCCCCGTTGGGGCCGAGCAGGCCGTAGACGGTGCCGGCGGGCACCTGTAGGTCGATCCCGGCCAGCGCTCGCGTGTCCCCGAAGGAGCGGGTGAGCCCTTCGGCCTCGATGGCCAGGCCGGTGGCGCGTCTACTCATGATCCTTAACCTCTCGTCAGACGTGTTCAGGAGACGTAGGGCCGGGCGGCGCGACCGTCGCGCAGCGCCAGCCCCCACCAGCGGAGTTGGTCGAGGAGGACGCTGGTGTCGCGGCACAGTTCGTCGGCGCCGAGCGCCGAAGGCTCGCCGCCGAGCAGGTCGATCCCGACGACGTCGCGCACGGTCATCGCGTGCAGAGCGGTGAAGACCGTGCGGAGCTGGTCGACCGCGTGCAGGCCGGTGGAGCCGCAGCCGTACGACACGAAGCCGACCGGCTTGGCCTGCCACTCGTCGTACGCGTAGTCGATCGCCTGTTTCAACGGGGCCGGGAAGCTGTGGTTGTACTCGGGGGTGACCACGACGAACCCGTCCGCGCGGCCCACCTCGCGGACGAACGCCCGGATGGACGCGGTCGGCTCGGCGGGATAGCTGGTCGGAAAGTCGTACTCGGTGAGGTCAACGACCGTCACCGCGAGGTCGTCGTGCCGCTCGACCTGGTCGACGAACCAGCGGGCCACCCGGTCGCCGGCCCGCCCCTCCCGGGTGCTGCCGATGATCACGGCGATCCTGAGCGGTGTCATCGTTCCCCCCTCCGGCCTCTCGGTCCCACCCGACAGGCGCGAGAGGGCGGCCGGCGGCCCGCTAGATCCGATCTAGCGGGCCGCCGGCCGAATGTCGGTGGCATCGGCTTGACTGGGGCCGACGAACAGGGGACGGCATGGCACAGGTCCGCATCGAGCCGTGGAGCGAGGACGACCTCGACCTGCTGCGGCAGCTCAACACACCAGAGACCCGGCGGCACACCGGCGGCCCGGAGACCGACGAGCAGGTGCTCGCCCGGCACGACAAGTACGTGCACTTCGCCGAGACCGGGCAGGGCTGCATGTTCACCCTGGTGCTGACGGACGACACGCGGGTGGGCAGCGTCGGCTACTGGGCTCGTGAGTGGCGCGAGCAGCCGGTGTACGAGCTGGGCTGGGCGGTGCTGCCGGCGTACCGGGGGCAGGGGCTGGCCACCGTCGCGGTGCGTGCGACGGTCGACGTGGCCCGCGCCCGACGGACCCGCCGCTACGCGCACGCCTACCCCTCGGTCGGCAACCCCGCCTCGAACGCGGTGTGCCGCAAGGCCGGGTTCACGCTGCTCGGCGAGACGGGTTTCGAGTACCCGCCGGGGCAGATGATGCGCGCCAACGACTGGCAGATCGACCTGACCGCCCCGCCGGCCGAGAGCTGACGCCGGCGGGGCGGCCGACTGTCGTGCCGTTCACCAGGTGGTGTCGAGGCGGTGCCGCTGCTCGGCGGTCAACTCCAGGTCCACCGCGGCCAGGCTCTCGTCGAGCTGGGCCACCGAGGACGCGCCCACCAGCGGGATCGACGGCACGTCGCCGCCCAGCAACCAGGCGAGCACCACCTGGTTGACCGTCGCGCCGGTCTGCCCGGCCACCTCGCGCAGCACAGCCAGCCGGGGCGGCGCGCTCGGCATGTCGTACTCGGCGCCCAGCGGCTTGTCCGCCCGGGTGAACGCCCCCTTCAACAGCGGCGAGTACGCCACCAGGGTCAGCTCCGGCTCGGCACGCAGGTAGCTGAGCAGGTCGCCGCCGGCGGCACCCGGATCGCCGTCCGGGTCCAGCTGACGGGTCACATCGGTGCGCCGGGGCAGGTAGCTGTGGTGGTACTGGAGCACCTCGTACCCCGGCAGGCCGGCTGCGGCGGCCAGCGCGCGCGCCCGCTCCACCCGCCAGGCACGGTGGTTGCTCGCGCCCAGCAGGCCCACCGTGCCCTCGGCGACCAGCTCGGCGAAGCCCTCGACGGTCTCCGTCAACGGCACCGTCCGGTCCTCGATGTGGGCGTAGAGCAGGTCCAACCGCTCCACGCCGAGCCGGTCCCGGCTGCGCTCCGCCGAATCGCGGATCACCTTCGCCGACAGGCCCTCCGCGTTGTCGAGGTAGCTGGTCCCCGGGGCGAGCGGGCGGGCACCCAGCTTGGTGGCGATGACGATCTCGGCGCCGACGCCCCGGCTGCGCCGCCACCGGCCGAGCAACTCCTCGCTCTGGCCGCCCTGGCCGCCGTCCACCCAGAAGGCGTAGTTGTCCGAGGTGTCGATGAAGGTGCCGCCGGCCTCGACATACCGATCGAGGATCGCGTACGAGGTGGCCTCGTCGGTGGCGCTGCCGAAGAGCATCGCGCCCAGGCTGAGCACGCTCACCTCACGCCGGGTAGCCGGGTCGGTGCCGATCGTGCGATACCGCATGGGATCTCCTCTCGTGCGCCCCAACCGGTGGGCGCCCGGGTGCCACCCTGCCGGTTGGAGTGCACTCGAGGTCAAGCTCGCCGAGACATGCGCCGCCGGACGGGCGGACTCAGGTCGATGGCTCAGCTCGGGAGGTAGTCGAAGGTGTCCGGGTGGGCACCCTGCCGGCCGGCCTCGCCCTTGTCCAGGCTGGTGAGGCGCTCCATCGCCGCGTCGTCGAGCTCGAAGTCGAAGATCCGGGTGTTCTCCTCGATCCGCTTCGGGGTCTTCGACTTCGGGAAGACGATGTCGCCGCGCTGCACGTGCCAGCGCAGCACCACCTGCGCCGGGGTCCGGCCGAGCTGCTGGGCGAGGTCGGTCACCGTCGGGTCGCCCAGCACCTTGCCCTGGGCGATCGGCGACCACGCCTCGGTGAGGATGTTGTGCGCGGTGCCATAGGCGCGGACCTCGTCGTTCGTGAAGTACGGGTGCGCCTCGATCTGGTTGACCGCCGGCACCACGTCCGACTCGGCGGCCAGCCGCTCCAGGTGCGGCACCTGGAAGTTCGACACGCCGATCGAGCGGGCCCGGCCGTCGCGCTGGAACTCCTCGAGCACCTTCCAGGTGGAGACGAAGTCGCCGTCGTACAGGGTCGGCAGCGGCCAGTGGATCAGGAACAGGTCGATGTAGTCCATCTTCAGCGCGGACAGGGTCGAGTCGAACGCCTTGCGGGCGTCGTCCGGGCGGTGGAAGGCGTTGCTCAGCTTGCTGGTGACGTAGACCGCGTCCCGGTCGAGGCCGGACACGCGCACGGCCTCGCCCACCTCGGCCTCGTTGCCGTACATCTCGGCGGTGTCAACGTGCCGGTAGCCCGCCTCGAAAGCCGTGGTCACCGCCGTGACGGTGTCCTTCGGCTCGATCTGGAACACCCCGAAGCCGAGCTGCGGAATGGTGTTGCCGTCGTTCAGGCTGATATCAGGAATCGTGTTCGCCACTGCGGCTCCTTCGCGTCTTGGTCGTGCCACCTGTCTTCCATACCCGGGCGGTTGGCCGATTCACCGCCGAAACCGGGGTGACGAGCGCAACGCCGCAGCGGTCACCCGGTCGAGTCGAACAGCACCGGCCAGGGTCGCTCCGCCGGCAGCGAGGTCGACGCGGCCGGCGCGGGGTCGGCTCCGGCCAGCACCTCGGCGGCGAGTTGCCCGAACATCGGCGCCGCCGGATGCGCCGACCGGTCCGGCCACGCCGCCGAGGTGCGCTTCGCCAGCGGAGCGTCGGCGATCGGCCGCCAGGCGATCCGGGGCTCCCGACGGGCCACCGTCGCCGGTTCCACGGCCACCGACCCGCCGGCCAGCACCAGACCGAAGAGGAACTCCGGGTTGCGCGCCGGCCGCACCCGCGCCGGCCGGTAGCCGTGCTGTCCGCACACCGCCAGCAGGTGGTCGTGCCAGCCGGGCGCGGTGGCCCGGGGCGCGGCCACCAGGTCGAGGCCGGCCAGCGCGGCGAGCGGCAGCTCCCGGTCGCGGGCCAGCGGCGAGGTGCGCGGCAGCAACACCCCCAGGGGTACGTCGACCGGGGCGCCGAACCGCAGCCCGTCCTCCGGCACCGGGTGGTGCACCAACCCCACGTCCAACGTCCGCTCGGTGAGCATCCGCACCTGCTCGCCGCTGGTCAGCTCGTGCAGCTCCACGTCCAGCCCCGGTGCCCGCTCGGTGAGCGCGTCCAGCAGCGTGCGCAGGGTCACGGCGGGCGTCTCCGGCGGCACCCCGGCCCGCAGCACGCCCAGCGCACCCGCGCGGACCTGCCCCATCAGGTTGCGTAGCCGTCCCTCGCCGGCCAACAGCTCCTCCGCCTCGCCGAGCAGCAGCTCACCGGCCGTGGTGAGCGCCACCTGGCGGCGGGACCGGTCGAACAGCTCCACCGTCAGCTCGCGTTCGAGTCGCTGGATCGACTGGCTGAGCGGCGGCTGGGCCATCCCGAGCTGCTCGGCGGCTCGCCCGAAGTGCAGCTCATGGGCGACCACCACGAAGTGCCGCAGGTGTCGGAGCAGGTCCACGGCCGGACCCTACGCCAGCGCCGGCACCGTGCCGGTGGATACCGTGCCGGGGTGGACGTGAGGGAACGTATCGAGGGCATCTTCGCCGACGTCGGGCTGACCGCCAGCCTGCACGTCGTCGACCTGGACGCCGTGGACCTGAACGCCGACGGTTCGGTCGATGCGGGCCGGGAGGTGGCCGTACGGGCCGACGAGCAGGTGGTGATCGCCTCGATCTTCAAAGTCGTGCTGGTGCTCGAGTTCGCCCGGCAGGTCGTCGCCGGGCAACTGGACCCGACCGAGCGGGTCCTGGTCACCGCCGACGACAGGCTCGGCGGGTGGGGGCTGGCCGGCTGCACCGACGACGCCGAGGTGTCGCTGCGCGACCTCGCGTACTTCGCGATGTCGGTGACCGACAACACCGCCGCCGACCTGCTGCTGCGCCGGGTCGGCCCGGACCTCCTGCCGATGCTCGCCGTCGAGCTGGGGCTGACCCGTACCCACCTGCGCGAAGGCCCCCGGGGCCTGGTCGAGTCGATGCTCGCCGACGTGGGCGCGCGTACCGAAGCGGAGTTCGCCCGGATCTTTCCCACCCTGCCGGCGGAGCGTGTGTGGGCCATGCGGGTCTTCGACCCGTCGCGGACCACCTCCAGCACGGCGCGGGACATCACTCGGCTGCTCACGCTGATCTGGCGGGACGAGGCCGGGCCGGCGGAGGCCTGCGCGATGGTCCGCGCCTGGATGGCCCAGCAGATCTTCTGGACCCGGCTGGCCGCCGGGTTCCCGCCCGGCGTACGGGTGTCCGGCAAGACCGGCACGTTGCCCGGTCTGCACATGGAGGCCGGGGTCGCCGAGTACCCCGACGGCGGCCGGTACGCCATCGCCGTCTTCGCCCGCTCCGACCAACTGGCCCCGCGCCGGATCGAGGTGGATCTGGCGCTGGGGCACGCCGCCCGGACGGCCGTCGAGGCGCTGCGCGGCACCTGATTTTGCGCCGCCCGAGTCGCCGGGGCGCGGGCGTTGAGCTGGCCCGATATGCGCAGACGTATCGGAGTCGGCGGCATTGGATCTTGGACCTGGGCCGGTGGGCGCTGCTTGGCTCGTCCCGACCGGTCACCCGGCCGGTCACCCGACCACGGGGAGTAGATCCGCATGCCCAGTCTCGACCGTCGTCGTTTCCTGCGCGACGCCGCCGCCACCACCGCCCTGGTATCCGCCGGTGGCCTCGCCGCCACCTCCGCCTCGGCCCAGGCCGCGCCGCTGGCCGCCGCCGCCGCGCCCGCCGCCGCGCCCACCACCCGGCGCAAGGGCGCGGTGAGTTTCCGCTGGTGGGGTACGGCCGGCTGGCGCGTCGACATCGGGGACCGCACGGTGCTGGTCGACCCGTTCCTCAGCCGGATCGACACCGGCCTGTTCACCGGCGAGTTCAAGCCGGCGACCAAGTTGACCGTGCGCCCCGACGTGATCGACCCGCGGGTCGACCGGGCCATGACGATCCTGGTCACGCACACCCACTGGGACCACTTCATGGACGTGCCGTACATCGCCGGCCGGACCGGGGCCCGGGTGTTCGGCACGCTGACCGCGTACCACCTGGGGTTGGCCTACAAGGTGCCGTCGACGCAGCTCAGCTCGGTGAAGGGTGGGGAGGTGCTGGACTTCGGCGACCACTCCATCGAGGTGGTCGGCTCGCTGCACAGCCGCAACCCTTCGTACTCCCTGGCCTTCCCCGGGGTGCGGGTGACCCAGCCGGCGCTGCCGGCGACCATCGCCGACCTGCCGGAGGGGGACACGCTGGGCTACCTGATGCGGGTCGACGGGGGTCCGTCGGTCTACTTCACCGGCGCCAGTGACGTCGCCGAGCGGAACCTCAGCGGTCTGGCACCGGACGTCGCCATGGTGGCCCTGCAGAACGCCACCACGACCGGCGACTATCTGCCCCGGCTGCTGAAGGGCCTGGACTACCCGAAGGTCGTGGTGCCGGTGCACTGGGACAACTTCGAGACGGCACTGCAGAACCCGCCGACGGTCGCCGAGACCGACCGCAAGCGGCTCGACGAGATGATCGCCGCGGTGCGCCGGATCTCGCCGCGCAGCAAGGTGCTGGTGCCCGAGTACGAGACCGCGTACCACTTCTGACCGGCTCGGGCGAGCGGTCGTGGCGCTACCGCCGCGGCCGCTCGCCGGGTCAGCCGGCAGCCAGGTCGGTGAGGGCGCGCACCGACTTCCAGTTGCGGGTGGTGCCCACCACGCCGAGTTTCTTCTCCAGGTACGCGTTGGTGAACTTCGACCGCCCGTAGCCGCCCTCGGGAAAGTGCAGGTAGACCTCGCGCCCGGTGACCGTGAAGGCCACGTTCTCACCACCGGGCACGGCGAGCGCGTCCACCGCGGCCCGCTTCGGCGCGGTGGCGAGGAAGGCCACCAGCAGCCTCGTCGGGTCGTCCTGCTGCCCGGCGTACGGGTTGCCGCCGGCCACCGCCGCCAGCTCCCGGGCGCTGCGCACCAGCACCGGTACGGTCAACCCCAGCTCGTCGGCGAGCGCCCGCTCGATGCCGCCGGCCAGCTTGTCCGCATCCTGCACCGAGCTGTCGAACGCCACGTTGCCGCTCTGCAGGTACGTCTTGACGCCGTCATGCCCGAGGTCGGTGACCAGCCGGCGCAGGTCGGCCATCGCGAGGCGGGTGGTGCCGACGTTGACCCCGCGCAGCAGGGCGACGTACCTGGTCATACGGTCCTCCTCGGGTGCCGGGCCGGCCCGGTCAGCCTAGAGCGGTCGGGCCCGGAACGCCCGGCCCGACCAGCCCCGTTTCGTACGCGACGATCACGAGCTGCGCCCGGTCGCGGACGGCCAGTTTGGTCAGCAGCCGCCCGACGTGCGTCTTGACCGTGGCCAGGCTGAGACTGAGGTGCGCCGCCAGCTCCGCGTTGGACAGACCTCGGGCGATCAGCGCGAGCACCTCCCGTTCCCGGTCGGTCACCCCGTCCAGCCTGCGCGGTAACGGCCGTGCCGGCTCCGGTCGCCGGGCGAACTCGTCGATGAGCCGGCGGGTCACCGTCGGCGCCAGCAACCCCTCACCCGAGGCGACCACCCGGATGCCGGCCAGCAGCTCCGCCGGTGGGGTGTCCTTGAGCAGGAAGCCGCTGGCCCCGGCGCGCAGCGCGCCGTAGACGTACTCGTCGAGGTCGAACGTGGTCAGGATGAGCACACGGGTACCCGCCGTCGCCGGGTCGGCGCAGATCCGTCGGGTCGCCTCGATGCCGTCCATCTCTGGCATCCGTACGTCCATCAGCACCACGTCCGGCCGGTGCCGGGCGGTCAGCGCGACGGCCTCGACACCGGTGCCGGCCTCGCCGACGGTGGTGCAGTCCGGGGTCAGGTCGACGAGCAGCCGGAAACTGCCGCGCAGCAGCGCCTGATCGTCGGCGATCAACACCCGGATCACGGGACAGCCCGGTACGGCAGGCGGGCGGACACCGCGAAGCCTCCATCGGCGCGCGGTCCAGCTCGCAACTCTCCACCGTGCAACGCCACCCGCTCACGCATCCCGATCAGCCCGTGCCCTTCCCCGGCGAGCAGCACCGGCCGTCGGCCATCGTCGGTCACCTGCACCCGTACCTCGTCTGCCGTCACGGTCACCGTCGCCCAGCAGGCGGCCGGTGCCGCGTGCTTCACCACGTTGGTCACGGCCTCCTGCACGATCCGGTACGCGGCAACGCCGACCGACTCCGGCACCGGGCCGGCCGGCTCCTCCCGCTGCACGTCGAGCCGCACGTCGACGCCACCGATGGCCGCCCGTTCGGCGAGCCCGGGCAGCTCGTCCAGCCCGGGTGCCGGCGCGTACGGGGTGCCCTCGCGCAGCACGCCGAGCACTCGGCGGACGTCGGTCAGGGCGTTCCGGCCGGTCTCCTCGATGACCCGCAGCGCGTTGCCGGCCTCGCGGGGGTCCGCCTCGGCGACGTGGTTGGCGACGGCCGCCTTCACCACGATGAGGCTCAGCGTGTGCGCCACCACGTCGTGCAGCTCCCGGGCCACGCGCAGCCGCTCCTCTGTGGTGGCCTGGCGGACCAGGTGGTCACTCTGATGGGCGGCGAGCGCGCGTCGCTCTCGGATCAGCCAGCCGATCAACCACGCCGGCGCGATCATGACGAGGGCGTAGACGACCGCGCCGGTCCGCGACCAGAGGTCACCCGCGGTCAGCACCAGGGCGACGCTCACCACGGCGAGACAGCCCGCGGCGCAGAGGATCGACCGGCGCGTGGCCGTCGACACGGCCACCGTGTAGAAGGACAGGCCGATGGCGAACGCCGGTGCGGCGGCGGCGAAGTTGGGAATCACGCCGGTGACCAGCGTCCCGCTGGTGATGCAGCTGATCACGACGGCGACGGTGACGGGCCACCGTCGCCGGACGGCCAACGGCAGCCCGAGGGCCATCCCGACGAGCACGGAGACCCAGAGCGGCTCGTGTACGCCACCGTGCAGCGGCGACTCGAGCGCCGCGTACGGGCAGAGCAGTCCGCCGACGGCGACGGCCAGCACGGCGTCCACGGCGTACAGATCCACCGGTCGCAGCCGCCGGGTCAACAGGAGAGCGGTCACCGTAGGAACGGTATCCGTCGGGCGGGGCGACGGCGTCCACCCGCAGGAGGTCATTCCCGAGGATGACGTGCGGCCGGGTCCGGGCACCCGGCTCCGCCCAGGGGAGGGTCGGAAAGTGCCGGCCACGGCACGACGCGCGGCGACCCGGCGACCCGGCACCGTGGCGGTCATGACCACACAGACGGTGACCCTGACGGGGCTACGCGCGGTGTACGGCACGGGAAGTCGACGGGTGACGGCGCTCGACGGCGTGACGACGAGCTTCGCGAGCGGCACGTTCACGGCGGTGATGGGCCCCTCGGGCTCCGGGAAGTCGACCCTGCTGCACTGCGCGGCCGGCCTGGATCGCCCGACCGAGGGCACCGTCACCGTCGACGGCACCCGGCTCGACGAGCTGGGGGAGGACGAGCTGACCCGGCTGCGCCGCGACCGGATCGGGTTCGTGTTCCAGGCGTTCAACCTGGTGTCCACCCTGACCGCGGCGCAGAACGTCGAGCTGCCGCTGCGCCTCGCCGGCCGCCGCCCGCCGACCCGGGACGTCGAGGCGGCGCTGGCCAGCGTGGGCCTGGCCGAGCGGGCCGGGCACCGGCCGAGTGAACTCTCCGGCGGTGAGCAGCAGCGCGTCGCCCTGGCCCGGGCGCTGATCACCAAACCGGCGGTGGTGTTCGCCGACGAGCCGACCGGCGCGTTGGACAGCGCCACCTCCCGGCAGGTCCTCGGACTGCTGCGCGCGCTCGTCGACGACCACGGGCAGACGGTCGTCATGGTGACCCACGATCCCACCGCCGCCGCGTACGCCGACCGGGTCCTGCTGCTCGCCGACGGTCGGCTCGCCGACGAGCTGACCGGCGGGATCACCGCCGCAGCCGTCGCGGCGCTGATCGCCGAGCGGGAGGCGGGCCCGGTGAGCCCGTCCCCGCACGCGGCGACGACGGTCGCGGAGCGGTCATGGTGAGCATCCGGCGGTCGGCCAGCGCGTTCGTGGCCGTCGCGATCGGGGTCGCGCTGGTCGCGGCCGCCACCCTGCTGCTCGCTTCGGGGCGTCCGCAGGTGCCGGACCGGCTGGCGCAGGCCGCGGTCGTGGTGCAGAGCCCCGAAGCGGGCGCGTCGGCCGACGAGTTCATGCCGACCCGGCCCTGGTCCGCCATCGCTGCGGCGGAGCTGGTCGGCAGACTGGCCGGCCTACCGGACGTCGTGGCGGCGGTGCCGGATCGGACCTTCTACGCCCAGCCGCTCGTCGACGGCCGACCCTCGGCCGCCGATACCCGGCGGGAGGACGCCCGCCAGGGGCACGGCTGGTCCAGCGCCCGGTTGGGTGGCCTGCGTCTCACGGCTGGCGAACCGCCCCGTCGGCCCGGCGAGGTGGTCGTCGACCGCGCGCTCGGGCTGCGCACCGGCGCGCCGGTCACCCTGCTGACCGCGATCGGTCCGGAGTCGTACACCGTCACCGGTGTGGTCGACGGGCCTGGCATCCATGTCGCGGACGAGGTCGCCGCCGCGTTCGCGCCCGGAGTCCAGGCCATCGGGCTGGTGCTCGCGCCGGGGGCCGACCCGGAGCGGGTCGCCACGGCGGCCCGCCGAGTCGTCGGCGTCGACGGGCGGGTGCTGACCGGCGACGGGCGAGGCGCGCTGGAGCCTCGGAACGACGCCCGCACCCGTTGGATCGGAATGCAGGTGCTCACCGCCACGGCGGCCCTTGCCAGCTTCGTCACGGTATTCGTGGTCGCGTCCACCTTCGCGTTCACGATCGCGCAGCGCCGCCGTGAGCTGGGCCTGCTGCGTGCCGTCGGCGCCACCCCACGTCAGGTCCGCCGCATGGTCTACCTGGAAGCACTCATCGTCGGCGCATCGGCCGGGCTCGTCGGCCTGCTGGTGGGCGCGGGACTCGCCCCGCTCCTGGGTCGGCTGCTCGTCGACGTCGGCTTCGAGCCAGCTACCTTCCGGGTCCGGTACACCCCCTGGCCGGTCGCGCTGTCGCTCGTCGCCGGGCCGCTGGTCGCGCTGCTGGCCGTCTGGTCGGCGTCGCGTCGGGCGGCGCGGGTCCGCCCGTTGGAGGCGTTGCGCGAGGCGGCGGTGGAGCAGCGACCGATCGGGCGGCTACGTGTCGGCACCGGCGCGCTGCTCGTCGCGGTGGGGCTCGCGCTCAGCGTCGGGACGGCGACCGCCGACGAGGCCCGCGTTGCGGCGCAGTACGCCCTGTACGCGGTGATGGCCCTGGTGGCCGGTGCCACCGTGCTCGCCCCGGCGGTGGTCGGGCCGGTGGTGCGGCTGCTGCGCTCTCCGGTGCGGCGGCCCGGCGGTGCGATCGGGATGCTGGTCCGAGGCGCGGCGTTGACCGCCACTCGGCGGACCGCGTCCATCGCCGCGCCGGTGCTGCTCACGGTCGCGTTCGCGGTGCTGGTGTCCGGGATGGTGCGCACCACCACCGCGGCGTACGCGGCGGGTCGGGCGGACAACGTGAACGCTGGCTGGATCGTCGTGCCGGACCGGGCACCCGGTCTGTCGGACCAGGCCGTCGCCGCGACCGGTGGCACCGCCCTCCTGCCGACCACGGTCTTCCGTACCGACCCCGGGCAACTGCCGCAGGATCGGCCACTGACCGCGCTCGGCGTGGACCCGGCGGGTTTCGCCAGCGCGAACCGGGCGCTCACCGTCATCGCCGGCTCCCTGAACGACCTGCGTGGTGACGGCACGGTGGTGGTCACCGCCTCGACGAACCTGCTGCCGTCGCAGCCGTACCCGGTGGTCTTCGCCGACGGGGTGTCGGTGCCGCTGCGCGTCGTCGCCGTGGTCACCGACGACTCGATCCCCGGCGATCTGCTCCTGCCCCGGGCCGTGGTGCGAACGCACGACCCGTCGGCGTTGACGTCGACGGTGTACGTCCGGGACCGGGTCGATCCGCCAGCCGGCGCGCGGGTCATCGACGTCGCCACCTGGGCGGCCGAGGCCGACGCCGCCGAGGACCGCCTCGTCTGGCTGTTCACGCTGCTGCTGATCGGTGTGTCGGCGGGTTACGGGTCCATCGCGGTGGTCAACACGCTCCTCCTGGCCGCCGCCGGCCGAGCCGCGGACCTGCGGCTGATCCGGCTGGCCGGCGCGACGCGGCGACAGGTCGTCTGGCTGGTCACGGCCGAGTCTGCCCTGGTGGTGCTGATCGGTGCGGTGCTCGGTGGAGCCGTCGCGTTCGTCGGTCTGCTGAGCATCCGCGCCGGCCTCGCCGAGCAGGTCGGTGCCCCCGTCGACCTGGTGGTGCCGTGGTCGGTGATCGCCGGTGTGGTGGGGCTCTGCCTGCTGTTGGCGGCGCTGGCGAGCGTGCTGCCGACGTGGCGGTTCCTGCGGCACCGACCCGGCCGGCCGCCGGTCCACAGGTTCGCCGGGTGAACCGCGTGCCGGCCCGGTCGCCCCTTCGGGGGCCGCCGGGCCGGCCGGCGGGCGGCTATCGTCCACGGATGCGTCTCGCGCGCCCGGTCGGGCTGCTCCTCTCCGCCGCCGCCGTCGTGCTCTGGGCGGTCGGCATGACGGTGCTGCAACCGCTGACCGAGCCGCTCGGCCCCTGGTCCGAGCGGCTGCCGGGCAACAACGCGTACTGGGCGCGCGACCTGCGGTTCACGGCGATCGTCGCGGTGGTCCTGGGGTTGCTGCTGGCCGGCCGTGGCCGCCTGCGGTGGAGCGGCCCGGCGGTGCTGCTCGGCGGTGTCTGGGTCGCCGCCGACGTGGCGATCGACCGGGCCGACCCGACCGGTGTGCGGCCGACCGTGCTGCTCGCCGCCGGCGGCTGCGTCGCGATCGGTGTGCTGGCGGCGGGCCTCTGGTGGTCGGAGCGTGGCACGCCGCCAGCCACCGAGCGGAGGGTGTTGACCGGCGCGGCCTGTGTGGCCGGGGTGCTGACGCTGGTGGCCGCAGGCATGGAGTCGCCGACCGATCGGGAGCCGGAGCTGAACCAGGGCGCCCTGGCCACGTCGGCGCTGCTGGTCGCCCTGACCATCGGTGCCGCCCTGGCGGCGGCTCCGGCGCGGACCCGGGCCCGCTGCGGGCTGGCGGCCGGCCTCGCCGTGGCGTCTCTGCTCGCGGTCTGGTGGATCCGTGCTGTTCCGCCGGGTCCGCGATTGCTGCCGGAGGTTGCTCTGGGCGCGGTGCTGCTCACCGGGGTCACCCTGCTGGCGTGGGACTGGCCGGGTGGCCGGCCGGTCTGGCGGCACCACGCGCTGGCGGCCGTCGCGGCACTGGTGGCTCCGATGTCGCTGCTGCTGGCCGTGGTCATCGCCATGATCGGGCTGGTGCCGATCGGCGCGCAGTTCACGGCGTTGGCCGGCAACAGCCCGATCAACTCCGCCGACTCCGACGTGCTGCTCTCGCTGGTCGGGCTGCTCGCCGGGCTCGGGATGGCCCTGCTGCTGGCCAGGCCGACGCTGAAGGACCGCCACTAGCTCACTCCACGACGGGCAGCACGACCTCGTTGCGGCGCAGGAACCACGGCTTCCACGGCGGGTCGAACCGGGCGTACCGGATCGCGCCGGTGGGTTGCAGCCCCGCCGCGGTGACCGACCGGCCGAGCATGGTGGCCTTCTCGTCGAACGCCTTCTCCGTCCACCGTCCGGAGAAGCGCATCGCCGCCGAGAGCTGGCCCTGGATCTCGCGGATCCGCACCCGTGGGTCCGTCGGCTCGGGCAGCGTCGCGGCGGTGAAGCTGGCCGGCATGACGAACTGGATCAGGTACGCACCGGGACGCTCGCCCTCCACCTGGACCACCGGCGCGGTCATCGCGATCTTCTCCATGCCGGTGCCCCCCGGCATCCCGGACGTCGTCACCCGGGCCCGGTTGGCGCCCGCCAGGTACGCGGCCAGTGGCCGGAACGCCTCGATCGGAGCCCGGGTGAAGGACGCCTGGACCTGCATCTCGGCCACCAGGTGAGGGGAGTATCGGCGCAGCTCGAAGCCGGGGTGTCGGGCCACCACCCGGTACGGCTGCCGCTCTGTCATCGCGCTCCCAGGGTCTCCTGGGAGGAACGCTACCGCCCGTTCGGCCCTCGTTCGGCCGAAGTCGGCTCCTCGGGTCCGGGGAGGACCGCGCGCCCGTGCAGCCGCCAGTACTGCCGCTTCCCCTCGTCGCGCAGCACCACCCCGATCCGACCGAGCTCCGCGCGCAGTTCCCGGATGTCGTCGCCGCGCTCCTTCCGGATCGCCCGTTCGCGGGCCCGCAGCAGTGCGTCCGCCCCGGCGGGCAGCCCGGGCAGGTCGGGCACCCACAGCCGGTACGCCGACCGGTGCGGGTCGTCGTCCGCCCACGGCCAGCCGTTCGACCGGAACGCCGTCGCCAGCCCGGCGGCCGGCAGATCCGACTTCTCCCGGGCCAGCTCGGCGCCGTCGGCGTCCAGCAGCACCAGGTGCTTACCGTCGACGAAGACCGCGCGGGTGTCGATCCGGCCCACGTCGGTGTCCTCGCCGCCGCGGCGCAGCCGGACCCGCGCCGCGTCGACGGTGACGATCAGCCGTTCGAAGGTGCCGATCCCGGCGACGACCAGGCCGGCCAGGACGCCCACCGCGATCGTGCCCGCGGTGGCCGGCCGCTCGGGCAGCCCGTCCAGCCACTCGATCAGATCGTGGAACGGCACCCAGGGCAGCCCGGCGAGCCAGCCCACCGCCGCCGCGACCAGCCAACCGGCGCCGGCCCCGAGCAGCGGGAAGCCACCCCACATGACCGCCAGCTCCAGCGGGCCGCCGCTGACCACGGCGCGTCGGCGGTAGTCAGCGGCGTCCATGGTCAGGACACCTCTCGGCGCAGCGTACGGACCAGGCCGGCGGCGAGCGGGAGGACCATCCAGACCAGCAGGGACACCACCACCTTCGACCACTGCTCGCCGGTGAGGGCGTCGCTGCTGAACAGGGGTTCCATGGTCTTGCTGGTGTCCAACCAATCGGACGGGCCGCGCAGCGGCCGGACCATCTCGCCCAGCACCCCCCAGATGGTGGGTAGCAGGAAGTAGCCCACGATCGCCAGCGGCGGGTTGAGCAGCAGCAGGCCGAAGGCGGCGCCCATCAGCACGCTGGTGACCTGGAGGACCACCGCGTGCAGGATCAGCGCGACGTCGATCTGCCAGGTGCCCGCACCGCCGGTGGCGGACGCCACCAGCGTCCCGACGGCGGCGAGGGCCAGGCTGGCCAGCACCGAGGCGAGCGCCGCCACCATGACCGCGACCAGCTTCGCGGTCACCACCCGTTCCCGGCGGGGCACCAGGGCGTACGTGCTGAGGGCGGTGCGCTGCGACCACTCGCTGGTGATCGAGAGGATGCCGAGCACCGGCAGCAGCACCCCCACCGGCAGCAGCGAGGGGACGAAGAAGTTGGCGAACGTCTGGTCGGCGTCCTCGGCGTAGATCAACTGGAGGGTGACGATCACCGCGGCGATCAGGCCGATGGTGATCAACAGCCAGCGTCCGGCCCGGGTGTCGACGAGCTTGCGCAGTTCCACGACGCTCAGCCGGGCCAGCGACGGGCGGCGTACCGGAGCGTGCTGCCGGGGCGCGACGGCGTCGGCGGTGGGCGCGGTGGTGGTGGTCATCGGACGGCCTCCTTGGTGGATTCGCCGGCGGTCAGGGTGAGGAAGAGCTGTTCCAGGCCACCGCCGCCGGCCGGCCGCAGCTCGGCCAGTGCGACACCGGCATCGGCGGCGGCCTGGCCGACGACCTCGGCGTCGGCCTGCACGAGCAGCCCGTCGGAGCTGTCGGCGGCGGTCAGGCCGGCCGTTTCCAGCGCCCGGCGCAGCGCCGCGTCGTCGCGCGCTCGGACCACCGTGCCGCCACCGGCCAGCAACTCCGCCTTGTCGCCCTGGGCCACGATCCGGCCGCCCCCGATCACCACCAGCCGGTCCGCGACCGCCTCCACCTCACGCAGCAGGTGGGAGGAGAGCAGCACGGTGCCGCCCCGGTCGGCGAAGTCGCGCAGCAGGCCGCGCATCCAGAAGATCCCCTCCGGGTCCAGGCCGTTCGCCGGCTCGTCGAGGATCAGCACCCGGGGGTCGCCGAGCAGCGCCTGCGCCAGCCCGAGCCGCTGGCGCATCCCCAGCGAGTACGCCCGTACCCGCCGCTTCGCGGCCACCGCGTTCAACCCGACCAGGTCGAGCTTCGCGGCGACCTCGCGCCGGTCCAGACCCATGGTGTACGCGGACAGCGTCAACGCCTCGCGGCCGGTCCGCCCGGCGTGCTGGGCGGACGCGTCCAGCAGCACCCCGACCTCACGCCCCGGGTTGGGCAGTTCCCGGTAGGGCCGCCCGGAGACGGTGGCGCGGCCGGCTGTCGGTGCGGTGAGCCCGCAGATCATCCGCATGGTGGTCGACTTGCCGGCGCCGTTGGGGCCGAGGAAGCCGGTGACCGTGCCCGGCTCGCAGTGGAACGACACGTCGTCCACCGCCGGGTGTGGCCCGTATCGCTTGGTGAGGTTCTCCACGGTGATCATGTCGTCGAGCCTGCCCGCGCCGACCGGCCATCCGCTGCGGCCAGCGGTCGGCACCGAGCAGACCTTGGTCGATACCCGGGTCTCGACTTTGGTAGCTGGTCGTGGCGCCGCTCGGGTGCCTAGCATTGGCGGCGTGACCAGCCTCGCCGTCCCGGAACACCCCTGGCTGCTGCCCGGGGCGCTGGTCGTGCCCGCCGAGCGTGACCGGGCGCACCCGCGCCGCACCGCGCGTGACTGGATCGTGGACAGCCTCGCCTTCCTGATCGGGCTGCTCTGGGTGCTGTTCGCCACCGCCGACGGCCTGTCGCCCGCCCCCGAGGCGGCGATCCCGTTGCCGCACGACTGGATGGTCGGCGTCGACGCGCTGATCGGGCTGGTCTGCTGCGGGCTGCTCTGGCTACGTCGGCGGTGGCCGCTCGGGCTGGCGCTGGCCACCCTGCCCCTGAACCTGTTCTCGATGGCCGCCGCCATCCCACTGCTGATCATCTACTTCACCGTGGTCGTGCATCGCCGGACCGCCGTCACGATCGCGGTCACCGGTGCCGGGCTCCTCACCAACCTGGTCTTCAGTTGGGCGCGTCCGGACCCGAAGATGCCGTACTGGGCGACCGTGCTGTGGGGCGTGGTGATCACTTTCGCCGTGCTGGCCTGGGGGATGTTCGTCCGGGCCCGCCGGCAGTTGATCGTGTCGCTGCGGGATCGGGCCGAGCGGGCCGAGGCGGAACAGCAGCTCCGTGTGGCACAGGCCCGCCAGCTCGAGCGCACCCGGATCGCCCGGGAGATGCACGACGTGCTGGCCCACCGGATCTCGCTGCTCAGCCTGCACGCGGGCGCACTGGAATTCCGCCCGGACGCGCCCTCGGACGAGGTGGCCCGGGCCGCCGGAGTGATCCGGGGCAGCGCGCACGCCGCCCTCCAGGATCTGCGCGAGGTGATCGGGGTGCTCCGGGCGGACGGTGCCAGCGACGCCCCGGAGCCCCCGCAACCCACCCTGGCCGACGTGCCGGCCCTGATCGCCGAGTCCCGGGCGGCCGGGGTCCGTGTGAACGTCACCGACACCGTCGCCGCGCCGGAAACCGTGCCGGCGGCGTTGGGCCGGGCCGCGTACCGGATCGTGCAGGAGGGGCTGACCAACGCCCGCAAGCACGCGACCGGCGCGGCCGTCACCGTGGACGTGGCCGGTGGGTCGGGCACCGGGCTGACCGTGGCGATCAGCAACCGCTGGCCGGTGGGCACCCCGGTCGGTGGCGAGTTGCCGGGCGCCGGCACCGGCCTGGTCGGCATCACCGAGCGGGTCACGCTGGCCGGCGGTCGGCTGGCGTACGGGCGGGACGACGCGGGCGACTTCCGGCTGGCCGCCTGGCTGCCGTGGCCGGCGTGACCGGGCAGTCCGGCGACAGCGGCACGCCACCGGTGCGGGTGCTGATCGTGGACGACGACGCGCTGGTCCGGGCCGGGCTCTCGATGATCCTCGGCGGTCTGCCGGACCTGACCGTGGTGGGCGAGGCGGCCGACGGCAGCGAGGTGCCGGCCGCGGTCGCCGCGTACGCCCCGGACGTGGTGCTCATGGACATCCGGATGCCCCGGGTGGACGGGCTGGCCGCCACCGAGGCACTGCGTGCCCAGCCGGCCCCTCCGGAGGTGCTGGTGCTGACCACCTTCAACGCCGACGAGCAGGTGCTGCGGGCGCTGCGCGCCGGGGCGGCCGGTTTCCTGCTCAAGGACACCCCGCCGGCCGACATCGTGCACGCGGTGCGGCGGGTGGCGGCCGGTGAGGCGACGCTCTCCCCGACGGTGACCCGGACGCTGATCGCCCACGTGACCGCCGCCGCCCCCCACCCGGTCGGCCCCGACCCGCGTCAGGAGCGGGCGCTGCGGCTGCTCACCGGCCTGAGTGAACGGGAGCGGCAGGTGGCCGTCGCGCTGGGCAAGGGCCGCACCAACGCGGAGATCGCGGGGGAGCTGTTCATGAGCGTGGCGACGGTGAAGGCGTACGTCTCCCGGCTGTTGACCCGGCTCGACCTCAACAACCGGGTCCAGGTGGCCCTGCTGGTGCACGACGCCGGCCTGGTCTGAGCGGGCCTGCGCCGACTCGAGAACGTCGTCCGTGGTAGTGCCACTGATACACTCATCGCTGAGTGTTCCAAATTTGGAAGCATCAGAGGTGGTGGCGTGGACGGCTTCGTCGGGCGGGACCGGGAACTGGCCCTGCTGAACGCCATGCTCGGCCGGGTGAAGCGCGGCGGCCGGGCTGGTCGACCCGGTCGTGCCCTTCTCATGCGTGGTCGGCGACGCGTCGGCAAGTCCCGGCTCGTGGAGGAGTTCGTCGAGCGAGCCGAGGTGCCGCACCTCTTCTTCACCGCCTCGGCGCAGCCGACCGTGGCTGCGGACCTCGCGCTCTTCGTGGAGGCGGCGGCCGCCTCGACGCTGCCGGGGGCTCAAGTCCTCAGCGAGCAGCAACCTCGGACCTGGGACGCGGCGCTCACCCTGCTCGTGGCCGCGCTGCCGACCGACCGGCCGAGTGTCGTCGTGCTGGACGAGATGCCGTACCTCATCGCGAGCGACCCGGGCTTCGAGGGGACGCTGCAGAAGATCTTCGATCGCGAGCTGTCCCGGCGGCCGGTCCTGCTGATCTGTGTCGGATCGGATCTGGCGATGATGGAGGCCCTGAACGCCTACGGTCGACCGTTCCACCAGCGGGCCACCGAGATGGTCATCCCGCCGTTGAGCCCCGCCGATGTCCGCGACATGCTCGACCTGTCCGCCGCCGACGCGTTCGACGCCTACCTGGTGTCGGGCGGCCTACCGCTGATCCTCGACGAATGGCCGGCCGGCGCATCGGTGCACCAGTATCTGAGCGAAGCGGTACGGGATCCTACGTCGGCCCTGCTGGTCAGCGGCGAGCGAGCGGTGGCGGCCGAGTTCCCGCCCCAATCGCAGGCGGGTCTGGTGCTGCGGGCGATCGGTTCCGGTGAACGGACCTTTTCGCTGATCGCCCGTGCGGCGGGGGACCTTCCACAGGCGTCGTTGAGTCGGGCCCTGCGCCTGCTGATCCAGAAACGGGCGGTGGAGGACACGCTTCCGCTCTCGACGAGACCGTCTCGGGAGACCCGGTACGTGGTGGCCGACCCGTACCTGCGCTTCTGGCTGTCGTTCCTGGGGCCCCACCTCGCGGAGATCGAGCGGGGCAGGGGCGACCTGACCCTGGCCCGGATCGTCACGTCATGGGCGTCCTGGCGGGGGCGGGCGATCGAACCCGTCATCCGTGAGGCACTGCGCCGGCTTCCCGGCGAGCAGTTGCCGGCGGAGACGGCGGTGATCGGCGGCTACTGGACGCGGACCAACGATCCGGAGATCGACCTTGTGGGCGCCGATCGTGGGCCGGTGGCCCGACGCATCAGTTTCGTCGGCTCGATCAAGTGGCAGGAGAACCGGCCCTTCGATGCGCATGACCTGGGGCGTCTGCTGCTGCACCGGTCCCGGTTGCCCGGCGCCGACGAGACGGTGCCGCCGGTAGTCGTTTCCCGCAGCGGCGCAGCCGTCGAGGGCGCACGAGTGCTCTCTCCGCAGGATCTGCTCAGCGCGTACCGGGATTGAACTTTCGTCCGGTGTCGGCCGTACCAATGCCCGAGGATGTCGGTGCGGTGGGTCCGCCGTACCGCTGCCGAACTGCGGGAGGCCTGCCGTGCGCGTTGGTGAGCAGTCGACGGATCCCATCGATCAGGTACTGGGAGAGGTGCCAATGCCGGCACCGCTGACCCCCGAGGATGTCCGGCTCGCGGTCCGTGCGGTGGTCGTGCACACCGCGGAGGAGTGGCCCACGGGGCCGCTGTGCCGCAACGACGGCGCCTCCTACCCGTGCCGCCTGCACCGGTGGGGGCGGCGGGTGTTGGAGACCCACGGGCTCAACGAGCGGCAGATCGAGGCGTTGATCCGACACGGCAACCCGTTCGTGCACGTGCCCTTCCCGTTCACCGCGACCGGGCCGTCGCCCGCGCGCCCCGGCGGCTACCCGGCCCCGCGTGCCGGCGGCCACCCGGGCCCGGCCGCGCGGGCCGTCCCGCAGGGGGTACGGCCCACCGCTCCTGGCCGGCCGGTGACTCCCCCCGTCACCACGCCGCGCTGGCCCCGGGCGAGCTGAGCGGCGCTTCCGCCGACCACCCGACCCGGGGCGACACGACGCCGGCCCGACGCGGTTCCCCACCCCGCGCCGGGCCGGCTTCATGCCTGCGAGCCGGTCAGTTGCCGACCCCGCAGTCCGGTGCGGACCAACTCGTCGTGTTCGAGCTGCGGTCGGCGTTGTTCTCCCGCCGCGAGTCGACGTGCACGTGGTCGTCGTGGTCCGGGTAGCCGGGGCCGTAGATGCCGCTGAACCCGTTGTCGCGGGCGTCCCGGGCGACCTGGCACAGCGACTTCGTCCGCGAGGTGACGTCGGCCGCGTTGCCGTACAGGTGTTGGCTGTCCGCCGCGCCGCCGACCCGGTTGTTGCAGGCCCGGCTGCGGAACCCGCCGGACACGTCGAGCGGCTTGTCGCCGAGACTCTTGCGCAGGGCCTCCAGCTTCCACATCGTGCGCAGCGCGTTCTGCCGGGTCTGGGCCTCCGAGAGCGGGCCACCGTCGTACCCGCTGCCGCCACATCCATCGTCCAACTCGCCGTGGCTGAAGTGCGCGGGCGTGCAGTCGTTGTCCTGGAGCTGGTACAGCTTGCCGTAGGTCTGCGGGCCGGCAATCCCGTCGGCGCGCAGCCCGTACGCCTGCTGGAACCGCTTGACCGCGGCGGCGGTCTTCGGTCCGTAGCGGCCGTCGTTCTCCACGATGTCCCGGTAGCCGGCCCAACCGGCGACCCGGATCTGCAGTTGGCGAACGTCGGCGCCCGAGCTTCCCTGGTACAGGTTGCGGGTCCAGGTGTAGCAGCCATCCGCGTGCGCCGCTGGCGCGGCGACCACCGAGGCGATCGCTGCACCGGGCAGCGCCAGAGCGAATGCGACGGCAGCTCGCTTCAAGGTATTGACGCGCACAGAAGTCCTCCCGACAGGAGAGCGAATGGGGTGGCCGCCAGGACATCGACCGGGACGTCCCGCGAACTCCACCCTCGCACCGATCAGGGTGGTTGGCGGCAATTAACGAGAATTGTCCTCGCGAACTCCTGTGCCTGGGTCTTGGCTGTGAATTCGGCTGATTTAGGAAACAGTCAATTACCTCCGATCCACCCCTTGGGTGGGCCAACCACACCGAACGTCGCAACCAGTCCCACCGAGGGTGATGTTGCCTGGCCACAGGCGGCCGGTACCGTCAGCTCGGGCGGCGGAAGGGCGGAGGTGCAGGTGGCACGTGGTGGCGTGTTCTGTGTCGAGGGTCAGTGGCACCGCGACCTCAACGAGCGGGGTTCCGTGCTGCCCACCCTCGAGTTGCTCGAACGGCTGGGCAAGATCCGCTTTATCCACAAGGACGCGGCCACCCGCGACGAGCTGTTCTACTTCCTGGACCGTTGGCTGCTCAAGCAGTACGCCGACCACAAGGTCGGCTTCTTCGCGATGCACGGTGAGCCGAGCCGGCTCTGCCTGACCGACTGGCAGTCGGTCGAGCTGAGCGAGGTGGCCGACCTGATGGCCGGGCGCTGTGAGGGGCGCCGGCTCTACTTCGGCAGCTGCTCGGTGCTGCGCGCCTCGGACGCGGTGCTACGCGACTTCCTGGAGGTCACCGGCGCGGCGCTGATCTGCGGTTTCACCCGTGAAGTCGACTGGGTCGAGTCGGCCGCATTCGAAACCGTCCTGCTCGACGTGCTGGCCAACGGCCAGCGGCACAACGCCGCCGAGCTGCGGATGGGCTCGGCGCACTGGGCGCCGCTCGCGTCGTACCTCGGTTTCCGGGTGATCTACGCCAACGGCCGTGCCTGGCGCCCGTCGGGCCGGCCCCGGGTGCCCACCCAGGCGGTCCACGGCTCGGAGGCCCGGCCCCACTAACCCGGCGCCTCGGCTTCGCCGCCGGCCTGGTAGGAACGAGTGATGGCACGCAGCATCGCGACGAACACCCGGGTCGACCGGGATGCCCTGCTCGACTTCCTCCGGCCGCGACACCGCGTCATCCTGATGACCACCCGTGCCGACGGCCGCCCGCAGTCCTCCCCGGTCTCCGCCGGCATCGACAGCCAGGGGCGGCTGGTCGTCTCCACCTACCCCGAGCGGGCCAAGGTGACCAACATCCGCCGCGACCCCCGGGTCTCGGCCTGCGTGCTCTCCGACGACTGGAACGGGCCCTGGGTGCAGCTCGACGGCACCGCCGAGGTGCTGGACCTGCCCGAGTCGGTGGAACCGCTGGTCGAATACTTCCGCAGCATCTCCGGCGAGCACCCGGACTGGGACGAGTACCGCAGCGCCATGGTGCGTCAGGGCAAGTCGCTGATCCGGGTCGACATCGACGCGTGGGGCCCGATCGCCACCGGCGGCTTCCCGGCCCGCCTCGCCGACTGACCGGCCGGGCCCCCGCACCCTCAGTCGGTCAGGGCTGCGTAGACGAGCTGGCGCAGTTGGGAGCGCACCGGGTACGTGCTCGACGGCATGAGCTGGGTGAAGAAGAGCGCGCTGATCTCCTCGGACGGGTCCACCCAGAACGCGGTGCTCGCCACGCCACCCCAGTAGAACTCGCCGACGCTGCTCGGCACCCGGCTGGGGATCGGGTCGTCGACGACCGCGAAGCCGAGGCCGAAGCCGACACCGTCCAGGGTGGACTCGGCGAAGCCGCCGGTGGACAGGGTGCCCAGGTCCTGGCCCCCGGGCAGGTGGTTGCGGGTCATGAAACGCACCGTGCGGGGCCCCAGCAGGCGGACCCCGTCCAGCTCGCCGCCGCGCAGCAGCAGTTGGGTGAAGCGGTGGTAGTCGGCGGCGCTGGAGATCAGGCCGCCACCGCCGGAGAGCAGGGTGGGCTTGCGGTACGCGAGCGCGCCGACGCTGTCGTAGCGGACCGCCTGGCCGCCGCGCGGGTTCGGCAGGTAGAGCGCGGCCAGCCGGTCGGCCTCGTCGCCCTCGACCCACCAGCGGGTGTCGGTCATGCCCAGCGGGCCGAAGATCCGGTCCGCGAAGAACGCGTCGAGGCTCTGCCCGGAGACGACCTCGACCAGCCGGCCGAGCACGTCGGTGGCGACCGAGTAGCCCCAGGCGGTGCCGGGTTGGAACAGCAGCGGCAGCTCGCCGAAGGCCGCGCAGGCGCCGGCCAGGTCGACGTCCGACGGCGGAAACAGGTCGTAGCCGGCCGCCCGGTAGAGGCCGTCGACCACCGAGGTCTGCATGAAGCCGTACGTCAGGCCGGCGGTGTGGGTGAGCAGGTGCCACACGCGGATCGGCTCGACCGCCGGCACGGTGTACGGCTTGAGCGTGGACCCCTTCGAGTAGACCCGCAGGTCAGCGAACTCGGGCAGCCAGCGGCTGATCTCGTCGGTCAGCTCGAAGCGGCCCTCCTCCCACAGCATCATCGCCGCGACCGAGGTGACCGGCTTGGTCATCGAGTAGATCCGCCAGAGCGTGTCGGCCTCGACCGGCGCGCCCGCCTCCCGGTCCCGAAGCCCGTACGTCGAGGAGTGCGCCACCTCGCCGTGGCGGGTCACCAGCAGCTGCCAGCCGGCCAGCCGGCCGTCGTCGACGTACGCGCCGAAATGCTCGTCGATCCGCGCCAGCCGCGCCGGGTCGAAGCCGATCTGGTCCGGGTCGATGCTCTGCGCCACACTCACGTCGCCGAACCTACTAGTCGGTAGGCCGGTATCGGAAGGGGGAGCCGCGGGCCGATCGGCTCGCCGTCGGTGGCCGGCACTAGCCTGGCTGAATGCCGAAGTCGACCGAGGACGTGACCTTCCGCAACGAGGACTGGTACGCCGAGGAGCTCACCGACCGGCACTTCGTGGGCTGCGAGTTCTTCCACGTGGACCTGACCGAGGCGGTCAGCCGGGGCGCGGTCTTCACCGGCTGCACGTTCGGCAACGTGCTGTTCAACGCCTCCCGGCACCTCGACTCCGCCTTCACCCGCTGCACGTTCAAGCGGTGCAACTTCTTCGAGGCCGAGTTCACCGGCTGCAAGTTGGTGGGCAGCGTCTTCAGCGAGTGCGACCTGCGCCCGCTGACGGTGGCCGGCGGCGACTGGTCCTTCGTCGCGCTGCCCGGCGCCGACCTGCGCGGCGTCCGGTTCACCGATGTTCGGATGCGCGAGATCGACCTGACCGGCGCACATCTGACCGGCGCCACGGTGACTGGCGTCGACCTCTCCGGTGCGCAACTGACCGGCGTCCGGCTCAGCGGCGCCGACCTGCGCGGCAGCGACCTCACCGCCCTGGACCCGGTGTCGGTCGAGCGGGCCGGGGCGATCATCGACGCCGAGCAGGCCGTGATCGTCGCGCAGGCGCTCGGCTTCCAGATCGGTTGACCGTCCGATACCGTCCGGTAACGGACTAGACACGCCCACCCGTCCGGATCTAGCGTGTCGTCCACACCGGTGCAAACGAATAACGATCCACAGTGGATTCTTGCGGTCCGCGACGGTCGAAGGCGGCCGGTTTGGCGGAGTTGGAGGGGTCGGTGGCGGACGAAGACCGCACGCGGGCGGGTTCGCAGCCCGCGGACGAGTCGACCGACCGACCTGCCCCGCATCGACCAGCCGAGACCACCACCGGGCAGACCCGCAGCACGCTGCGCCGCCTCGCCCGCACCCGCAGGCGGCGGCGCTGGGCGGTCGAGGGAGTCGCCGTACTCGCGTGCCTGGTGGCGCTGCTGTCGTACCTCGGCACGCGATCCGACCCGGACCCGGACGGTGACGCGGCGGATCGCCCGGCTGGCGTGTCCGCCGGCCGGCCCACCGGCCTCCCCGGCGCGGACGGGCGGACCTCGGAGGCCGGGCCGGCGATGCCCGGCCTGCGCCCCCGGCAACGGACGCCCTCGCCCGACCCGACTCCGTCGGCCAGCTCGCCGGCCCCGCCGCCACCGGCAGGGTCGACGTTGTCAGTGAGCCGGGCGGACGTGGCCGCCGAGGTCGACCTCACCGCCGTGGGCACCCGGGACTGGCTGTTCTGGGGCCTGCGCGGCGGCAAGTCCACGGTCCGCAAGCGCGGCGGCTCCGGGGAGATCGTCGACGGTGGCGGTCACGGCAACCGGGTCGGGTGGGACGGCAACCAGGAGGTCTTCAGCTGGCGGGACGGCGCGCCCGAGCGGTCGGTACGCGACACTCCGAACGGGGTCTACACCTGCGGGGTGGGTAACGGGTTCACCCTCGCCGTGGCCGGCAGCGGCGAGCTGCGCACGGTCCAGCTCTACGCCGGGACCTGGATGGCCCGGGGTCGGTTGGAGGCACGGCTGTCGACCGGTGGGCCGGCCAGCACGCTGCGGTTGGAGGACCCGTACACCAGCCGGACCGCCCAGTTCACCGTCCGGTTCCGGGTGCCGAAGGACGCTCGGCTGATCCTGACCTGGACCGTCGAGAAGGTCTTCACCGACCGCTGCGGCAACGTCGGCCTCCAGGCCGTGGCGGTGCGCTGACCGGCGAGGTGGCGGGACAGTTTGTCCGTCGCGCAGGGTCGCGGGTGCCGTAACTTTCTGCTGTCCCCGTCCGTCCATCCAGTGTGGAGGCAGCGCAGATGAGCAGCAGTACCGTCTACCGTGTCCGACCCGTCGCTCAGTCCGGCGCCGGCGACAGGCCCGGGGAGGTGCTTCGCGACATTCCCCTGCCGCCGTACGTGACGGTCGAGGACGCCCAGTTCGCCGTGCGAGCGGTGGTGGTGCACGCTCCCCAGCGGTGGTCGGGTGGCATGGTCTGCCGCAACGACGCCAGCCCGCACCCGTGTCGGCTGCACCGCTGGGGCACCCGCGTGCTGACGCTGCGCGGGCTGGGCGGCGCCGAGATCGCGGCGCTCATCGAGCGAGGCGACCCGGCAGCGGTGGTCCCACCGCCGGATCGCCCAGCCTGAACGCTTCGGTCTCGCCGTTTCAGCAGGTGATCGGCTTGACCCAGGAGCACTCCACGCCCTCCGGCGTCCGGGGCGTGTCCGGCACCGCCGGCGGTGCCGTCCGCGCCGCGATCGCCGCGCCGCCCTCGCGATGGCCGGCCAGCGCCACGGCGATCTGGTCCTCCAGCGACTTGACCGACGCCGTCAGATAGTTGTTCAGCAGGATGGAGAACGCCAGCAGTCGACCGTCGGCGCTGGTGACATAGCCGGAGAGGCCGGACACGCCGGTCAGGCTGCCGGTCTTGGCGTGCACGTTGCCCGCCGCCAGGGTGCCGGCCATCCGGCTGCGGAGCGTACCGCCGACGAACCGCTCGGGTCGTCCAGCGATCGGCAGCGCCGCGTACCAGGTCGCGAACCAGGGCTCGGCTCGTACGGCGGCCAGCAGGTCGACGAACTCCGTCGCCGGGATCAGGTTGCGCCGGGACAGCCCTGAGCCGTCACGTTGGCGCAGCGTGCCGGTGTCCATCCCGGTGTCGGCGACGTACTCGCTGATCGCCGTGAGCCCGGCGGACCAGGTGCCCGAACCGGACAGCACCCGCCCGATCTCCTTGGTCAACACCTCGGCGTGCCCGTTGTTGGAGAGCTTGAGGAACGGCGTCATCAACTCCGCCAGGCTCATCGACTCGTGCCGGGCCACCGGCCTGGCCGCCTCCGGAGTGGGCTGGCCGAGCAGTGTCTGGCCGAGCACCCGGACGCCGTGCCGTTGCAGTGCCGCCCGGAACACGTCGGCGGCGTAGCCGGTGGGCTCCCAGACGGTCACCCAGTCGCTGGCCGGCTCGTCGCCGACCGCGATCTGCCCGGTCACCACCACCGTGTTGCCGCCGTGCTCGCGCTCGATCGAGATCGAGGTCTCGCCCTTGGTGACCGTCTCGGTGCGGTTGTCGATCCGGACGTAACCGGTGGCCGGGGTGGTGCTCACCACCGCCGGTGCGCCGGCCCGGTCGGCCGGGGCGGCGTGCACGATCACGGTGCCCGCGTCGTAGTCGGTGTCCGGCGCGACGGTCAGCGCGGAGACCTGGGCGGCGTAGTAGTAGGGCTCGTCGTCCCAGGTCCAGTCGGGGCCGAGCCGGGTGCGGTCGTAGCGGGTGTCGTCGGCGACCAGGTTGCCGGTGACCACCCGTACACCGACGGCTGCGACCTGCGCGGCGAGCGCGTCGTAGTCGGCGGCGAGCATCGTCGGGTCGCCGCCGCCCCGCAGGTAGAGGTTGCCGGAGAGTAGCCCGGCGCGGCGCCTCCCGGTGGTCTGCACGTCGGTGGTGAAGTGGTGCCCGGGGCCGAGCAACTCCAGGGCGGCAGTCGAGGTCAGCAGCTTGGTGTTGGAGGCCGGGATCAGCCGGCGGTCACCGTTACGGTCGTAGAGGGTCTGCCCCGTACTGGTGTCGACCACGACGACGGACGTCTGCCCGCCGGCCAGCCGGGTGTCGGCGAGGATCGTGTCGATGGTGGCGCGCAGTTGGGTCGTCGAGGGGGTCGGCGACTCGGCGGTGGCGCCGGGCGCACCGGCGGTGGCCGCGGTGGCGACCAGCGCGAGCAGCGCGAGGGACCGCGGGAAGAGACGACGGTGCATGCGCTGATGCTG
This sequence comes from Micromonospora sp. CPCC 205539, assembly GCF_036906815.1. Lineage (NCBI taxonomy): Bacteria > Bacillati > Actinomycetota > Actinomycetes > Micromonosporales > Micromonosporaceae > Micromonospora > Micromonospora sp. CPCC 205539. The sequence goes on along the minus strand of NZ_JBAKHW010000007.1, from coordinate 112,991 downwards.
CCACGAAGGTATTCGCCACGAAAGGGTGTTGAGCGAAGGTTATTGCCGATCGGATCGGGCCGGCCCGCCGACCGACTTGTCGTGCCCACCCCAGTAGTGCCGCTGCGCCCCCATGATCATGGGGGCCACCAGCGCGGCGAGCGCCCCGCCGAGCAGCGGGAAGACGATGAACACCCAGAGCTGACGCAGGGCCACGCCACCCTCGAAGACGGCCGGGCCGAAGGCGCGGGCCGGGTTGACCGCCGCGCCGTCCAGCGTCACGCCGACCAGTTGCGTCGCGGCCAGGGCCAGGCCGATGGCCACCCCGGCGATGCCGGGGTTCTCGCTACGGGTGGTCACCACCAGGACGACCAGCACGAACAGGAACGTCAGGACGATCTCCAGCACGGCCGCCCCGCCCCGGTTGATGTGCGCGCCGTACCCGTTCGACCCCAACGCTCCGGTCTGATCCGCGACGTCACCCCAACGGGCGAGCGCCCAGAGCACGAAGCCCGCCACGGTCGCGCCGGCGAACTGCGCGATCCAGTAGGCCACCGCACCGATGACCGAGATCTTTCCGGACAGCAGCACACCGAGCGTGACCGCCGGATTGACGTGGCTGCCGGAGAGCGGGCCGATCGTGTAGACCAGGGCGAGCTGCACGAAGCCGAAGGCCAGAGCGACCACCACCACGCCACCTTCGACCCGCGCGGCGATGGCGGCGCCCACCCCGAAGAAGACCAGCAGCAGGGTGCCGAGGAACTCGGCTGCGGCACGACGGGCATCTTCCATTCACTGAGCGTAAGGAAGGCTCGGGGCCTCGGTGCCGGAATCGGGGTCTGTGAGCCGCGCGACGGCCGGCGCCGGGCAGAGCCACGGCGGATCCGGTGTTGCACCCGGCGTGGAGACCCACTCTGTCGACGTCGTCGTGATCGGAGCCGGTCAGGCCGGTCTGAGCGCGGGCTACCACCTGCGCCGCACCGGCTTCGCCCCGGACACCGGCTTCGTCATCCTCGACGGTGACGACGGCCCGGGCGGGGCCTGGCAGCACCGCTGGCCGACGCTGCGACTGGACCGGGTGCACGGCTTCTCCGACCTGCCCGGGATGCCCTTCCCGGCCAAGGACCCGCAGCGGCCGGCGTCCGAGCAGGTCAGCGCCTACTTCGCCGCGTACGAGCGGGCGTATGGCCTGCCGGTCCGGCGGCCGGTCCGGGTCCGTTCGGTGCACGACCGGGCGGACGGCCGGCTGGACGTCGGCACTGAGCACGGAACGTGGACCGCGCGAGCCCTGGTCAACGCGACCGGCACCTGGACCCGGCCGTTCTGGCCGCACTACCCGGGCCGGTCGTCCTTCCGGGGCAGGCAGCTGCACACCGCCGACTACCGCGGGCCGGCGGGGTTCGCCGGCCGTCGGGTCGTGGTGGTCGGCGGCGGCACCTCGGCCGTGCAACTGCTCGGTGAGGTCTCCACCGTCGCAGCCGCCACCACCTGGGTGACCCGCCGGCCACCGCTGTTCCAGGACGAGGAGTTCGGGCCCGAACTGGGGCGAACGGCTGTGGCACGGGTCGACGCGGCGGTGCGGGCCGGGCGCCCACCCGGCAGCGTGGTGGGCGTGACCGGGCTGGTCGACACTCCGGAGGTGCGCCGTCTGCGCGAGCGCGGCGTGCTCGATCGGCTACCCGTCTTCGACCGGATCACGCCCGACGGGGTGGCCTGGGCGGACGGGCGGTTCGTGCCGGCGGACGTGATCCTCTGGTGCACCGGCTTCCGCGCCGCACTCGACCATCTCGCCCCGCTGGGTCTGCGCGGGCCGGGCGGCGGTATCACGATGGACGGCACCAGAGTGGTCGCGGACGGGCGTATCCACCTGATCGGGTACGGGCCGTCGGCGAGCACCATCGGTGCCAACCGGGCCGGCCGTGCCGCGGTCAACGAGATCCGCGCTCTGCTCGCTCCGGCTGCCGTTCTCGACTGACCCGGCTCTATTTGACGGATCGCCGGGCAGGGGGCACGGTGGGTGGTGACGGGGCCCGTCAGCTGCCCCGATGCGATGCGACGGCGACGACCGTTCGCCCCTCCTGTCGCCTCCCGCGTGTGCTCGTTAGCGGGCCGACTGTCCGGTCTGCGCGGTAACCGACCGCGAGCCGAGAATCCACGAGGAGTTTCCGCCAATGCTCACCATGACCGACAACGCCGTGCTCGTCATCCGTGACCTGGCCAGTCAGCAGGACGTCGCCGAGGACGGCGGCGTGCGGATCGCCGCCGACGCCGAGGCCGGGTCGCTCACCGTCGAGTTGGTGCCCGAGCCGGAGCAGGGCGACCGGGTTGTCGACAACCAGGGCGCCCGGATCTTCCTGGACGCGGACGCCGCCGAACTCCTCGGCGACGCCTCGGTCGACGCCACCGTCGACGATGAGGGCATCATCCAGTTCGGGTTCACCGAGCAGCAGTAGAAGCAACTACGATCGCTCGGTGCCCGCGCCAGCCCACCGTTACCAGTCCGACGAAGAGGACAGCGCCCGCTGGCTCGGCTTCCCGTTCCGCGACGGCGACATCGTGATCAGCACCCGGTCCAAGAGCGGCACCACCTGGATGCAGATGATCTGCGCGCTGCTCGTGCTGGGCACGCCGGAGCTGCCGGCGCCGCTTTCCGAGCTGTCGCCGTGGCTGGACTGGCTGGTCGAGCCGCAGGACACGGTGTACCGCCGGCTCGCCGGCCAGCGCCACCGGCGGTTCATCAAGACGCACACCCCGTTGGACGGGGTGCCGCTCGACCCACGGGTGCACTACGTGGTGGTGGCCCGGCATCCGCTGGACATGGCGGTCTCCCTCTACCACCAGAGCGGCAACCTGGACCGGGCACGGCTCAGTGAGCTGACCGGCGAGCCCGCGGGGCCATCGCGGGCCCGCCCACCGGTGCAGCAGTGGCTGCCGAACTGGGTCGACCGGCAGGTGGACCCGCGCGTCGCGCTCGACTCGCTGCCCGGGGTGTTTCGGCACCTGAACGACGCCTGGGCTCGCCGACACGACCCGAACGTCGAGCTGGTGCACTACGACGACCTGCGGGCCGACCTGGACGGCGAGATGCGCCGGCTGGCCGACCGGTGGGGCATCGCGGTGCCCGCGGAGCGGTGGCCCGAACTGGTCGAGGCGGCCACCTTCGGTCGGATGCGGGAGCGCGCCGACCTGCTCGCCCCGGACACGCTCGGCGTGCTGCGCGACCGCCAGGCGTTCTTCCGTCGCGGTAGCTCGGGGCAGGGGCGGGAGCTGCTGGACGCGGCCGGGCTGGCCCGCTACCAGGCGCGGGTGGCAAGCCTCGCACCGCCGGACCTGCTCGCCTGGCTGCACCGCGACGGCTGACCGTACGCGCACATGAGCGCACGGCGCCGCTTCGACCTGGGGTCGGAACGTCGCCGCGCTCTGGCCGTCTCCCACCGTCGCAGCCGTTCGGCAGTACGCCAGCGGGGACCTGGCTCGACCGGCCGACAGCACCGGTCGACCATGACGATCCCCGGACGGCACGGATCCAAACCTGCCACGCGCGGGGAATTCTGCCATCTGCGAGTCCCGGCGTGACGCGCCGCCGAACTGGGTATGAGCGCGGACATGGAGCATTTCACTATCGCGACCGTTGCCGAGAAGAGCCCGGATTTCCGGCGTGTGCTGTGGACCGGTGAGCACACCCAACTGGTCATCATGACCATCCCGCCGGACGGTGAGATCGGCGAGGAGGTGCACGAGGTCGACCAGATCCTGACCTTCGTGAGCGGCGTCGGCGAAGCCCGCGTCGGCGGCAACACGAGGAAGGTCGTCTCGGGTGACCTGGTCGTGGTGCCGTCCGGCACGAAGCACAACTTCGTCAACGCCGGCCCCAACCCGCTGGTCCTCTACACCGTCTACGGCCCGCCGGAGCACGCCGACAAGGCCGTACACAAGACCAAGGAGGAGGCCGACAAGGCCGAGGAGGCCGGCAAGGACGAGCCGCCGACGTCCTGACGCGGCGGGCGGCGGCCTGATCCGGACCGATTCGGGTACCCGCGGCGGGTGGAACAGCAGCCGGCGATCTCCGACTACGCATTCCTCTCAGACTCCCGCTCGGGTGCCCTGGTCGGCAGGGACGGCTCGATCGACTGGTGGTGTCCACGCCGGTTCGATGGCGCCTCGGTGTTCGGGCGGCTGCTCGACCCACGGGCCGGGCATTTCCGGGTGGCACCGGTCGACCTCGGTGGACCGGGGTACCGGATGGAGCGCGCGTACCAGCCGGACACGTTGGTGCTGCGCACGGTGCACCACACACCGCAGGGCAGCGTCGCGGTCACCGACACGCTCGCCGCGGAGATCGGCGCCCGCGCCCACGAAATGGGCATGAACTCACCCGCCGTGCTGATCCGGGTGGTCGAGGGGCTGACCGGGCGGGTCCGGATGGCGCTGGAATTCATGCCCCGCCCGGAGTACGGCCTGCTCACCCCGTACCTGCACGAGCAGCCGGACGGCGGGGTGGTGGCCCGGGCCGGCCCGGCGGTACTGGCGCTGCGCGCCGGTGACCTGCCGCTGCGGGCCGGCCGGGACCGGGTGACCCACGAGTTCGAGGTCTCCGTCGGCCAGGTCATCGGGATGGACGTGGCGTTCGGCGAGACGTACGGCGACCCGCCGGCCCGGCTGGATCCGGTGGCCACGCTCGCCGAGACGACACGGGCGTGGGAGGCGTACCGGGAGACGCACGGGTACACCGGCCGGTATCCCGAGCTGGTCCGGCACAGCGCCACCGTGCTGGCCGGCCTCACGTACGCCCGCAGCGGCGCGGTCGCCGCCGCGCTGACCACGTCGCTGCCGGAGCGGATCGGCGGCGACCGCAACTACGACTACCGCTACTCCTGGCTGCGCGACTTCTCGATGACCATGCGCGCCCTCTGGGTGGCGGCCTGCCCCACCGAGGCCTCCCGACTGTTCGCCTGGGTGGCCCGCTCGATCGGCCGGATCGGCGAGGACCCGGTGCCGGTGCTGTTCGGGTTGGAGGGGGAGCGCGACCTGAGCGAGCACCACTGCACGCACCTGCGCGGCTACGCCGACAGCCGGCCGGTCCGGATCGGTAACGACGCCTGGCGGCAGCGGCAGCTCGACGTGCCGGGTGAGGTGATCTCGTCGGTCTACCGGCTGCGCGACTATCTGGGCGCGACGTTCGACCTGGAACTGCGGGAGATGGTGCTCGGGCTCGTCGAGCAGGTGGCCGCGACCTGGCACCTGCCGGACCGGGGCATGTGGGAGACCCGGGACATCGAGCGGCACTACCTGTCGTCCAAGGTGCTCTGTTGGGTGACGATGGACCGGGGGGTGCGGCTCGCCGACCGACTGGGCGAGGGGGCCGACCCGGCCCGCTGGGCGCGAGTCCGCGACGAGATCCGCGACGTGGTGCTCCGCGAGGGGTGGAACGAGCGGATCGGCGCGTACACCGGCGCGTTCGGCTCGGTCGAGTTGGACGCGTCCGCCCTCTTCCTACCGGTGGTGCGCTTCCTGCCGGCCAACGACCCGCGGATGCGCGCCACCATCGAGCTTGTGGAGCGGGAGTTGGGCACCGATTCCGGGCTGGTGCGGCGCTGGTCGAGCGACCCCGCCGGCTTCATGCTGTGCTCGTTCTGGCTGGTGGAGTGTCTGGCGATGGCCGGCGAGCAGCGGCGGGCCGAGGAGCTGTTCGAACGGGTGGTGGGCAACGCCAACGACGTGGGGCTGTTCAGCGAGCAGATCGACCTGGTGACCGGGGCGCAGCTCGGCAACACGCCGCAGGCGCTGTCGCACATCGGCCTGATCAACGCGGCCTGGCGGCTGACCGAACCGGGCAGCTTCTGACTCAGGCCACCACCGGCACGTCGGAGACGTCGACCGTCTCGGGATACTTCAAGCCGGCGCCGGTGTTGAGCACCACCACCCGCTCCCCGGAGCGGATCCAACCGCCGGCGCGGAGCTGCCGCGCCGCGGTCAGGCAGGCCGCACCCTCCGGGCAGAGCAGCAGCCCTTCCCGGGTCGCGAAGGCCCGCAGGTCGGCCAGGATGTCGGCATCGTCGACGGCGACCGCGGTGCCGGCGGACTCCCGCAGCGCGGTCAGGATCAGCTCGTCGGCCAGCGGCGACGGCACGTTGATGCCGAACGCCACGGTGTGCGCGTCGGCCCACGGTCGGGCCCGATCCTCGCCAGCCGCGAAGGCCCGGACGATCGGCGCGCAGCCGGTCGACTGCACCGCCACCAGCCGGGGCAGCTTGTCGCCGATCCAGCCCAGCTCGCGCAGCTCGTGCAGCGCCTTGTGGATGCCGATCAGGCCGACCCCGCCGCCCGTCGGGTAGAGGATCACGTCGGGCACCTGCCAGCCGAGCTGCTCGACGATCTCGTACCCCATCGTCTTCTTGCCCTCCAGCCGGTAGGGCTCGCGCAGTGTGCCGGCGTCGAAGATCGCCCCGGCCGACTCCGCGACCAGCTCGGCCACCCGCCGGCCGGCGTCGCTGATCAACCCGTCGACCAGGCGCAGATCGGCACCGGCGGCCACGCACTCACGGCGACAGATGGTCGGCGCCCCCAGCGGCATGACGATGGTGGCCTGCATGCCGGCTCGCGCCGCGTACGTCGCCCAGGCCGACCCGGCGTTGCCGTTCGTGGGCATGGCGATCCGCTCGACGCCCAGCTCACGGGCCCGGCTCACGCCGACCGCCGCACCGCGCGCCTTGAAGGAGCCGGTCGGGACCAACCCCTCGTCCTTGACCATGAGGTCCGCGATGCCGATCTCGGCGCCGTACGCCGGGGCCCGCAGCAGCGGCGTCCAGCCTTCGCCGAGCGTGGTGACGTACCGCGGGTCACCGACCGGCAGCAGCTCCCGGTAGCGCCACAGGTCGGCCGGGCGTAGCGGGAACCGCTCCGGGGTGACCGCCTTCGCCACCGCCGGCAGGTCATAGCGGGCCAGCACCGGCGAGCCGCACTCGCACAGGTTCTGCAACTGGTCGGCGGCGTGCTCCCGACCGCAGCGCGGACATTCCAGGTGGGTCAGGTACACGTCGCTCCTCACGGTCAGACCGCGTCGATGCTCAGCTAGCCCATCACACCCGCATTCTCCGCGACAACCCGACCGCCGCGCGGACCCCGGAGTGTCCGGTTCGCATGTCGGCCGGGTGCCCGGCGGGGTAGAACGGTCAGCATGGACCTCACCGACCAGCCCACCGTCCTGCTCCCGGGTGACGTGCACATGCCCCTGCTCGGCTTCGGCACCTGGCAGGCGACCGGCCAGGCCGGCTACGACGCGGTGCTGGCCGCGCTCGACACCGGCTACCGACACCTCGACACGGCGACCGTCTACGGCAACGAGAAGGAGGTCGGTCGGGCGGTCAAGGAGAGCGGGCTGCGCCGGGAGGACATCTTCATCACCACCAAGCTTCCGCCGGACCGGGTGGGCCGGGAACGACAGACGCTCGAGGCCAGCCTGGACGCGCTCGGCGTCGACCACGTGGACCTGTGGCTGATCCACTGGCCGCCGTCGTCGCCGGGGGACAGCATCCCGCTGTGGCGTGAGCTGTTGGCCGCCCGGGACGAGGACCTGGCTCGGGCGGTCGGGGTCAGCAACTACAGCACCGCGATGATCGACGAGCTGATCCAGTCGACCGAGGAGAATCCGGCGGTCAACCAGATCTCGTGGAGCCCCGCGCTGTACGACCGACAGCGGCACGCCGAGCACCGGGACCGGGGTGTGGTGCTGGAGGGGTACAGCCCGTTCAAGACCAGCGACCTCAGCGACCCGGTGCTCACCAGGATCGCCAGCGCGCACGGCGTCTCGCCGGCCCAGGTGGTGCTGCGCTGGCACATCGACCACGAGATCGTGGTGATCCCGAAGTCGGTGACCCCGGAGCGGATCAGCGCCAACTTCGACGTCTTCCACTTTTCGCTGACCGCGGAGGAGATGCGCGACATCGACGCTCTCGGCGAGGTCTGACCGGTCGAGTTTGCCAAATTCCTTCAGTGAGCGCATCGGCCATGAAGGCTATCGACATCGACGTTCGTAACGGGATACCGTGCGCGGCATCACGATCGTCGATCCGATCGAGCCCGACGCCGTCCGCTGGAGGAGCGCCATGGCAACGTCCCGATCCATCCGTCTGCGCCGCCGTGGGTTGCTCGGCATCCCCGCCATGGTGGCCGCCGCGCTGACCATCGTCGTCCGACCCGCCCCGGCCGCCGCCGCGCCGAAGCCCGAGTGCCTGGCCGACCTGCTCGGGGAGTCCTGATGGCCACCATCGGATGGCTCGTAGACGTGCTGCGCGCCGCCGGGGTCCAGGTCGTCGTCGAGGGCGACTGGCTCAACCGGATGCGACCGGGTTCCTTCGACCCGATCGGGGTGCTCTGGCACCACACCGCCTCGACCTCCAGCGCCAGCAACCCGCACCCGGCGCTCGGCATCTGCATCAACGGGCGGCCGGACCTGGCCGGGCCGCTCTGCCAGGCGCTCGTCGACTACAACGGCGTCTTCCACGTCATCTCCGCCGGCCGGTGCAACCACGCCGGAGCGAGTCGCGGCAGCGGGCCGATCCCCGCCGGCGACGGCAACACCCTGATGATCGGGTGGGAGATCGACTACAACGGCGTCAACCAGGAGATGACCGCCGCGCAGTACAACGCGTCGATCGCCGCCACCGCCGCCGTACTCACCCGACTCGGCAGGGACAGCAGCTACGCCCGGGGGCACCGGGAGACCAGCACCAGCGGCAAGATCGACCCGTCGTTCATCGACCTGAACGTGATGCGGGCCGACGTCGCCACGAAGATGGCCGGCGGCGGCCCGGCCTGGTCGTCCATCGTGGACAACGCCACCGCCGGCCGGTTCACCGCCAGCGCCAACTGGGGTGTGTCGTCGTACTCCGGGCAGCGGTACGGCGCGGACTACCGGTACGCCGACCCGGTCGCGGCCAGCGACCCTGCCTGGTACCGCTTCAACGTGCCGGCCACCGCCAGCTACCGGGTCGAGGCGTGGTGGCCCGCGAACGCCGGTTACAACAGCGCCGCCCCGTACATCGTCGCCACCAGCACCGGCAACCAGACGGTCATCGTCGACCAGCGGGCCACCGGTGGACAGTGGCGGGTCCTCGGCACGTTCACGCTGCCGGCCGGGGACGCCAACCGGGTGGCGGTGAGCCGGTGGAGCAACGGCGCCGGCCTGGTCATCGCCGACGCCGTACGGCTCACGCGGGTCTGACGAACTCCGGCCCGCGCCCGCTGGGGAGGGGCGCGGGCCGGCACAGCGTGACCTCAGGTCACGCCCCCGCAGCTCCCAGGCCATGCGCCGCCCAACGGTGTCCGTATGGAGCGGCCTGCGGTCCTCCGAAGAGGACCGCAGCCCGCCACAATTGGAGCACTGAACGGCCGATTGTCTGTCGTCCTACGGCTACGTAGCGTTTCGCTGATCATAATTGCTCACACGGGGGAGTATCAGGATGGCGAAACGCAGGACCATGCCCACAGGCGGGCAGGCGATGTCTGGACCGCCCCGGATCCGGGGCCGATTGGCCGGGCTCACCGTCGCGACCTTGGCCGCGGCCACGGGTGTGGTGTTCGTGGCGACTTCGGTGCCGTCGCCCGCCCAGGCCGCTCCGGCGTGCGCGCCGGCAAAGGCGACCGAACGGGATGCGGTCGCGACCGCTGCCGCGTGCCGCCAGCCTGTCGCGGTCGAGGTCTCCCGGTCCGAGTACACCCAGGTGGTGGCGCAGCCGGACGGCCGGCTGCAGCTGGAGTCGGCGGTGGAACCGCAGCGCACCCGAGGCGCCGACGGCACGTGGGTCGACGTGGATCTGACGCTGGGTAAGGGTGGCGACGGATTGCTGCGACCGGCCGCGTCGGTGGCCGACGTGGCCTTCTCGGCCGGTGGCGCCACGCCGCTCATCACCCTGAAGCGGGCCGGCAGCACGATGACACTGTCCTGGCCGGGTCGGCTGCCAACGCCGGTGGTCGTCAACGACTCGGCGACCTATCCCGGCGTCCTGCCGGACGTGGACCTCGTGGTTCGGGCCACCCACACCGGCTTCACGCACGTGCTGGTGCTCAAGACCCCGCAGGCGGCCGCCAACCCGGCCGTCCGGGAGATCGCGCTGAAGTCCGGCGGGGACGCGGAGATCGCCCTGCTCCACGACGGTTCGCTGCGAGCCGCGGTGGGGACCACCCCGATAGCGTCGGCGGAGCGGGCCGTGATGTGGGATTCGTCCCAGCCGGTCCGCAGCGTGTCGCCCGGGCAGGAGGCGGGTCTGGCCCGCTCCGACGCGCTGACCGCCGGGGACGGCGCCCGCACCGCCGCCGTGGCGGTCCAGGTTGCCCGCGGTGAGCTACGGCTGGTGCCGGACGCGAAGCTGCTCGCCTCCGCGACCTACCCCGTCTACGTTGATCCCGCGTGGTCCGTAGCGAAGTCGAAGTGGGCCTACGCCACCAGTAACGGCTGCTCCAACACCGACTACTCGGTGGCTCGGGTCGGGTACAGCCCCGACGGGCCGTGCGTCGGGTCGCGGTTCCGGTCGTTCTTCGAGTTCCCGACGACCAGTGGCAGCGTGTCCCTCAAGGGCAAGCACATCGAGTCGGCCTACGTACAGATGAGCCTCTACCACTCATGGTCGTGCACGAACACGTGGACGCACATGTACCTCGCGTCGGGGATCAACGCGACGATGAGGGCCTCGTTCTCGTCGATGGGGCTCAAGACGTGGCTGGACTCGGCCGAGGGCCACGCCAACAAGGGCAGCGGCTGTTCCGACTCGCCGCAGCCCGACATGACGATGAACTTCACCGGCTCGGCCGTCACCAAGCAGATGCAGACCGTCGCGACCGGCAGCTGGAACACCATCACGATCGGCTTCTGCGCCTGCAACTCGGACGGCGGCTGGGAGACCGCGCAGGACCGTTGGAAGAAGTTCCTGCCGAACAAGGCGAAGCTCGTCGTCGACTACGACTCGAGGCCGGGCACGCCGAGCAACCTCCAACTCGCCGGGGTAGCCTGTCCGGCCTCGGGCGTGATGACCACCGGCACCCTGACCCCCACCCTCTCCGCGATCCACCCCGACGCCGACACCACTCAGGCGCTGGTCGGCACGTACGAGTGGGTGGAGGTGCCCGCGGGTGGTGTCGGCACCCTCACGGACACCTACCCTGCCCGGCTCCCCCCTCCGCCCAAGGTCGCCGCGCCGGCGAACGGCCGGGCGGTCACGGCCCCGGTGACCGCGGCCAAGGAGAAGACCTACGCCTTCCGGGTCGCCGCGCAGGATCCCGGGCCGTACTGGCAGTGGAGCGCATGGTCGAGCTGGTGCCAGTTCAGGGTCGACACCACCGTGCCACCGGTGACGGTCACGGTGCTCACCGCCCCGAGCGGACCGGGCAAGGCCGGTACCTTCAGGATCGAGTCCAGCGCCACCGATGTGACCGGCTTCAGGTACGGCTGGACCGGCGCCACCACCCCGATCGCGGCCAGCGGCACCCCGAAGAGCGCCACGGTCACTCTGACCGCGCCGAAGTACGGCCGGAACATCCTCTACGTCTCCGCGGTCGACGCCACCCTCAACGAGGGCTGGGGCAGTAAGGAGTTCATCGTCGGCCGGGCGAGCCCGGCGGTCGCCCGGTGGGGGCTGGAGAGCTATCCGGGTCGGAGTCAGGCGCAGGCCGTCGCGGACAGTCAGCCGTCGCTCGGCGGTGACACGCCGCTCACGCCGACGAACGTCAGCTGGACCCGGGATGCCCGGCTGCTCGGTGGGGAGTCCGCCAGCTTCAACGGAACGTCGTACCTGACGGCGCCGGCGGCCGCGTTGAACACGTCGAACAGCTTCTCGGTCGCCGCCTGGGTACGGCTGACCGAGAAGTCCGCAGACCACACCGTCCTCACGAAGGACGCAAGTGGCAACGCGTCCCTGTACTTCCAGTACCAGAAGAGCAGCGACCGTTGGCTGGCGCAGATGCCCTCAGTCACCTCGGGCAGCTCCATCACGTGGTGGAACGCCCGGTCCACCACCGTGCCACAGGTCGGGGCCTGGACCCACCTCGCGACGGCTTACGACGCGGTCGAACACACCCTGAAGTTGTACGTCAACGGCACGCTCGAGGCGACGGTCACGGGCGTCACCGGGTTCAACGACGCCGCGTGGCCCGTGTTGATCGGTCGGTCGGGGAGCACCTGGTGGAAGGGCAACCTGGCCGACGTGCAGATCTTCGACCGGGTGGTGGTGAGCGGCGACTTCACCGGTCAGCTGGCATCGGACGCCGACTCGGGTGGCGTCGACGAGCCGGGGATGCTGAACCCGGTTCTGGTGGGCGAATGGGGCTTCGAAGGGGCCGTGGGGTGCTGGACCCAGGACCTCGTCGACACGTGCGAGGCTCCCGACAGCACCGGCTTCGGCAGGTGGCTCGCCCTGCGGCGGGGCGCGGACGTGAACGTCGCCGGCAACCGGGACAACGGCCTCGAACTGGACGGCTTGTTCTACCCCGAGCAGACGGGGTCCACGGAGGTGACGAAGGAATGGGCCCGCTCCGCCGTCAAGAACGGGATCACGCCGCCGGACCCGGAAGGTAACCAGTACACGGTCTGGCAGCACACGCCGGTGGTGCGGACCGACCAGTCGTTCACCGTGTCAGCGTGGGTCCGGCTGGACCGCACCGATGTGACGCAGTTCGTGCTGGCCCAGGAGGGCAGCGTGAACAACGGCTTCTACCTCTACTACCTGCCCGCCAACGGTGGTGAGTGGAAGTTCAAGATCCTCAAGGATGCGGTCACCCAGGACGGAGGTCCCGATCCCACCATCGCCGTGGTACCCGCTCTGAACGCGGACACGAGTTGGCACCACCTGGTCGGCGTGTCCGATGTCGGCCGGCGTGAGTTGAGGTTGTACGTCGACGGTGACCTCTACGTCGCCCCCAACGGCACGAAGCCGTCCGCCGTCCCTTTCAGTTCGACCTGGCAGCCCTGGCAGGCGAACGGACCGCTGCGGGTCGGCAGCGGCTGGGGCGACTTCAATCCGATGTTCGGCCGGATCGACGACGTCGCTACCTACCAGGGCGCGATGACGGAGGCCCAGGTACTGGCGTTGTACAACGCGCAGGTCGTCAAGGACCCCGCGCCGTAGCCCTACCGCCTCTGCTGGCGTCTCGGCAGTAGTGGGGGCGTGACCGGATGGTCACGCCCCCACCGTCAGTGGCGGTACTGCTCAGACCCGGGCGCAGGTTGCCCCGTTGAGCGTGAAGCTCGTCGGTGACGAGTAGGCCCCGCTCAAGGTCCCCTGGTACCCGAAGCTGGCCGTGCCGCCCGGCGCGAGCGTGCCGTTCCAGCTCAGGTTCCGCGCGGTCACCGTCGATCCACTCTGGCTCACCGTGGCGTTCCACGCGCTGGTCACCTGCTGCCCGCTCGGCAGGTTGTAGGTCAGCGTCCAGCCGTTGACCGTGCTGGTTCCGGTGTTGGTGATCTGCACGTCGGCCGTGAAGCCGTTGTTCCACGAGTTCGGCGTGTACTTCACCGCGCACCCGGTGCCGCTCGGCGGTGGGGTGGTCGGCGGCGGGTCCGTCGGGGTGCCGCCACCATTCACTGCGGCGGAGAACGAGGTCACCGCCAGGCCGACGCCGCCCTGCCAGGGCTCGAAGCCGGCCTGGATGCTGGTCAGGTACCAGGAGTTGGTGATCGCGCCCCGGTTACGGACATCGTTGATGAAGTCGAGCACGCTGAAGTTCAGGCTGGAGATCGGCGACGGCGCGACGTAGGAGATGACGTTGTTTCCGCCGTTGTTGCCACGCCAGACCTCCCACGTCCGGCCGGCCAGGGTGGCCGTGCCGACCGGCGAGCCGATGGGTTGGATCGAGCCCTGTCGGTTGAGCCAGATCATGATCTCCATCTGGTTCACCCCGTCGCGCTTGGGTGTCGGGTCCAGCCAGATGTCGTACGAGGCGTTGTAGGTCGCGCCGCTGACGTAGCGGTAGGCGATGCTGCTGGTGGCACTGCTGATCTGGCTTACCTGGATCGGCAGGTTCGTGCCGGGGGAGCAGTTGGTGTAGTGACAACCCAGAAAGACCGAGGGGTACGCCGTGGGCGCGCCGTTGGTGGGGTTGCTGCCGTTCTGGGTGGTGATCTCGAAGCCGGTGCCGGTGACGTTGATGCACTGCTGGGCACTGGTGCCCCAACGGTTGTTCTGCACTACGTACCGGCTCTGGATGACGGTCGACCCGAACGGCTCGCAGATCTGCGTGTCGGCGGAGGCGCTGCCGCCGAGTGCCACGGCGACCAGTGAGCCGGTGGTCAGGAGGCCGGCGGCGAGCAGGGCTCGAAGTGGACGTTTCATGACGCTCCTTGGATGCGGCGCACGGGGACGCCGAATGGTCTTGGGCTGGGGCGGGAGCGCTCCCACGCTCTATGACACATTTACATCCCTGAAACTAATGCGCAACCGGAAGCGTCAAACTGGTGAAATGTGAGGATTGCCACGCGCCCTCCGGACGGTCGTCCGCAGAGGTCCAGCTAAGCGGCGCGGGTCGCCGACGAGCGGTTTCGGGCGGGCCGATCGGCCCTGGTGTGCGCCAATTGCGCCGAGTAGCGTATTGCCTCCAACGCGTACCGAAATCCCCCTCCGGAGGCGTACACCACCATGGGTGGCTCCCCCCTGCGCATCCTCGTCGTCGGCGCGGGCATCGCCGGCCTGGCCGTGGCCCGGGCGCTGCGCCTGGCGGGCTTCCGGCCGGACGTCACCGACAAGCTGCCACCGGGGGAATCCACCGAAACCGGCCTCTACCTGCTGGGCAACGCGGCTCGCGCACTGCACCGACTGGACCTGCACGACCCGGTCCGCCCGCTCGGCCAGGTGATCAGACGGCAGCGGTTCTTCGACGCCGCCGGCCTGCCGCTCTGCGAGGTCGACCTCGACGCACTCTGGGCCGGCGTGGGCGAATGCCGGGCGCTGCCCCGGGCGGAACTGCACCGGGTGCTGCTCACCGGGGCCGGCGGCGCCGTCCGGCACGGGGCCGAGGTCCGCACCCTGGATCTGCTTCCGGGCGCGGTCGGCGTCACCTTCACCGACGGCACCCGCACCGAGTACGACCTGGTCATCGGTGCCGACGGCCCACGCTCCTCGGTCCGCGCGCTGGCGTCGCTCGGCGGGCCGCCCCGTCCGGCCGGGCAGGTGGTCTACCGAGCGGTGCTGCGCGACGGCCCGCCGGTCACCGAGTGGACCGCCCTGCTCGGGCAGCGCTCCGGTTTCCTCATGGTGCCGATCGGTGCCGGACGGCTGCACTGCTACGCCGACGAGGCCGGCACCGTCGCGCCGGCCGACCCGCTGGCCCGGCTGCGCGACCTGTTCGCCGACTACCGCGGCCCGGTGCCCGAGGTGCTGGCGACGCTCGAGAAGGTGCACGTCGGGATCACCGACGAGGTGGAGTTGGGCCGCTGGTCCCGAGGGCGGGTGCTGCTGGTCGGTGACGCCGCGCACGCCACTGCGCCGACGTTGTCACAGGGGGCGGCGATGGCGCTGGAGGACGCCGTCGTGCTGGCCGAGTCGCTCCGCGCCGCCGGCAGCGTCGAGGCGGCCCTGGTGGCGTACGAGAGTCGTCGTCGCCCGCGTACCCGATGGGTGCGGGACCGCACCCGGGACCGCAATCGGACCCGGGACGTGCCGCCGGCGCTGCGCGACCCGCTGCTGCGCGGACGCGGCGGCCGGATCTTCGGGGAGCACTACCGGTTGCTGGTTGGCCCGCTCTAGATCGGGTCCGCCACCCCACGCGGCGCTACGACCTGCCGGGGACTATCCTCCTTGCGGATGACGGCCCGCTGAATAACCTGCGCGTGCCGAGCGCGACAACCGAGAACCGGAGGCCACTCGTGACCACCGTCGCACCCAAGCCGGTCGTGACCCGGCCCTGGCCGGTCCGGGAGCCGGTCAAGGGGTCGGCCCTCGCGCGGCTGCTGCGTACCACGGACGCGAAACAAATCGGGATCATGTACATGGTCACCGCTTTCGCGTTCTTCATGATCGGTGGCCTGATGGCCCTGATCATGCGGGCCGAGCTGGCCCGGCCCGGGTTGCAGTTCCTGTCGCCCGAGCAGTACAACCAGCTCTTCACCATGCACGGCACGATCATGCTGCTGTTCTTCGCGACGCCGATCGTCTTCGCGTTCGCGAACTACATCGTGCCGATCCAGATCGGCGCGCCGGACGTCTCGTTCCCGCGTCTGAACAGCTTCGCCTACTGGCTGTACCTGTTCGGCGGCACGATCGCGACCGCCGGCTTCCTCACGCCGGGTGGCGCCGCCGACTTCGGCTGGTTCGCCTACGCGCCGCTGAGCAGCGTCGAGCACTCGCCCGGCGTCGGCGGCAACATGTGGATCGTGGGCCTGGCCATCTCCGGCCTGGGCACGATCCTCGGCGCGGTCAACATGATCACCACGGTGCTCACCCTGCGGGCGCCCGGCATGACCATGTTCCGGATGCCGATCTTCACGTGGAACATCCTGGTCACCAGCCTGCTGGTCATCCTGGTCTTCCCGCTGCTGGCCGCCGCGCTCTTCGCGCTCGCCGCGGACCGCATCATCGGCGCCCATGTGTACGATCCGGCGACCGGTGGGCCAATGCTCTGGCAGCACCTGTTCTGGTTCTTCGGGCACCCCGAGGTCTACATCGTCGCGCTGCCGTTCTTCGGCATCATCAGCGAGGTCATCCCGGTCTTCTCCCGCAAGCCGATCTTCGGCTACAAGGGTCTGGTCGCCGCGACCATCGCGATCGCCGCGCTCTCCATGAGTGTCTGGGCGCACCACATGTTCGCCACCGGCCAGGTGCTGCTGCCGTTCTTCAGCTTCCTGAGCTACCTGATCGCCGTGCCCACCGGTATGAAGTTCTTCAACTGGATCGGCACCATGTGGCGGGGCCAGATCAGCTTCGAGACGCCCATGCTCTGGGCGATCGGCTTCCTGGTCACCTTCCTCTTCGGTGGTCTGACCGGTGTGCTGCTGGCCAGCCCGCCGATCGACTTCCACGTGTCCGACTCGTACTTCGTGGTGGCGCACTTCCACTACGTGCTCTTCGGCACCATCGTGTTCGCGGTCTTCGCCGGCATCTACTTCTGGTTCCCAAAGATGTTCGGCCGGATGCTCGACGAGCGCTTGGGCAAGGTGCACTTCTGGCTCACCATGATCGGTTTCCACACCACGTTCCTGGTGCAGCACTGGCTCGGCAACGAGGGCATGCCCCGCCGGTACGTCGACTACCTGCCCCGCGACGGCTTCACCACGTTGAACACGATCTCCACGATCGGCGCGTTCATCACCGGTATCTCCACGCTGCCGTTCATCTACAACTGCTGGAAGTCGTACAAGACCGGCCCGGTGGTCGAGGTGAACGACCCCTGGGGTCACGGCAACTCGCTGGAGTGGGCGACGAGCAGCCCGCCGCCGCTGCGTAACTTCGACCGGATGCCCCGGATCCGCTCCGAGCGGCCGGCGTTCGACATGAAGTTCCCGGAGCTGGCCGCAGGCCAGAGCCTGGCCGGCCCGCCGGAGGGCGGCTCCAAGCCGCTCACCAGCGAGTCGGACGGCGGGGCCAGCTACCGCGAGGACGTCGCCAGCGACCTCGACCGGAAGTAGGACTCAGCTCCACAGCTCAACGACGGGCGCCGCCCCCGGGTCACCGGGAGCGGCGCCCGCCCGGGCCTCCCCCCACCCTGCCCGGGCCGGCACTCTCGTGCCGGCCGCCACACTCCCACGTTCGCGCTCGATCCAGGAAGTAGTGGCCTCGGTGCGACCGGATGCCACTACTTCCTGGGTCGAGCGCACCTGCCTGCCCGGCGACGGGGGGAGCGGGGGGAGCGCGGGGTGGCCGAGACGCAGGGCGGGGGAGCGCGGGGTGGCGGGAACGCGGGTCAGTGGGTGGCGCTCGTGAGGTCGGCGTCGGTGGTCGCCGGGTCCGCCGCCGCTGCGGCGGTTCGGCGGCGGCGCAGCTCGATCGGCAGCACCACCAGGGTCACCAGCGCGCCGAGCGCTCCGGTCACCACGAAGCCCCAGAGCGGCGCGCTGGCGTCGATCACGGCGCCGGCGAGCGGCGCGCCGACCGCGATGCCGACGGTGACCGCGGAACCGTGCAGGCCCATGGCCTCGCCACGGACCTCGGCCGGGGCCAGCCGGCTGACCGCGTCGGCCGAGGCCGCGATGGTCGGTGCGCACAGCGCCCCGGCCGGGATCAGCGTCAGGCAGAGCAGCCACCAGTGTGCGCCGCCGAGCCCGACCGGGATGGTGCAGAGACCGAGGGCCGCGGTCAGCGCCAGCGGAGACAGTGAGCGGTGGACGGCACCGTAGGCGAAACCGCCGGCCAGCGAGGCGACCGCCCAGATGGCCAGCACCGCGCCGGTCCACCCGATCTCACCGCTGGCCCGCAGCACGGCGACCACCGCCACGTCGGTGCCACCGAGCACCAGGGTGGCCGCCGCGCTGACGGCCAGCACGGCGAGCAGTCGCGGGGTCAGCCATTCCCGGCGGGGCACCCGGCGCGGCGGGCCGGCGGGCTCGGTGGCGCTGCGGATCGGCGGGTCGAGCAGCCACAGGGCGACCCCGGCGGCGACGATGCCGGCGCCGACGAGGTACATGGTGGTCTGCGCGGAGATCGCGGTGACCAGAGCCACAGCCAGCGCCGGGCCGATCATGAAGGACAGCTCCACCGACATCGAGTCCAGCGCGTACGCCGGTCGGCGCCCGTCCTCCGGGACCAGCGCGGCGATCGACTGACGGACCACCGAGAAGATGGGCAGGGCGAGCGAGCCGGCCACGAAGGCGGCCGGCAGCAGCAGCGGGTACGGCAGCGAGGGCGCGGTGGACCAGAACACGGCCTCGACGATCCCGGTGAGCACCAGGACCGGGCGTAGGCCCCGCCGGTCGACCAGCCGGCCGAGCAGTGGGCCGCCGATCGCCGCGCCCACCGTGCTGGCCGCGCCGACCAGGCCGGCCGCCCCGTAGCCCCGATCGAGGTCGAGCACCACGTGGAAGGTCAGCGTCACCCCGGTCGCGGTGAGCGGGATGCGGGCGAGCACCGCGACCAGCAGCAATGACCGCAGGCCGGGTAGGGCGAGCGTTTGCCGGTAAGGCTTCATGTTCACGACGGTCCGTACCTCCGGCCACATCCTCGACCGGCGGCGGACCAATGACCACCTGATTACCGGATCATGCGGTCCTGATCACAGGGTCGCCGTGCAGGGTCACCCCGGCGCCGTCCATCGCCCGCAGCGCCACGTCGGTCGTCGCGGGGGCGACCGCTGCGGTCAGGTCGAGCAGCACGGTGGTGGCGAAGCCCTCCCGGGCGGCGTCCAGCGCGGTCGCCCGGACGCAGTGGTCGGTGGCGATGCCGACCACGTCGACCCGGTCGACGTCGTGCCGACGCAGCCAGTCGGCAAGGCACTCGCCGTCGGCGGCATGCCCCTCGAACCCGGAGTACGCCGCCGCGTGCTCGCCCTTGTGAAAGATCGCCTCGACCCGCCCGGTCTCCAGGTCGGGGTGGAACTCCGACCCGCTGGTGCCGACCACGCAGTGCCGGGGCCAGGACTCCACGAAATCCGGTGGATCACCAAAGTGCGCGCCCGGGTCGACGTGGTAATCCTTGGTGGCGACCACGTGCGCCCACCGCTCCGGCTCGGCGACGAGCAGCCGGGAGATGCCGGCGGCGACGTCGGCACCGCCCTGGACGGCCAGCGAGCCGCCCTCGCAGAAGTCGTTCTGCACGTCCACGATGATCAGCGCGTTGCGCACGGTCGCTCCATTCGTCAGCGCGGTGCCTACGGGGGTTCTATCCGGCGGGTACGACGGTCACCGGGATCGCCGGGTCCCCGGCGGAGAGCTTCAGACCCTCCCACGGGATGGAGATCAGGCCCTGCCGCAGGTGCTCCCGTGACTCCTCGATGGTGGGCAGGGCCACCGGCTCGCCGTCGACCACGTACGAGCGCTGGAGCATCCGGTCGTTGGGCTGCCGGTCCGGTACGCCCTGCGGGACGATGACCTCCTCGGTCGCGGTGCCGGTCGGCTTGTGCCGGCGGACCGCCACCTTCCGGCCGCCGATGGTCGCCTTGTGCTCGGAGCGCTTCACCACCGGCCGTCCCTCGACCTCGACGAGCTTGTAGACCAGCCCGGCGGTGGGTGCCCCGGAGCCGGTGACCACGGCTGTGCCCGCGCCGTACATGTCCACCGGCTCGGCGGCCAGGGCGGCGATGGAGTACTCGTCGAGGTCGCCGGAGACGATGATCTTGGTCTCGGTGGCGCCCAGCGAGTCCAGCAACTCTCTCGACTGCTGGGCGATCACCGCCAGGTCACCCGAGTCGATCCGGACCGCCCGCAACTCCGGACCGGCAACCGCGATCGCGTTGCGGATGCCCTGGCTGATGTCGTACGTGTCCACCAGCAGCGTGGTGTCCTTGCCCAGCGTGGCAACCTGCGACGCGAACGCCGCCCGCTCGTCGTCGTGCAGCAGGGTGAACGCGTGCGCCGCGGTACCGGCGGTCGGGATGCCGTAGCGCGCTCCGGCCGCGAGGTTGGAGGTGAACCGGAACCCGGCCAGGTACGCGGCCCGCGCCGCCGCCACCGCGGACTCCTCGTGCGCCCGGCGCGAGCCCATCTCGATCAACGCCCGGCCCCGCGCGGCGGTCACCATCCGGGCCGCCGCGGCCGCGATGGCGCTGTCGTGGTTGAGCACGGAGAGCGCGAGCGTCTCCAGGACCACGCACTCGGCGAAGCCGCCGGTGACGGTGAGGATCGGTGAACCGGGGAAGAAGAGCTCGCCCTCGGCGTACCCGTCGATGTCGCCGGTGAAGCGGTAGTCGGCGAGCCAGGCCGCGGCCGCCTCGTCGACGACCCCGGTCCGACGCAGGAAGTCGATCTCCGTCGGGTCGAAGCGGAAGTCGCGGATCAGCTCGATCAGGCGGCCCGTGCCGGCGACGACGCCGTATCGGCGGCCGGCCGGTAGTCGGCGGCTGAACACCTCGAAGACGCAGCGGCGGTCGGCGGTGCCGTCCTTCAGGGCCGCGCTGACCATGGTCAGCTCGTAGTGGTCGGTCAGCAGCGCGGGGCGGAGGGTGCTCACCGCCCCAGCCTAAGGTTCAGCTCGCCTCGCCGCCCTCGTGGCCCGGGATCGACCGCAGCGCCGCCCACAACTCGGCCCGGCCGGTCACACCGAGCTTGGTGTAGATCCGCTGGAGATGGTTCTCCACCGTACGGGCGGAGAGGTAGAGGCGCTCGGCGATGGCCTTGCTGGTCGCGCCGTGCGCCGCGAGCCGAGCAACCTGCCACTCGCGCTCGCTCAGCACCGGCGCCCCCGCGTACAGAGCCGGCGTGCGGATCTCATCGCAGCGGCCGAGCAGCCCGGCCAGGCGTTCCCGGGCCGCGCCCGCCGCCGTGGACTGTTGCTGGCGCAGCCGGTGCAGGGCCTGGGCGGTGGCCTCGGCGGCGTACACGGTCAGCTCCAGCGCGGCGTAGTCGTCGGCGATCGCGAGCAGGTCCGTGGCGGAGTCGGTCACCGCGGCGCGGGCGTGTCGGGCCAGCAGCGGTGGAAGCACCCCGTCGACCCGTTCGGACAGCTCGGCGAGGCGCTGCGCGACCGTACGCCGGCTGCCGTCGGAGCAGGTGGGCCCGACCGGCATGCCCGCCTGGTCCAGTCGGACGAGGTCGTGCAGGACGTGCACCTCGTGCCCGGCGAAGCCGTCCGCGCGGAGCCGGTCCACGAGGTGGGTGAGCTGCTTGATCGCGCCGGGAAGGTCGCCGGACGCGGCGAGTACGGCGCCTCGGGCCTGCTCCAGCCACGGGTAGAGCACCGCCATGCCCGGCGCGTGCGTGCGGTCGGCCTCGGCCATCGCCTCGGACGCCTGTGCCGCCTCTCCGCGCAGCGCCGCGCACTGGGCCCGCTCGGCCTGCGCCAGGCCGGCGTAGACCCGGCTGGTGGCGAGCACCGCGCAGGCGCCCAGCGAGGTCCGCATGGCCGCGTCGCTCTGCCCGCGGAGCCGCGCCGCGTACGCCTGGAGGATCGCCAGGTAGCCGGTGCCGAGCCGGAAGTCCCCGGCGCCGGCGAGGTCGGCGAACTCGTCGGCCACGATCGCGTCGATCCCGGTCAGGTCGCCGGTGAGCATGAGCCGGGTGCCCCGGGCCAGCTCCAGGGCCAGTTGCAGGTACGGCATGTCGGTGCGCCAGCTGGCGGCCGCGGAGTGCACCTGGGCGATCGCCGTGCCGCTCAGCGTCAACTGGCCCTGCACCGCCTGGAGGTACGCGATGGTGCAGCGGGCCAACTCGCGGGCGGCGACGGTGGCCGCCGGGCGGTCGAGCACCTGCTGGCTGAGCCGTACGGCGGTGGTCGTGTCCATCCCGTGCAGCCGCATGGTCGCCTCGAAGGCGTGCACGCGGGCCCGGTCGGCGGAGTCGCTGAGCTGCTCGACCCGGGCGGCGATCTCCTCCACCGTGGATTCCCGACTCAGGCCCCAGTAGCTGACCATGCCCCGCACGGTCAGCCACCGGCAGAGCCGCCGCTCGTCGCCGGACTCGGGCGTCACCGCGTCCAGCACGTCGATCGCCTCTTCGGGGCGGTCGGCGAACATCAGGATGGTGGCCAGCAGCTCGGCCGCGTCCGAGCCCACGTCGGCGTTCAGGGCCGCCCGGGCCAGCCGGGTCGCCAACGGTACGTCGTAGCGGGTGAACGCCTGCACGGCGGCGTCCAGCAGCAGGGCGCCGTCCTGCGCGGTGCCCGAGTCGAGGCGCCACACCGCCACCCGCAGCAGGTCGTCCCGGCGGCGTTTGCCGACCCGCTCCAACAACTCGGCGAGGTGGGCCTGGAGCCGTCGGGTGCGGCTGACCGGGCAGCGGCGGCGCAGCACCTCGCCGTAGAGCGGGTGGGCCAGCCGGACGTTGGTGCGGCGGTCGTGCTGGACGACGCTGATCAGCCCGCGTTCCTCGGCGGCCTCCACGTCGGCCTGCGCGGCCGCCTGGTAGAGCAGGTGCAGGCCGAGGGGCTCACCGAAGGCCACCAGCTCACCGACCGCGCGGACGCCGTCGGTGAGCTGCCCGACCCGGGTGTCGATCAGGTCGGTCAGGTTGGGAGCCAGCTCCAGCCGCCCGGTCCACTTCCAGATCCCGTAGGTGCGCTGCAACTCCTCGCTGCCGTTGGCCGCGTGCACCAGCTCCCGCAGCAGCAGCGGGTTGCCGGCGGACAGTCGGCCCAGGCGGTCGGCGGAGCTGGCGTCGACCGGGCCGCCCAGGATCGCCGCCAGCAGGCCGGCGGTCTCCGCCGGTGGCATCGGAGTCAGCTCGACGTGTTCGACGAGGTCGTCGGTCCAGAGTGCACGAATCGGCAGCGGGATCTGCTCGCCGTCGCGCAGGGTGCCGATGACCGTGGCGTTCTCGTCGCGGGCGACGAGGTGCACGAGCGCCGCCGAAGGCGGGTCGAGCAGGTGCGCGTCGTCGATGGCGAGCACGATCCGCCGGCCGGCGGCCTGCTGGTGCAGCACGCCCAGCGCCCAGCGCAGGATGCCGGCGGGCGAGAGGCCCTCGGGCTGTTCGGCGGGGAGGACCTGCACGAGCCCGCCGAACGGTAGCGCCGCGGTGGTGGCGCTGGCCGCGATGGACCAGATGGCGTGCCGGTCGGTGGGCAGCGCGGCCACGCCCTCGCGCAGTAGCCTGCTCTTGCCAATGCCCGCGCTGCCGCTGAAGAAGAGCCCCCGGCCGGCTTCGCCGGTCACCGCCGCCAGCAGGCGGTTCAGCTCATCCGTGCGGCCGACGAACTTCCACCGACTCATTCGGGCAGCATATCCACCGAGATCTGTCCGCGCGTGTAGCGTCACGCAGCGAAGTTGAGTAATCGCACAATTACCGGTGAGTATCCGCGGTGTTCCGCCAGGTTCCGGTACCGCCCGTACTCTTCCGGCATCTGGGTAACTTCACCGGATTTTCTCCTCGCGGCCGGTCGTGTCCGGTCGCCCGCCACGGGAGCTGCCTGATGAAGCAGGGTCCTCTCCCCGCCGTCGACTCGTCGGACGACATGGCTGGCTCAGCCGACCTGCCACGCTGCGGTCCGCTGCCCACCGAGGTCGGAGTGAGCGGCCCCGGGTCGGAGGAGCCGCTCGGTGTGGTCGCCGTCGGCCCGGCCGGTGCCGAGCGGCGCTCGGTGCTCGCCGTCCTGCTCGGGCTCGACCCGGTCATGCTCACCGTGCCGGCGGGCAGTTGGCTGCTGGTGCGGCACGCCAAGGTGCCCACCCGGTCGGCGTTCGTGCCGGGCTACCGCCAGCCGCACTCGTACGGTGCGGACCGGGACGCCGCCGGTCCGGCGCTGGCCCGCCCACCCCGACGGGTCGAGTTGAGCGTCCCCGAGCCGCTGCTGCGGCACTTCACCCTGATCGACACGCCGGACACCGGCGCGCTCGGCGTGGCGGGGAGCCGGGTGCTGCTCGACGCGGTCGGCCGGGCCGGCGCGCTGCTCTTCGTGATCGCCGCCGACCAGGCGTTCACCGCCGCGGAGCTCAACCTGCTCGCCGAGGTCGCCCCGACCCCGGTGCAGGTCGTCTTCGCGGTCACGCCCGGCGCGGCGGGTTGGGCCCCGCTGGCCGACAGCGCGGCGACGACGGAGGACGCGGGGGCGTCCGTCCCGCCGGCTGGCGGTGGCTCCGGGGAGGTGGACCCGGTGGCGGTGACCGTGGCGGCGCACCGGGCGGCGCTGTTGGCCGCGGTTCCGGCGCTGGCTGGCGCGCGGTGGTTCCCCGTCGACGATGCCGACTCGGCCGCCGACCTGCGTCGGGCGTTGGTCAACTGGGCGGCGGGCGAGGCGTTGGAGCGGGGGAGCGCGGCCCCGCCGGTGCCGCCGGGCCAGACCGGTCGGGTGAGCGTCGTCGCCGATCCGGGCGACTGGTCCGAGCAGCTCGACCGGCAGACCCGCTCGTGCGCACAGCGGATCCGTCAGCACCTGGCGTTGGAGTTGGCGAACGTCCACCTGCGGGCGGTCCAGGAGATCGTCTTCGGGGTCGGCAGCGCCGGCCTGCCCGAGTTGCTGGACCGGGAGATGGCCGCGCTGTCGCTGCTGGCCACCGCGCAGTGCGACCACGCGGTCCGAGGCATCGTGTCCGACGCCGCGACCCGGGTGCTCGGCGCGCCACCGGTCGAGGGCGTACGCCGCCGGATCGCCATCGCCATGCAGTACGGCCTGACCGATCACCGGGTCGGCCGTGACCTGGACCGGGTACTGCTGATCACCAGCACGGCCGGGGTGGCGGGGCTGACCGGAGCGGAGGCGATCGACGCGCTGGCCGGCTATCCGACGGCAGCCCGCGACGAGGTGCTCCCACCGGTCGCGGTGGCGCTCTCCGGCGGGTGCTGGCAGCAATGGCGTACCCCGGGCAACGGCGACCACAACGCGGCCCGTGCCTGGTCCCAGCGGGCGCTGCGGGAGGTCGAGCTGGAGCTGTCGCGGGAGATCTCCCGACGGTTCGAGGTGATCCGCCTCTCGCTGGGCGTGGTGCTCAACGATGCAGTCGACCACGGCATCCTGCTCGCCTGACGGCGCCGCTGCCACCCGGTCCGGGTCCGTGTCGCACCGCGCGTCCGACGGCGGTCGCCGCCGGTCGGGGGCGGCCGAGGCTGGCGATCCTCGGCGGGCCGGCGTTCCGGTTCCTCGGTTCCGGGAAAGCGGTGGCACGATGGGGGGCATGGCGGCTCCGCAGGTTGCACCGGTCGAGACGCCGGCCACCGATGAGGTGCCGGCGTCGGACCGGCAGTGGGTGACCATCGTCTGGGACGACCCGGTCAACCTGATGACATACGTGACCTGGGTTTTCCAGAAGCTCTTCGGCTACAGCCGGGAGAGGGCCGAGCAGCTCATGATGGACGTGCACCACAAGGGTCGCGCGGTGGTCTCCACCGGTGCCCGGGAACGAATGGAGCACGACGCGTCGCAGCTGCACGCGTACGGGCTGTGGGCGACGGTGGACCGCTCGTGAGCATGTTCCGTCGCCAGGCCGGTCGGTACGTCGCCACGTTCGCCGTCGACGAGGCGCGGGTGCTGCGTAAGGTCGCCTCCGAGGTGGTCGGCCTGCTCACCGACGGCTTCGACCACACCGATCCGGTGGTCGGCCGGCTCTTTCCGGCGGTCTACCCGGAGGACGCGGCGGGCTCCGCCGAATTCCGTCGCTACACCGAGGGCGACCTGAAGACCGCGAAGATCGACCAGGCGGGAGCGATCCTGGCCGCGCTGCCCGAGGCTTCCGGTGGCGAGGTGCGGCTGGACGCCGAGGCGGCCGAGGCATGGCTGCGGGCGTTGAACGACGCCCGGCTCGCGATGGGCGTCCGGCTGGAGATCAAGGACGGCACGGACCTCGGCGAGGAGTTGGACGACGCGGTCGCCGAGGACCCGGCCTCCAGCAGGGTCTTCCAGCTCTCGGTCTACGCGTACCTCGGCTATCTTCAGGAGTCGCTGCTCAACGCCCTGATCGACTAGCGGTGACCGGCACCACTTCTGAGGCGTACCCGGCAGGCGTTAGGCTGGTGGACGTGCTGAGCATCGACCGGTCGATCATCGACGCGATCGTCGCCCACGCGCGCCGGGACCACCCAGACGAGGCGTGCGGCGTGGTCGCCGGTCCCGTCGGCAGCGACACCCCCACCCGGCACATCCCGATGGACAATGCCGCGCGTTCGATGACCTTCTACGAGTTCGACTCGATGGAGCATCTGCGGGTCTGGCGGGAGATGGACGACCGGGACGAGGAGCCCGTGATCATCTATCACTCGCACACCGCGACCGAGGCGTACCCGTCGCGCACCGACGTCTCCTTCGCTGGCGAGCCGGGCGCGCACTACCTGCTCGTCTCCACCCGTGAGCCCGACTCCGAGGAGATCCGCTCGTTTCGGATCGTCGACGGTGTGGTGACCGAGGAGCCGGTCCGGATCGTGGCGGCCGGGGTGGACCCGCACGCCGTCCAGTCCTACATGTTCGGGCAGAGCCCGGCGACGGTCGACTACGAGTGTTCCGACCGCTGATCCGTCAGCGTCCGCAGCGTTTCGTCCCGTCACCGTTGGCACACCCGAACGAGGAGCACCACATCATGGCTATCGAGGTTCGCATCCCCACCATCCTGCGCAGCTACACCGGCGGCGCCAAGGTCGTCGAGGGCTCGGGCGACACCATCGCCGACCTGCTCGCCGACCTCGACTCCCGGCACGCCGGGCTGCGCGGCCGGCTGGTCACCGAGGCCGGCGCACTGCACCGCTTCGTCAACGTCTACGTCAACGACGAGGACGTCCGTTTCCTCGGCGCACTGGACGCCAAGGTCACCGACGGCGACAGCGTGACGATCCTGCCGGCGGTCGCCGGCGGCGCGTTCGGCTTCGCCGCGGCAGCGGCGATCAGCCAGCACGGCGCGGCGGCAGCGGCGATCAGCCAGCACGGCGTCGCCGCGGCGGCGATCGGCCAGCGCGCCGTCGCTGGTCGCTGAGGGCGGCCGCCATGGCGCGGTACGACAGCCTGCTCGATGCCTGTGGTGGCACGCCGCTGGTCGGCCTGCCCCGGCTGTCCCCGACGGTGCCCGACGGTGCTCCGCCGGTGCGGCTCTGGGCAAAGCTGGAGGACCGGAACCCGACCGGCAGCATCAAGGACCGGGCGGCGCTGTTCATGGTCCGCGCCGCGGAAGAGGCTGGCCGGCTCCGGGCGGGTGACACCATCCTGGAGCCGACCAGCGGCAACACCGGCATCGCACTGGCCATGGTGGCCAAGCTCCGGGGGTACCGGCTGGTCTGCGTGATGCCCGAGAACGTCTCCACCGAGCGGGTCCAACTGCTCCGGATGTACGGCGCCGAGATCATCTTTTCGCCGGCGGCGGGCGGCTCCAACCAGGCCGTCGCCACCGCCAAGCAGATCGCCAGCGAGCACCCGGACTGGGTGATGCTCTACCAGTACGGCAACGAGGCCAACGCCCGGGCGCACTACGAGACGACCGGGCCGGAGCTGCTGCACGACCTGCCCACCATCACGCACTTCGTGGCCGGGCTGGGCACCACCGGCACCCTGATGGGCACCGGGCGTTACCTGCGGGAGAAGGTCGAGGGCATCCAGGTCGTGGCCGCCGAGCCGCGTTACGGCGAGGTGGTCTACGGCCTGCGCAACATCGACGAGGGGTACGTGCCGGAGCTCTACGACGCCTCGGTGCTCTCCCGGCGCTTCTCGGTCGGCACCCGGGACGCGGTGCTGCGTACCCGGCAGCTCGTCGAGGTGGAGGGCATCTTCGCGGGCTTCTCCACGGGCGCCATCCTGCACGCCGCGCTGGCGGTGGCGCACGAGGCGGTGCGCGACGGCCGCCGCGCCGACGTCGCCTTCGTGGTCGCCGACGGCGGCTGGAAATACCTGTCCACCGGCGCGTACGGCGGCACGCTGGCCGACGCCGAGGACGCCCTGGAGGGCCAGCTCTGGGCCTGACCGGCCTGCTCTGCTCGGGTACGGGCCGTCGACGCGCGTCGACGGCCCGTACGCGGTCCGGGGCCCAGTGAGCGGGTGTCACGTTCGTGACAACTTCCAGCGGATGATTCTTGCTGCCGGCTACCCCAGCGTAGGCTGCGCAGCGTGGCGTACGCGTCGGTAGAGATCATGGCCGGGACGACCGCCGGCACGGGTGCTACTGATAGTGACAGCGAGACCACTCGATGCGACTGACCGTTCTGGGAAGCGCCGGCAGTTTTCCTGGCCCCGAGTCGCCCTGCTCGGCCTATCTGGTCGAGGCCGACGGCTTCCGGCTCCTGGTCGACTTCGGTTCGGGGTCGCTGTCCAGCCTCCAGCGGTACGCGGGGCTGCACGCCCCCGACGCGATCCTGCTGACCCACCTGCACTGCGACCACATGTTCGACGCCGTGTTGTACGTGGTGGTCCGTCGGTACGCCCCGGACGGCCCCTACCCGGCTTTGCCCGTCTACGCGCCCGCCGGCGCGCCGGACCGGCTCAGCGCCGCGTACGGCGACGACAGCTCGGTGGAGGACGTCTACCAGTTCTACGCCCTCGAGCCGGGCACCTTCCCGATCGGCCCGTTCACGGTCACCGTCGACCGGGTCAACCACCCCGTGGAGACGTACGGCGTGCGGCTGGAACACGACGGCCGGTCGCTGTGCTACTCGTCGGACACCGCGCCCTGCGAGGCGCTGCTGCGGCTGGCCCAGAACGCCGACGTCTTCCTCTGCGAGGCCAGCTACCTCGACGGCGTGGACAATCCGCCGGATCTGCAC
This sequence comes from Micromonospora sp. CPCC 205539, assembly GCF_036906815.1. Taxonomy (NCBI): domain Bacteria; kingdom Bacillati; phylum Actinomycetota; class Actinomycetes; order Micromonosporales; family Micromonosporaceae; genus Micromonospora; species Micromonospora sp. CPCC 205539. The sequence goes on along the minus strand of NZ_JBAKHW010000007.1, from coordinate 83,779 downwards.
CTGACCGGCCGGGAGGCGGGCGAGGCGGCGACCAAGGCTGAGGTGGGCCGACTGCTGCTCACCCACCTCGTGTCCGCCTGGGGCAGCGAGGCGCACACGCTCGAGTCGGCCGCCACCGCGTACACCGGGCCGCTCGAGGTGGTCCGGCCCGGCGCCAGCTACGACGTCTGACCCACGACGCCACGGTCGGCCGGGGCACCCCGGGGCAGGTGGATCACCGCACCGCATAGGGTGCAGGCATGGCGCGACCTGACGGGCGAGGGCCCAATCAACTCCGACCGGTGACCCTGACCCGAGGCTGGAGCACCCATCCCGAAGGCTCGGTGCTCGTCGAGTTCGGCGGCACCCGGGTGCTCTGCACGGCCAGCGTCACCGAGGGTGTGCCCCGCTGGCGCAAGGGCTCCGGGCTGGGCTGGGTGACCGCCGAGTACGCGATGCTGCCCCGGGCCACCAACACCCGCTCCGACCGGGAGAGCGTCAAGGGTCGGGTCGGCGGCCGGACCCACGAGATCTCCCGGCTGATCGGCCGTAGCCTGCGCGCCTCGATCGACCTCAAGGCGCTCGGCGAGAACTCGGTGGTGCTCGACTGCGACGTGCTCCAGGCCGACGGCGGCACCCGCACCGCCGCGATCACCGGCGCGTACGTGGCGCTGCACGACGCGGTCGACTGGTTGGCCGCCCGTAAGGCGCTCGCCGGTAAGCCGGACAAGGTGATGCACCGCTCGGTGGCCGCGGTCAGCGTGGGCATCATCGCCGGTGAGGCGCGACTCGACCTCTGCTACGAGGAGGACGTGGCGGCCGAGGTGGACATGAACGTGGTCTGCACCGGCGCGGGCGACTTCGTCGAGGTGCAGGGCACCGGCGAGGCGGGCGTGTTCGCCCGCGACCAGCTCGACAGCCTGCTCGACCTGGCCGTGGCCGGGTGCGCCGAGTTGGCCGAAGCCCAGCGGAAGGTTCTGTCATGAACAAGGTCCTGCTCGCCACCCGCAACCGCAAGAAGCTCGTGGAGCTGCAGCGGATCCTGGACGGCGCTCTCGGCGCGCACCGGATCGCCCTGCTCGGGCTGGACGACGTCGAGGCGTACGCGGAGCTGCCGGAGACGGGCCTGACCTTCGGCGAGAACGCGCTGATCAAGGCGCGGGAGGGTTGCCGGCGTACCGGACTGCCGACCATCGCCGACGACTCCGGTCTCGCCGTGGACGCGCTCAGCGGGATGCCGGGCGTGTTCAGCGCCCGCTGGTCCGGCCAGCACGGCGACGACCACGCCAACCTCCAGCTCGTGCTCAACCAGATCGCCGACGTGCCCGACGAGCAGCGGGCCGCATCCTTCGTCTGCACGGTGGCGCTGGTGCTGCCCAACGGCAAGGAGCACCTGGTCGACGGCCGGCAGTCCGGGCGGGTGCTGCGCTCCCCGCGCGGCGACGGTGGGTTCGGCTACGACCCGATCTTCCTGGGCGACGGGCAGGACCGGACCAACGCCGAGCTGACCCCGGCCGAGAAGGACGCCATCAGCCACCGCGGTAAGGCGCTGCGCGAGCTGGCCAAGCTGGTCGCCAAGGTGCTGCCGCCCGCCGCCTGACCCGCGGCGGACGACAGCGACTCGGCGGAGGTCAGCCCAGCGGGCCGACCTCCCGTTCGATGGCGGCGCGCAGGTCCGGGCCGGCCAGCACCGCGCGGGCGGCCTCCATGACCGGTGCGAGGAACACGTCCGGGCCCGGCTCGCCGGCCGCCCCGCCCAGCGCGGCGACGGCGGCCCGGCCGGCCGGCGACGGCACCAGCGGGGCGCGCAGCTGCAGTCCGCGTACGCCGGCCAGCAGTTCCACCGCGAGCAGGCTGGTCAGGTTGTCCAGCACCGTCCGCAGCTTCTTGGCCGCAGCCCAGCCCATCGAGACGTGGTCCTCCTGCATGCCGCTGGTGGGCAGCGAGTCCACCGAGGCGGGGGCGGCCAGCCGACGGTTCTCGGCGACGATGCCGGCCGCCGTGTACTGGGCGATCATCAGCCCGGAGTTCACCCCGGCGTCGGGGGAGAGGAACGCCGGCAGTTCCCGGGACCGGGTGACGTCGAGCAGCCGGTCCACCCGCCGTTCGGCGATCGCACCCACCTCGGCGGCGGCGATGGCCAGGAAGTCCGCGGCGAAACCGAGCGGCGCGCCATGGAAGTTGCCGGTCGACTCGACCCGGCCGTCCGGCAGCACCACCGGGTTGTCCACAACGGACACCAGCTCGCGGCCGGCGACCGTGCGGACGAAGTCCAGAGTGTCGCGGGCCGCGCCGGCCACCTGCGGTGCGCAGCGCATCGAGTACGCGTCCTGCACGGCGTGCGCCAGGTCGTCGCGGTGCGAGTCCATCACCCGGGAGTCCTGCAACAACCGGTGGATGTTCGCCGCCGACGCCGCCTGACCGGGGTGCGGTCGGATCGCGTGCAGCTCGGGCAGGAACGGCCGCTCCGAGCCGAGCATCGCCTCGATGGCCAGTGCGGCGGTCACGTCGGCCATGGCGAACAGGTGCGCCGCGTCGTGGATGGCCAGCAACAGCATGCCGAGCATGCCGTCGGTGCCGTTGATCAGCGCCAGCCCCTCCTTGGCGGCCAGCTCGATCGGCTTGAGCCCGGCGGCGTGCAGCACGTCGGCGGCGTCCTGGCGTTCGCCGGCCGGGCCGAGCACCCAACCCTCGCCGAGCAGCACCAGCGCACAGTGCGCCAGCGGCGCCAGGTCACCGGACGCGCCCAGCGAGCCGTGCTCCGGCACCCACGGGGTGATGTCGTGGTTGAGCAGGTCGACCAGCGCCTCGGCGACCAGCGGGCGGACCCCGGAGTGGCCCAGGGCGAGCGACCGGACCCGCAGCAGCATCATGGCCCGGACCACTTCGCGTGGCATCGGGGCACCCACCCCGGCGGCGTGCGAGCGGATCAGCGCGTGCTGCAGCTCGGCCCGGCGCTCCGGGGCGACGAAGGTGTTGGCCAGCGCCCCGAACCCGGTCGAGACGCCGTACACGGGCCGTCCGGCGGCCTCGATGCCGTCCACGATCGCGCGGCTGGTGGCCATCGCGTCCCGGGTGGCCGGGTCGAGGACCACCGTGGCGGTGCCGCGGGCCACCGCGAGCACGTCGTCGGCGGAGATTCCGGTGGGCTGGATGGTCACGGTCGTCATTGGGGCACTCCGTTGAGCAGGACCTGGCGGATCAGTGGAACACCGGGCCGGTAGGCCAGGTGCAGGTAGGACGGTGCGTCCAGGACGACGAGGTCGGCCCGGGCACCGGGGGTGAGCACGCCGATGTCGTCGCGCCGCAGCGCCCGCGCGCCGCCGACGGTCGCGGCCCAGACCGCCTCCGCCGGGGTCATGGCCATCTCGCGGACGGCGAGGGCCACACAGAAGGGCATCGACGAGGTGTACGACGAGCCGGGGTTGCAGTCGGTCGCCAGCGCGACGGTGACGCCGGCGTCGAGCAGTCGACGGGCGTCCGGGTAGGGAGAGCGGGTGGAGAACTCGGCACCGGGCAGCAGGGTGGCCACGGTGGTCGTCGACGTGCCGGACGTCCAGTCCACCGCCGTCGAGGCCAGCGCGTCCACGTCGGCGTCGCTCAGGTGGGTGCAGTGGTCGACGCTCGCCGCGCCCAGCTCCACCCCGAGCTGCACCCCCGCGCCGGGGCCGAGCTGGTTCGCGTGCACCCGTACGCCCAGCCCGGCGGCCTGACCGCAGGCCAGGATGGCTCGGGCGTGGTCGACGTCGAAGGCGCCCCGCTCGCAGAACACGTCGATCCACTTCGCGTAGGGCTTGGCGGCGGCCAGCATCGGCCCGCAGACCAGCCCCACGTAGTCGTCGGGGCGGTCGGCGTACTCGGCGGGCACCACGTGCGCGCCCAGGAACGTGGTCTCGGTGCTGGACTCGGCTGCGATCCGCAGCGAGCGGGCCTCGTCGGCGACGGTCAGCCCGTACCCACTCTTGATCTCCATGGTCGTGGTGCCCTGGCGCAGCGCCTCCCCGCGCAGCCGGCGCACGTTGGCCCGCAGTTCCCCGTCGGTGGCGGCCCGGGTCGCGCCGACCGTGGTCCGGATGCCGCCGCCGGTGTACGGCTGGCCGGCCATCCGGGCGGCGAACTCGGCGGCCCGGTCACCGGCGAAGACGAGATGTGCGTGGCTGTCCACGAAGCCGGGCAGTACGGCGGCTCCACCGGCGTCGATCCGCCGGTCGGCGGCCGGGGCGTACGCGGCCGGCCCGACCCAGACCACCCGGCCCTCCTCGACCAGCACGGCGGCGTTCCGGCGGATGCCCAGCACGCCCTCGCCGGTCCCGTTGGTGACCAGCTCCCCGATGTTGTCCACCAGCAGGCTGCTCATGCGGGAGTCACCGCCTCGATCGAGGCCGCCAGCTCGGCCGGGACGTCCACGCTCAGGTGCCGGCCCTCGGCGACCACCACCCGGCCGTCCACCACCACGTGGTCGACGTCCGCCGCCCCGGCCGCGAAGAACGCGCCAACCGGCGGCACCCCGGCGGTGCGGGCGCTGTCCAGCCGTACCGTGACCAGGTCGGCGCGGGCGCCGACGGCGATCCGCCCGGCGTCGGCCCAGCCCAGCGCGGCGTGCCCGGCGGCGCTGGCGGCGGTCAGCAGCTCGACCGGCGTGAACAGGCCACGACGTCGGGTGCGCAACCGCTCGTCCAGCTCCACGGCCCGGGCCTCCTCGAAGAGGTCGATCACCGCGTGGCTGTCGCTGCCCAGACTCAACCGGATACCACCGTCGGCCATCCGCCGCGCCGGGCCGATCCCGTCGGCGAGGTCGCGTTCGGTGGTCGGGCAGAGGCACACGCCGGTCCGGCTCTCCCCGAGCAGGGTCACATCGCCGCTGGTCGGGTGGGTGGCGTGGACGGCGGTGGTGTCCGACCCGAGCACGCCGTGCTCGGCGAGCAGAGCGGTCGGGGTGCGACCGTGCACGGCCCGGCACTCGTCGTTCTCGGCGGGCTGCTCGGACAGGTGCACGTGCAGCGGCGCCTGCCGCTCCCGGGCCCAGTCGGCCACCGTGCCGAGCTGGTCGGCGGGGACCGCCCGCACCGAGTGCACGGCGGCGCCGACCCGCGCGTGGGAGTCCGTGGGCTGGAACGCCGCCGCTCGCTCGGCCCAGCGGGCCGCGTCACCGTCGCCGAAGCGCCGCTGCGGCCCCGCCAGGGCCTGGCCGTCCACGCCGGCGGTCAGGTAACAGGTGTCCAGCAGGGTGAGCCGGATCCCCGCATGCGCGGCGGCCTCCACCAACGCGGCGCTCATCGCGTTCGGGTCGTCGTAGGCGCCGCCGTCGGGCCGGTGGTGCAGGTAGTGGAACTCACCGACGCAGGTGACCCCGCTCAGCGCCATCTCGGCGTAGACCGCCCGGGCCAGCGCCAGGTAGGTGTCCGGGTCCAGGCGGGCCGCGACGTCGTACATCCGGTCCCGCCAGCTCCAGAAGTCACCCCGGCCGCCGTGGGTGCGCCCGCGCAGGGCCCGGTGGAAGGCGTGCGAGTGCGCGTTGGCCAACCCGGGCAGGGTCAACCCGGGCAGCGCCACGGCGTCGGGGAACACCTCGACCCCGGCGGGCGGCCGACTTCCGGCGGTCAACGGCGTCACGCCGGTGATCCGCCCCCCGTCGGTCTCGATCAGCACGTCGGGCGTGGGCTCGGCGTGGTCGGGCAGCCAGGCGTACTCCGCGAGCCAACGGGTGGTGGTCATGCGCGGGTCAACTCCTCGAGCACCTGGGCCAGCGCCCGTACCCCGGCGGCGCAGTCGACGTCGGTGGCTGCCTCGGCCGGCGAGTGCGACACCCCGGTCGGGTTACGGACGAACAGCATCGCGGTCGGCAGGTGGGCGGCGAGCACCCCGGCGTCGTGGCCCGCGCCGGTCGGCAGCACCGGCGCGTCGAGCAGCGTGGCCAGCCGACCCGCCAGCCCCCCGTCGAACGCGACCAGCGGCGTCGCCGACTCCTCGGTCAGCGTGACCGCCGTACCGTCGCGGCGGGCCCGCTCGGTGACCTTGCCTCGGACCGCGTCGACCAGGCCGGTCAGGGTCTCCGGGTCGGCGGCCCGGGCGTCCAGCCAACCGGTCACCTTCGACGGGATGGCGTTGGTGGCGTTCGGCTCGACGGACACCCGGCCCACCGTGGCGTGCGCGCCGCGCAGCCGGGCCTCCTTGTTGGCCGCCAGCACGGTGAACGCGTAGGTGAGCATCGGGTCGCGGCGATCGGCCATCCGGGTCGTACCCGCGTGGTTGCCCTCGCCGACCACGTCGAAGCGCCACCGGCCGTGCGGCCAGATCGCGCTGGCCACCGCGACCGGCGCGTCCGCGTCGACCAGCGCGCGGCCCTGCTCGACGTGCAGCTCCACGAAGGCGCCGAACCGGCCCAGCAGCTCCGGGCGGGCGCCCGCCGGCCGGTCGCCGAGGGCCTCGGCGAAGCTCACCCCGGCCGCGTCGCGCAGCCCGGCCGCGCGCTCCACCGACAGTGCACCGGTGAGCAGGCGCGACCCCAGGCACGGTACGCCGAAGCGGGCGCCCTCCTCCTCGACGAACGCACCCAGCACCAGCGGCCGGTCCGGGGCGATGCCGGCGGCGCGCAGCTCGTCCACGGCGAGGAACGCGCTGACGATGCCGAGCGGCCCGTCGTACGCCCCGCCGTGCGGCACCGAGTCGAAGTGGCTCCCGGTCAGCACCGCGTTCCCGGACTCCGGGTCACCCCAGTGGGCGTACAGGTTGCCGTTGCCGTCCTCGGTGACCGGCATGCCGCGCTGCTCGGCCTGCGAACGGAACCAAGCCCGCAGCGCCAGCTCGGGCTCGGTCAGGGCGTAACGCAGGTAGCCACCGCTGCCGGCGTCCCGCCCGACCGGCGCGATCTCGTCCCACAGGGCCCGGAACCGGGCGGTCAGGTCGTCGGTCACGCCGGCCCCTCGGTCATCGGGACGCGCACGCCGGTGCGCTCGGCGACCTCGCGGGCTGAGTCGTAGCCGGCGTCGACGTGCCGGATGACACCCATCGCCGGGTCGTTGGTCAGCACCCGCTCGATCTTCTGCCCGGCGAGGGCGGTGCCGTCGGCCACGCAGACCTGACCGGCGTGGATCGACCGGCCGATGCCCACCCCACCGCCGTGGTGGATGGACACCCAGGACGCGCCGCTGGCCGTGTTGACCAGCGCGTTGAGCAGCGGCCAGTCGGCGATCGCGTCGGAACCGTCGGCCATCCCCTCGGTCTCCCGGTACGGGCTGGCGACGCTGCCGGTGTCCAGGTGGTCCCGGCCGATGACCACCGGGGCGGAGAGTTCGCCGGAGGCGACCATGTCGTTGAACCGCACGCCGGCCTTGTCCCGCTCGCCCTGGCCGAGCCAGCAGATCCGGGCCGGCAGGCCCTGGAAGGCGACCCGCTCGCCGGCCAGTTTGATCCAGCGGGCCAGGGACTCGTTCTCCGGGAACAGCTCCAGGATGGCCCGGTCGGTGGCGGCGATGTCGGCCGGGTCGCCGGAGAGCGCCGCCCACCGGAACGGGCCCCTGCCCTCGCAGAACAACGGCCGGATGTACGCGGGCACGAACCCCGGGAAGTCGAACGCGCGCTGGTAGCCGCCGAGCTGCGCCTCGCCCCGGATCGAGTTGCCGTAGTCGAAGACCTCGGCGCCGGCGTCGAGGAAGCCGACCATCGCCTCGACGTGCTTCGCCATCGACGCCCGGGCCCGGTCGGTGAACTCGGCCGGCTTCGCCGTCGCGTAGTCCCGGGCGTCGGCCAGCTCCACGCCGAGCGGCAGGTACGCCAGCGGGTCGTGCGCGCTGGTCTGGTCGGTCACGATGTCGATCTCGACGCCCCGGGTCAGCAGCTCCGGAAAGACCTCGGCGGCGTTGCCGACCACGCCCACGCTCAGCGCCCGGCGCTCCCGCTTCGCCGCGCGGACCCGGGCGATCGCGTCGTCCAGGGAGTCGGCGACCTCGTCCAGGTAGCGGTCGTGCACCCGGCGGTCGAGCCGGGTCCGGTCCACGTCCACGATCAGGCAGACGCCACCGTTCATGGTGACCGCGAGCGGCTGCGCGCCACCCATCCCGCCGCAGCCGGCGGTCAGCGTCAACGTGCCGGCGAGAGTGCTGTCGAACCTCTTGGCCGCGACGGCCGCGAACGTCTCGTAGGTGCCCTGGAGGATGCCCTGGGTGCCGATGTAGATCCACGAGCCGGCGGTCATCTGCCCGTACATGGTCAGGCCGAGCTGCTCCAGCCGGCGGAACTCCGGCCAGGTCGCCCAGTCGCCGACCAGGTTCGAGTTGGCCAGCAGCACCCGGGGCGCCCACTCATGGGTGCGCATGACCCCGACCGGGCGGCCCGACTGCACCAGCATCGTCTCGTCCTCGCGCAGGTCGGTCAGCGTACGGACCAGTGCGTGGTACGACGGCCAGTCCCGTGCCGCCTTGCCGGTGCCGCCGTAGACCACCAGGTCGTCGGGGCGTTCGGCCACCTCGGGGTCGAGGTTGTTCATCAGCATCCGCAGGGCGGCCTCCTGCGGCCACCCTCGGGTGGTGAGCTGGCTGCCTCGTGCGGCACGGACGGGCTGGGTCATCTCTGGTCTCCTCCGGTCATCCGAGGAACAACTGACGGCGGGCCGCGGAGGCTTCGAACGCCTCCAGCCGGCGCTGGGTGTCGGCCGGTGCGGCGTCGCAGATCGCCTGCAGCACCACCATGGCCAGGGTCATCGGGGCGGTGTGCAGGTCGAAGACGAGTTGGGCGCCGACCGCGGCGGGCAGCACCACGTCGGCGTGCTCGGTGGCCGGACTGACCGGCGAGTCGGTGATCGCCACCACGGTCAGCCCGGCGGTGCGCGCCGCCCGCAGCGCGTCCAGGGTCTCGCGGGGGTAGCGGGGCAGCACGAAGGCCAGCACCGCCGAGGCGCCCGCCTCGGCGGCCTGCTCCAGCCGGTCGGTGAGCAGGCTGCCGCCGTCGTCGATGACCCGCACGTCCGGGTGCACCTTCGCCGCGAAGTAGGCGAAGTACGCGGCCAGCGGCGCCGCGGCCCGCAGACCGAGCACCGGCAGCGGGCGGCTGGCGGCGAGCAGCCGGCCGGTCTCGGCGATCCGGTCCCGGTCGGCGAGCTGACCGGCCAGCCGGTCCAGGTTGCCCATCTCGGCGCGTACCGCCTGCTGGAGCTCGTTGCCGGCGTCGGCGGGCCCGCCCGGCGCGGCGGTGGTGAGGTCGCGCAGGCGGCGGCGCAGCGCGGGATAGCCGTCGTGGCCGAGCGCGACGGCGAACCGGGTGACCGAGGGCTGGCTGACCCCGGCCAGCTCGGCCACCTCGGCAGCGGACAGGTAGGCCACGGCCGGCGCGTGCTGGACCAGGCAGTGTGCGATCCGACGCTGGGTCGGGGTGAGGCGCACCCCGTCGAACAGGTCGAGCACCTGCTCGGCCGTCGCCTCGACACCTCCGTCATTCACGCTGCGACTCTATGCATGAAAACTTTCAGAGAGCAACCGTTCGGTGGCACACCTCTCGGTCACCAGAGGGAAGCCGGTTGAGCGTGGCCTCTGTAGTATCCGCACGGCGGTTGAGCGGAGGAGTGCGGATGCAGCCGGACGGCCCGTACAGGTTCACCCACATGTTGGGCGGATGCCAGGTGGGGAAGGCGTGGGCGGCCATCGACGAGCAGGGTCGGCTGGTCACCGTGGCCGTGCTGGACGCGACCGTCGCGGCGACGCCCGCCTGGCGCGAGGCGTTCGTCGGCACCGCGAACGCCATGGCGCAGACGCAGGGCGGCCAGCCGTTCGCGTACGCGGACTTCGGGGCCGCGGCACCGTGGGTCGCCTACCCGGCGGAGGCCGGCCCGGGCGCGGAGAAACTCTTCCGGGCGCTGGGCTTGGACTACGAGCCGATTCCCGGCACCGTCGTCGGATCCTCCACGGTGGACACTCCGCCGGCACCTGGTCCCACCGACCCGGTCGCACCGCCGATGCCGGTGTCCGGTGTGCCGCAGGTCTCCGCGCCGCCGATGCCGGTCTCGGGTGTGCCGCAGGTCTCCGCACCGCCGTTGCCGGTGTCCGGCGCCCCGCAGGTCTCCGGGCCGCCCCACGCGCCCTGGGCGATGCACGGCGGCCCCATCCCGGTGCAGCCGGTCTCCGCGGCGCCCCATCCGGTCTCCGGCGCCGGTGCCGCCTCCGCCGCCGCGGACCCGACGATCCCGTCGGACACCCCCGGGCCGTCCGACGTCCGCGATCCGTTCACCGCACCGGTCCGGCGGATCCAGCCCTCACCGCCGCCCAAGCGGCGCACCGGGCCCTGGGTCGGTGTCGGCGCCGCCGCGCTGGTCGTCGCCCTGGGCGCCGGTGCCACCGTCTGGGCACTCACCGGCGGCGACGACCCGAGCGACCCGCAGACCCCGCCCACGGCGGTCGGCACGACCGCCTTCCCGACGGCCCAGGCGGTCAACCCCGGGATGAGGCCATGGGCCCAGGCCGCGCCGTACAGCCCCGAGGAGCGTGCACTCGCCGTCGCCGCACCGTCGATGGTGTTCGTGGAGGCGGTCTTCACGGGCACCCTCCGGGAGGCGAAGTCCGGGGTCCCGTTGAGCGTCACGCCGGTCACCTTCAAGCGGCGGTGCAGCGGCTTCGTGGTGCACCCGGACGGGCAGGCGGTCACCAACGGTCAGTGCGTCCGCCCGTCGGTCGACGCGGCCCGTGAGCGGGCCCTCTACACGCTGGGCCGGATCCTCATCGAGCAGAAGAAGCTCGCCGCCCCTGGCCTGGACGAGTACGTCCGCACTCGGCTGAGCACCACGGCGTTCACCGGAGCCACACCCGGCTCCGAGCCCACCAGTCAGGTGTTCGGCCAGTTCAACGTCGCCCGGGGCGACCTCACCGCCAGTCCCGCCATCCCCGGCCAGGTGGTGCGGGTCCTCGACCCCGACGCCGGAAACCTCGCGCTGCTCAAGCTGGCCCAGCCGAGCCTCCCGGCCGTGGAGTTGGCCAGCGGTGGCGCGCCGGGTCCGGGCGCCGCGCTGCTCGTGATGGGTTACCGCACCACCGACGCGGACTTCCGGGCCGCGACCTACACCGTGGAGAGCAAGCCGGCCCAGGTCGCGGGCACCGCCAACCAGGGCTCGGTCAGCGTGTCCCGCCTCAACGACGACGTCGGCATCTATTCGAGCGGCGGCGTCGCGTTGGACACCGCCGGTCGGGTGGTCGGTGTGCTGGACAACGACCGGGCGGCCAGCGGCGGGGCGAACCGCGCACTGGTGCCGGTCGCGGTGGTCACCGGACTGCTCAGCGAGGCCGGTGCCAGCAGCAGCCTCGCCGACACCGACCGGGTGTACCGGGACGGGCTGGACGCGTTCTTCGCCGGCCGGAACGACGACGCCATCGACAGCTTCGACCGGGTCGCGTCGAGTTCACCGGCCAACCTGCTGGCGCAGGCGTACCGGCAGAACGCCGTGGACCGGGCCCGGCTCGCCGGTGAGTCGGACGGCTCGTCCCGGCTTCCGATGGCGTTGCTCGCGGGGTTCGGGGGTGCGCTGGTGGTCGGGTTGGTCGTCCTCGTGGTGGTGCTCCTCCGCCGCCGGCCCCGCTACTGACGGGAGCCGGACCGCGCGGCGGGGGCCTGCTCAGCGCGTCGAGTCGTCCCGTCCCCAGGCATCGCGCGGGTGCCGCCGGGCCTTGAGCGCGGCCGCGACGGTGACCGCCACGTAGATGGTGGCGGCCGGGGCGAGCCACGGTCGGGGCAGGACCACGTCGCGCAGCCAGGAGGAGGGGACCGAGGCCCGGACGCCCGTGTGGCTCGCGCGCAGCATCGTGTTGCCGGCGCGGACCCGAGCCAGGGTGCGAAGCAGGTCGCGGGTGCGGCGCGGCGCCTGCACGTACGAGGTGGCGTCGGCCACCTCCCGCTTCTCGGCCGACGAGAACTGCGAATCCAGGAAGAGGTCGTCGGCGATCTGTTCGGGAAAACGGTCGAACCGTTGGTGGCCGGCCGCCGAGATGGCGATGGCACCGCGACCGAAGAGCGCGTCCGCGAAGATCGGCAGCCGGGTGTTGATGGCGTAGTACGCGTGCACCGCCAACGGGCGGCCTTCGGTCACCAGGTGCCGGCGGGGCATGACCGCCAGCGGTGCCGCGTCGCCTTCGGTCAGCGCCGCGGCCATCCGGTGCAGCGCGCCCGGGGTCAGCACCACGTCGGCGTCGAGGTAGATCCGGGGGAAGCCCTTGGCGGCGCTGTCACCCACGTTGAGCGCGTTGGCCTTGCCCGCCTCGGCCACCTCGATGACCCGTACGCCCGGTCGCTGCGCGGCGACCCGCGCGGTGTCGTCGGTGCAACCGTTGGCCACCACCACGATGTCCAGGTCATCCGAGCCGTCGTCGGCGAGTAGCGCGTCGAGGCAACCCCCGATGACACGGGCCTCGTTGTGTGCGGCGATCACCACAGAAATCATCGAAATGTCGCACCGTTCCACAGTCGAGGCTGGTCCAGGTCGGATCGGCGGTGCCGTGCCGGACGAAGTGCCACGTCGCATCGGGGGCACACGGCGGTCCAGCTTGCCGGAGAGTGCGCCGCCGTCGCAAGGTGGGTCCGATACGGGCCGACCAAATCAACCGGATATGTCCACCCAAGGTGGTCGGCATCAGGCCCCGACGGGTGCTTCTGCCCGATGGCCGGACCCCGGAGAACAGCCCTGCCTTGGTATCGTCCTCGTGATTCTGAGGCCGGGTGGCGATTGAGCAAAGTGGATGTCCATTTCCGACATTCCGCTCAGTCTCCGCCCATCGGCGGTCATCGCCGGCCAGAGAACGATGGTCGGGACGGCGTCGGCCGGCGCGGCGGCGTGCCCGCGATGTCGGCCGCCGCCTGCGGCGGACACTGATGAGGAGACACGCCCGCGATGGGAATCTTGACCACTCCGGCCCGCGGACCACGGCCGGAGGCGGGGCACGGGGACGTGCTGACGCCCCGCCACGAGCGGATCGCCAGTCACCTGGTGACCGCCGCCCTGGCGCTCGTCGCGGTGAAACCACTGCTCGACATCGGCGAGAAGGACGCCGGTGGTGGGGTCGACCTGGGCGTGGTGCTCACCGCCATCGGGGCCGCGTTGATGATCGCGGCGTACGGGCTGGTCGCTCTCGGCGCCCGTCGGCTGCCGCCCCGGCCGCTGCTGCTCATGGCGGGTGGGTTGGCGCTGCTGCTGGTCATGTCGGCGGTCAGTTACCTGCTCATCGGCGCCCGTGCCGACCTGCTGGACCTCTTCGACGTGCGGCGTTACCCGATCTACGGCACACACCTCGAACCCACCCGGGCCATTCCCGCCGAGGCGCTACGGCTGATCGTCGGCTTCGCTCCGATCGCGCTCCTCGGGCTGATGCTGGTACGCCGGGGCTTCATCTCCACCCGCCGGCTCGTCCTGGTGACCGGGGTGGTGCTGCTCGGCGCCATCGTCCACTGTGTGCTGGCCTGGCTCCAGGTCGCCGGCGTCATTCCGTACTCGTTCTACTTCGAGCTGGCCAACTGGCAGAAGATCGGCCGCCCCTCCGGGGGCTACTACCACCCCATGTCGCTCGGTCGACTGCTCATCTTCTCGGTGTTCCTGGTCTACGTCCTGAAGGACCGGCTCCGAGTGCCCGCCGCCGTCCGGTACGCGCTGATCGGCCTGTTCGTCGCCACCGGCGCCGTCTCACTGCACCGCTTCACGCTCATCTGCCTGGTCATCATCGTGGCGGCTTTCGAGGCGCGGCGGGTCCGTGACCTCATCGCTTCCCGGCGGGCCGGCACGCGGGTGAACCGTCGGGCGGCGCTGCTGGTGAGCGGCGCCGTGGTCGTGGTTGCCGCCGTCGCCGGTGGCCTCTGGGGCGGAGCCATCTGGGAACGCGTGCGGGTGGCCTTCACCGAGGTGGGGTCGCTCGACGTCCGCTCCGACACCTTCATGCACGGCCGGGGCGCGATCTGGAACGACGTCGCGGAGATCCTGGGCCGCTCGTCGCTGGACGTCTGGCTGTTCGGCTTCGGCTACGAGCCCTGGGACATGCACAACGACCTGATCCGGGTCATGGTGATCTGGGGGGTCGTCGGCGTCGTCCTGACCGCCGCGATCCTCGTCGGGCTGTACCGTCTCGTCCGCGCGCAGACCGGCCGGTCCGGTCGACTGCCACTGCTGGTGCTCTTCGCGACGCTCGTCATCTTCGGGCTCACCCAGAAGCCCCTGGCGTACCCGTACTTCCTCTGGCTCTTCTTCCTCGGCGTGCTGGCGGTGCTCGCCGTGGACGTCGAGACAGGTGAGGGTGACCAGCCCGAGCCGGCCGCCGAGCGGCCCGCCGACAACGAGTCGGTGGTGGCGGGCGGTACGACGTGATGAACCCCTCCGTCCCGGCTCCGGTCCGAGGGGCACACCCCAACCCGCCACGGCAGGGTGGGGCCGTCGAGCCCATAGAGCGGCCCGCGGTGGACGCGGTCACCACGCCACTGGTCCGGCCGACCTTCTCGGTCTGCATCGTGGTGCGTGACCGGGCGACACTGCTCGTCAACGCGGTGCGCAGCGTCCTGGACAACACGTTCCGGGATTTCGAGCTCGTCATCGTCGACGACGGCTCGCAGGTCCCGGTCGGCCGGGTGATCGAGGAGGCGCGACTCACCGCGGACCGCCGGGTCAGGGTGTTGAGCCAGCCGCCCACCGGCATCGCCGAGGCCCGCAACCGGGGCCTGCGCGCAGCCGTCGGCCGGTACGTCACCGTGCTCGACTCGGACGACGAACTCACCCCCGACGCGCTGGCCCGACTGCACGAACTGCTCACCACCACCGGGCGGAGCTGGGTCTACGCCGACTACATCGAGATCACCCGGGGCGCCACCCGTCCCATTCGGCTGCCCGAGTACGCCTCGGCCGACCGGATGCTGCTCGGCGTGCTGACCCGCCCTCGCCTGCCGTTCAAGCACTCCGGCACCACCATCGACCGGCACGTTCTGGACACCATCGGCGTGTACGACGAGAGCTTCCGGCTCTTCGAGGACGTCGAGTTGATGCTGCGCGCACTCCGGTCCGGTGTGCACCCCTGCCACCTCGACCACCCGATCGTGCGATTCCAACGCCACGACGGCAACGTCACCCGGGGCCGGCTCGGCGGGTTGGTCTTCTGGTTCCGGCTGATCGACATGTACCAGCCGTCCCGGGTGCCTGGGGTGGGTCTCGGCATCAAGGCGCTCCGAACGCTGAGCGAGACGGGCAAGTGGTTTGTCACCCGCATCCGTTGACCTCGACCCCGCCGTACCGGCGCGCCCACGGGCTCCGCGCGGCCGGGTGATCCGCGTGTTGGCCCACCTGAGCATGCTCGGCCTGAGCCAGGTGGGTGTCACCGTCGCGGCGTTCGCCACGCAGATCCTGCTGGCCCGCAGCCTTCCGCAGGCCGCGTTCGGCACGTTCACCGCGGCACTCGCCGTGGTGTCGCTGACCGCGCCGCTGGCGGTGTTCGGCGTCTCCGAGCTGTGGTTGCAGCGTTTCGGGCAGGAGGGCGGACGGGCCCACCGCTGGGTGGGTCCGTCGCTCCGGCTGGTGCTGGTCGCGAGTGCGGCGCTCGTCGCCGCCACGATGGCGTGGAGCCTCGCCGAGTGGCCCGCCGACGCCGACTCCGGGGCAGTCCGCGCGCTCCTGGCCAGCGTGATCGTGGCGCAGGCCGGTCTGGCCCTCGTCGCGTCGGTGCAGCAGCTCCGCGGCGCGTACGCCGGCCTGTCCGCGCTTCAGGTCGCGCCGCACCTGGGCCGGGTCGTGGTGGTGCTGGCCGTGTGGCTGTTCGGGTTGTCGGTGGTGGCCGCCGCTGCCGGCTACGCCGTGGTCGCCCTGCTCACGGTGCTGGCCTGCGTGCTCGTCATGCGGCCCTTCGTCCGCGGTGACATGCCGCTGGAGGGGCACCAGCGGCCGGACACCACGTCGCCACCCGGGCCCGCGGTGCCGGTGACCCGGGTCGCCCGGGCCGCCACTCCGTTCGTGCTGGGCAACGTGTTCTACCTGCTGGGCATGTACCTGGGCACAGTGGTGGTCGCCGAGGTGAGCGGCCCCGAGGCGGCGGCGGTGCTGTCGGTGCCGATGTCCGTGCTGACCGCCGTGTACCTCGTCCCCCGGGTGGTCTACCAGCAGTACTTCCTGGCCAAGCTGCACCGCTGGTCGGGCACCGACCGCGGGGCGATCCTGATGGCGTACCGCTACGGCGGCACCGGGATGGTGGCGCTCGGCGCCGTCATCGCGCTGCTGGTGGCACTCGGCGGGCTGCCGACACTGCCCTTCCTGCTCGGCGAGGAGTACCGGGAGTCCGCCCGGGTCCTGGCCGTGCTCGCCCTGGCCATCCCGTTCCGGTTCGGAGGCGCCGCAGTGGCCTCACTGCTCACCAGCGGTGGCCTGCTCCGTCGAAAGGTCGCCTACCAGGGGGTGGGAGCCCTGGTGTTCCTCGTGGCCCTGGCGATCGCCACCCCGGTCTGGGGCATCATGGGTGCGGCAGTGGCGACCGTCCTGGCCGAGATCGTCCTCTGTGTGCTGTTCTGGATCGCGGTACGCCGACGGGTGGTCGGTGACGCTCCTCTGCCACCGTGGCACGATCTGCGCCGGCGCCTGACAAGGGAGACTCCACGTGCGTCCTGAACCGAGCGCGGCGGCCCGGCGTCCCCTCGTCGTCGGGTACTACGGCATGGAGAACGTGGGGGACAACGCCTTCTGCGTCGTCCTGGACTGGGCGACCCGCACCTACTGGGGTGCCGCGCAACCCGTCTTCGCCGCCCCGCCGATGGCCGACCTGCCCGAGGGGACCACCGGCATGAGCGCTCGGTGGTACGGCGGCCGTGGGGCCGCCGAGCGGGCCGGTGCACTGCTCACGAAGGCCGCCCTGCTGAGCCGGTCCTCGATGCTGGTCTTCGGTGGTGGCTCGGTCTTCCGGGACATGGGCCGGCTCAGCGAGAAGAAGCTGTTCGCGCTGTTCAGCCGGTTCTCCGGGCATCCGATGGCGGCCGTCGGTGTCTCGGTCGGTCCGTTCCTGTCCGCCGCCGCCGAACGCCGCCTGGTCGAGGTGCTCAAGCGGATCGACGTCATCGGTGTCCGCGACTCCGCCTCGGCGGAGGTGCTCCGCCGGGCCGGCTACCCCGGTCTGCTCATCCCCGCGGGCGACCTCGCCGGTCTGCTGCCCGAGGCGCTCGGCGAGCCGATCCCGCCGCGTCGACCCCGCCCGGCCCCGGGTGCCCGGGCGCGGCTCGGGGTGACCCTGCTCGGCGTCGACTACGAGGCCGCCGCTCCGGAGGTACGGCGACGCGAGGACGCCCTGGTCGAGGGCGTTCGGGCGCTGGTGCTCAAGGAGCCGGTGGACGTCACCGTGTTCGTCTTCAACACCCACCCCGAGCACGGCGACGAGCAGGTCAGCGAGCGGCTCCGCGCCGCCGTCGCCGACCACTGCGACGTCCGGGTGGTGACCGCGCGCGACGGCGTACGGGCGTGCTGGGCCGAGATGAAGCAGTGTGACCTGGGCCTGCACATGCGGTTGCACGGGGCGGTCTTCGCCTACCTGGCCGGCGTGCCCTTCGCACTGGTGCCGTACCAGCAGAAGTGCGACGACTTTCTGGACGAGATCAGCCAGCCGCCCACGCTGCGGCTCGGCCGGGTGCCCGAGGACCCGGCGGAGGTGACACGCATGATGGCCAGCCTGCTCACCGACCCGAGCACGCCCGGTCTGCCGCGCGAGGTCTTCGCCGAGCGGGCACGGTGGAACTTCACCCGGGCGCCGTGGGCGCTCGGTCCCGCAGCGGGTCCGTCACCGGAGTGACCGACCGGGTGACCACGCAGGAGCGGGAGCCGATCACGCCGGGGCTGGCGTTCGTCCAGCCGCCGGGGATGGGGCCGGGCCACCCCACGGGCCGGCGATCCCGTCGGGTGCCGGTGCTGCCCGTGGCGCTCACGCTGGTGGTGGTGGTCGTGCTGCTGGTGGCCGGCCTGGCGGTGGCGTGCGGCGCCAAGCGGTCCCCCGGCGACCGGGCCGCTCCCGCCGCGCCGACCAGCTCGGCACCCACCGTGCCCCAGCGGCCGGTGCTCCGGGACCTGATGCCGCCCCGCGTCCGCATCGGGTCGGCGGCGGACGGCCGGGGGATGAGCCTCGACCCGGAGTACGCCGAGCTGCTCGGCGCGGAGTTCAACGCCGTCACGCCCGAGAACGCCATGAAATGGGGCAACCTCGAACCGTCGCCCAACGTGTACGCGTGGGCCGGCGCCGACCAGCTCGTCGAGTTCGCCGACCAGCACGACCAGGCGGTGTACGGCCACACCCTGCTGGGTCAGAGCGACGTACCGAAGTGGGTGGACCCGTCCTGGTCGTCGGATCAGCTGCGGACGGTGCTCCGTGAGCACGTGACCGCCGTGGTCTCCCGCTACCGGGGTCGGGTCTGGGCGTGGGACGTGGTCAACGAGGCGCTGGACGAGGACGGCTCGCTGCGCGAGACGCTGTGGCTGCGCAAGCTGGGCCCCGGTTACGTGGCCGACCTGTTCCGGTGGGCGCACGCGGCCGACCCCGGCGCGCGGCTGTTCATCAACGACTACGGCGTCGAGGGTCGGACCCGCAAGGCCGATGCCCTGCTCGCCATGGTCCGGGACCTACGCCGCTCCGGGGTGCCGGTGGACGGGGTCGGCTTCCAGAGCCACCTCAGGTGGAACGAGCAGCCACGCGACCTGCTGGGTAACCTGCGCCGCTTCGCGCAACTCGGCGTGTCGGTGGCGATCACCGAACTCGACGTCCGCATCGAGCTGCCGGAGACCGCCGCGAAGCTGGACCGCCAGGCGGCGCTCTACCGGCAGATGCTCCAAGCCTGTCTCGCCGTGCCCGCCTGCGTCTCGTTCACCGTGTGGGGTTTCACCGACGCGCGCAGCTGGATCCCCAGCTACCACCAGGGGTACGGCGCGGCCTGCCTCTTCAACGCGGCGCTGGTCCCGAAGCCCGCCCACGCCGCCCTGATCGACGAGTTGCGGCGGCTTCCGCGCCCCAGCGGAGCCGCTCCGAGCCCCGACTGAGCGGATCGACACGGCGACCGGGTGAGCGCCGTGCCAACCGTTCCCAGCTTCGACGACATGTATCGGTGGAAAGGAAGCTCGTGTCCGCCAACACCCAGTTCCTCTCAGCTGTCACACCCCAGCAGACACCGAGGTACGACCCCGAGCTGGGGGTGATCACCCCTCCCTCCAACGGTATGGCCCGGTCCGTGTTCGCGCGTCCCGTCGCGCCGCGGTCCAACTGGCGCAGGCGGTACGTCGCCTGCCTCGTCCTGCTCGACGTGCTCGTCGCCCTGGCCGCAAGCCGGACGGTGGTCGCCCTGCTCGACGAGGCCGACGCCGGCTTCTGGGACCAGCAGGTGCTCGGGGACGTCAGCTCGTTCACCCTGGTGGTGAACCTCGGCGTCCCCCTGGGCTGGCTGATCATGCTCGGCGCCGCCGGGGCGTACGACCGGCGGGTGCTCGGGTTGGGCACCGAGGAGCTCAAGCGGGTGGCCCGGGCCAACCTCGCGATGGCCGCCACGGTCTCGTTCCTGGCGCTCGGCTTCAAGAAGGACCTGTCCCGGGCGACGGTCGCCGCCGTCATCATCTGCCTGCTGCTCTACACGTTGGTGGCCCGCTTCGCGGCCCGGGTGGTGCTGCGGCGGATCCGACGAGGCGGCCGGGCGTCGCAGCAGGTGCTCCTGGTCGGGCGGCTCTCGGACGCGCTCGCCCTGCACGAGGTGGTGACGCGCAACCAGGGCGCCGGGCTGCACCCGATCGCCATCCACCTGCCCCGCCACCCCCGGCCGGGCGAGCGGGTGACCGCGCCGGTGCCGGTCTACGTCGGCTGGGACCTGGTGCCGCTGGTGCAGCAGCTCGGTGCGGACACCATCGCCGTCTGCGGTCCGGCGAGCCTGGAGTCGTACGAACTGCGCAAGTTGGCCTGGCAGTTGGAGGGCACCGGCCTGAACCTGGTGGTGGTCCCACAGGTGACCGACGTGACCGGGCCGCGCATCCACGTCCGGCCGATCGAGGGTCTGCCCCTGCTCAACGTGGACGAACCGACCATCTCCGGCCTGTCGCTGCTGGCCAAGAGCGTCCTCGACCGGCTCACCGCGCTGGTCGGGTTGGTGGTGCTGAGCCCCGTGCTGCTCGCCATCGCGGTGGCGATCCGGGTCGGCGACCCGGGCCCGGTGATGTTCCGACAGACCCGGATCGGCCACGAGGGTCGGGCCTTCAAGGTCTGGAAGTTCCGGACCATGTACACCGACGCCGAGCAGCGTCTGGCGGCTCTGCGGGACCGTAACGAGAGCGACGGGCTGCTCTTCAAGATGAAGGACGATCCCCGGGTCACGCGGATCGGCCGGCACCTCAGGGCGCTCTCACTGGACGAGCTGCCGCAACTGATCAACGTCCTGCGCGGGCAGATGTCGCTGGTCGGTCCGCGGCCACTCCCCACCGAGGACGACGACTACCGCGGCGACGTACGGCGACGGCTGTTGGTGCGACCGGGCATCACCGGCCTCTGGCAGATCTCCGGCCGCTCCGACCTGACCTGGGACGACGCGGTCCGACTGGACCTGCACTACGTCGACAACTGGTCGCTGATCTACGACCTCGCCATCCTGTGGAAGACGGTCAGCGTGGTGCTGGCGCGGCGCGGGGCCTACTGACCCGTGACGGGGTGGCGGCCTCGCGGCCCCACCCCGTCACCGGCCCGGTCACTTCTTTCCGGCGCTGACGATCTCGCTGACCGAGTCCCGGCGGACCGCCTCGTAGAACGACTTGACCCGGGTCGTGTCGGCGAACACCACGCTCTCCGAGCCGACCTGCCCGGTGCCCTTGGTCGGGCTGGTGAGGAACATCATGTTCCCGCCCCGGATGTCGCGGAGCTGCGTCGCCATGTCCAGCAGAGACAGGCCCTTGTCCACCGAGACCGAGCCCGAGGTGGCCTGGAGGAAGCTGTTCAGCTTGCCGGGGTTGGTGATGATGCCGCCCGAGGAGACCTTGTCGATGATGGCCCGGATCACCTGCTGCTGGTGACGGATCCGGGCGAAGTCACCGTCCGCGAATTGCTTGCGCTGGCGGGAGTAGTCCAACGCCGCCTCGCCGTTCATCCGCTGCACACCCTGCTTGAAGGTGCGGAACGGCGGGTGGATCGAGGTGAAGGACTTCTCCGAGTTGATGTCGACACCCCCCAGCGCGTCGATGATCTCCTTGAAGCCGGCGAAGTCGATCAGAGCCACGTGGTCCACCCGGACCTTGGTGAACGACTCCACGGTCTGCACCATGAGGGGCACCCCACCCCAGGCGTACGCGGCGTTGACCTTCGCGTCCCGACCGCCGTGGTTGCCGTCCTTGGACTTCGGCACCGCCACCCAGGTGTCGCGGGGAATCGAGATCAACTGGACGCTCGAGCGGTCCTTCGGCAGGTGCGCCAGGATGATCGTGTCGGTCCGCGAGCCGCTCGTCTTCTCCGGATCGCGGGAGTCGCTGCCCAGGATCATGATGTTCATGGCTCCGGTGACGACGGGCTGCGGGCGGGACTCCTCGGGCACACCCTGGAAGGCGTCGACCCGCTCGATGTCCGACTCGACCGATCGCAGGTAGAGCCCACCGGCCACCACGCCACCAGCACCGACCAGCACCAGCACCAGCAGGCTGATCAGGACGACGCGCCGCCACCGGCGACGGCGCGGCGGCGCCTCGCCCGGGGACGTCTCGGTCGGCTCTGACCCCTCGACCGGCTCCGGCCCGTCGGTGACACCGGTGGTCGGGTCCGCGCCGGGATCGGCGGTCTGTTCAGGACGTGACATGGGCGCGATCGTACTGAACCTTATTTACGAACGAGTACCCTCGTCCGGCCACCACCGCCCACCATCAGGCCAAACTGGACCGGCGAGGTCCCCGACCGCGACGACGGCATGGCATGGTTGCCGGGTGCGGCTGACCTCGATCCACACGTACCCCGTCAAGGGCTGTCACCGGCTCGACCACGACGGTGCGCTCGTGCAGCCGTGGGGCCTGGCCGGCGACCGGCGCTGGATGGTCGTGGACGCCGACGGCATCGGCGTGACGCAGCGGGACACGCCGCGAATGGTCGCCCTGCGTGCCGCCGTCCACACCGGTGGCCTGTCGCTGCGCGCGGACGGGCAGCCCGACATCGACGTACCCGAGCCGACCGGCGGCGACCAGATCGACGTGCGCACCTTCCGCCACCGGCACATCCCGGTCCCCGCCCTGGCCGCCGGTCCGGCGGCCGACGCCTGGCTCGGCGCGCTGCTCGGCCGGCCGGTACGGCTGGTCTGGCTGGCCCAGCCAACCCGGCACCTGGCTGTCGAGGAGCGCCCGTACGACACCGGCGACCAGGTCAGCTTCGCCGACGCCTACCCGCTGTTGCTGGCGAACGCCGCCTCCCTCGACGCCCTCAACGGTTGGCTGGCCGAGGCCGGCGAGGAGCCGGTGCCGATGGCACGGTTCCGGCCCAACCTGGTGGTCGAGGGGGCGCCCGCCTGGGCCGAGGACGACTGGGTCGGCCAGTCGCTGCGCATCGGCGACCTGCGCTTCCGCGCCGCGGGGCCGTGCGAGCGCTGCGTGGTGACCACGACCGACCAGGAGACCGGGGTACGCGGCAAAGAGCCACTGCGCACGCTCGGCCGGCACCGCAACGTCCAGCAGAAGCTGCTCTTCGGGCTGCACCTCGTGCCCGTCGACAGTGGACCACTGGCGATGGGTGCGCCGATCGTCGTCGACTCCTGACCCACCGTTCACTATCCGTCGATGCTGTCTTAGCTTTGGCTTAGCCGGCTTGTCCCCTCGCGCGCGGTCCGGCAGCATCGCCCGCGTGACGGACGCAAGCGCTCCCGGCGGCGTCGACATCGACCTGGATGTGGAACGGGCCCCGGACGATCGACCCCGGCGCTCCTTCGGCCCGGCGCCCTGGTTGGTCGCCGCCGGTGTCACCGCCCTCGCGGCGGTGCTCGGACTGACCCTGACGCTGCGCGCGGGCTCCACCCCGGCCTGCGCCGCCGGCCGTCCACTCGCCGTCGCCCCGCCCACCGGCACCGCCGCGCACAGCGGAAAAGCGACCTTCTACGACTCGAACGGCGCCGGCGGCAACTGCTCGAACCCGGCCGCGCCGCCCAATCGGCTCTACGTCGCACTCGGCCCGACGGAATACTCGGCGGGTGCCGCCTGCGGCGGATTCCTCGACGTGACCGGCCCGAAGGGGACGGTCCGCGTGCTGATCATGGATCAGTGCCCGGAGTGCGCCCCCGGGCATCTCGACCTGTCCCGGGAGGCGTTCGCCCGGATCGCCAACCCGGTCCAGGGCCTCGTCCCGGTCACCTACCGCGCGGTGGTGAACCCGCCGCTGCCCGGCCCACTCACCTTCCGGATCAAGGAGGGCGCTTCGCAGTGGTGGTTCGCCGTACGCGTCGGCAACCACGGCAACCCACTGCGCTCGGTCGAGGTCCGGCAGGGCACCTCGGGCCCTTGGCGGTCGGCCGCTCGCCAGGACTACAACTACTGGCTGATCGCCTCCGGCGCCGGCCCCGGCCCGTACAGCCTGCGGGTGAGCGACGTGTACGGCCACCGCGTCACCGTCGCCGGCATCCGGATGGCGCCCGGTCAGGTGCAGACCAGTGTGGTGCGGATGTACGACCGTGGCTCGGCCGCGACCACCGCGCGTCCGTCCCGGCCGTCGACCGCCCGGCCCGGCGGAACGCCGACAGCGGCCCGCAGCCCGGCCCAGAAGACGCCGGTGAGCGCCTCGGCCCCGGCGGTGGTCGACGCGGCGGCCACCCGGCCGGCCGGCGCGACGGCCCGCTGGTGCGAAGGCTGACCGGTCAGTCGGTCGGCATGAGGTCGAGCCACATCAGGACCTCGTCCCGGTCGTCGCCGGGCGCCAGCCGCAGCGCGCCCGGCAGCCGGCCGATCTCCCGGTAGCCCAGGCGGCGATAGAACCCGTCCAACCCCAACCCGTCCCGCACCGTCACGTGCAGCGCCTCGCGGCCCAGCTCCCGCCCCAGCCGGGCGGCCTCGCGCATCAGCGCCGAGCCGTACCCGCTGCCCTGGGTGTCCGGGTGGACCATCACCCGCTTCAGCACGCACCAGTGCGCCTTCAGCCCGAACCGGTTGTCGCTGAAGATCAGCAGGGCCACCAGTCGGTCGTTGGCGTACCCGAGGAGCAGCCGGTCCGGTCCGTCCGCGATCCCGGCGAAGGTCGGATCGGCGGTGGCGCGTACGTCGGCCGTGGTGACCGGCGGCACGAAGCCGACCGCTCCGCCGGCGTTGGTGACGTCCACCCAGAGGGCGACGATCTCGGCGCGCAGATGGGGGGTCAGCTCGGGGTCGAGGATGAAGCGCAGGCTCACGACGATCATCCTGACCCGGCGACCAGGCCCACGGCCCACGACCGTGACGAGCCCGACAAGCTCGGCCCGCAGGCGGGCCGGGTGCGTTGACTGGTGCGGGAGGGGGGATTCGAACCCCCACGCCCTTTCGGACAATAGGACCTAAACCTATCGCGGCTGCCATTACGCCACTCCCGCCAACGCGCTGAGTCTAGAGCGTCTGGCTTGGACGGTGTTGAGCCCCGGCCTCCCTCGGGACGGTCGCGCGTGAATCCGGTGCGACAGCCTCAGTCGAGGCCGAGGTCGCGGCGGAGCTTGGCGACGTGGCCGGTGGCCTTGACGTTGTAGAGTGCCCGTTCGATCTTTCCGTCGGCGTCGATGACGAAGGTCGAGCGGATCACCCCGGTCACGGTCTTGCCGTACAGCTGCTTCTCGCCGTATGCGCCGTAGGCGATCAGGACCGCCTTGTCGGTGTCCGACACGAGCGGGAAGGTGATCGCGTCGCGGTCGCGGAACTTGGCCAGCTTCTCCGGCTTGTCGGGGGAGATGCCGACCACCTCGTAGCCGGCGGCCTGGAGGGAGGCGAGCGAGTCGCGGAAGTCGCAGGCCTGCTTGGTGCAGCCGGGGGTCATCGCCGCCGGGTAGGCGTACAGGACCACCTTGCGGCCTCGCAGGTCGGCCAGGGAGAGCTGGTCACCGGTGTCGGTGGCGAGGGTGAATTCGGGCGCGGGGTCACCGGGGGAGAGGCGGTCGGGCGCGGTCATGGCCCCGACCCTACCGCCGGACCGGCCGGTGCCGTCGTCGGCGGCGCGCCGTCCGGCCGAGCTCCCCGGCCGCAAAGGTGATCAACACCATGCCTTGTTGCCAGAGTCTGGCAACAGCGAGGCTTGGGAAATAGGCTGATCGCGCCGACCCGGCCGGGCCGGCTGACGCGTGGGAGGTCGCGTGAGAACCCTGGCGATGCACATCTCGAACGGGATCATCGAGGGCCCCGTCGCAGCGATCTTCGCGGCGCTCGCCCTCGCTGCGCTCACCGCCTGCGTCCTGCGTGGTCGGCGTGACCTCGACGACCGGTTGGCGCCGATGGCCGGCCTGGTGGCCGCGTTCATCTTCGCCGTCCAGATGCTGAACTTTCCGATCTTCACGGCGGGGGTGAGCGGTCACCTGCTCGGAGGCGCGCTCGCCGCGATGCTGGTCGGCCCCTGGGTCGGCGCGCTCTGCGTGGCCGTGGTGCTGGTCGTGCAGGCACTGGTCTTCGGCGACGGCGGCGTGGCGATGCTCGGCCTCAACATCACCAACATGGCGCTGATCGGCACCGCCGCGGCGTACCTGCTGATCGCACTGCTGTTGCGGGTGCTGCCCCGCACGCCGGCCGGTCTGGCCGTGACCGCGTTCGTGTCCGCCGTGCTCAGCGTCGTCGTCGCCTCCCAGGGCTTCGTCCTCGAATACTGGCTGGGCGGCACCACCGACCTGGGCAGCAACCTGACCGGCCTGGCCGGCACGATGGCCGGGGCCCACCTGCTGATCGGCATCGGCGAGGGCCTGATCACCGCGACCACCGTGGTGACCGTGGCGAAGGTGCGCCCCGATCTGGTGTACGCGCTCCGCGGGCTGCGCACGTCCGCCGTCCCCACCGTTGCGGCCGTCGGAGGTGTCCGGTGAAGAACCGTTCCTGGAGTTTCCTGGTCGGTGGCCTGCTGGTCGCCCTGCTGCTGGCCGGCGTGGTGAGCAACTACGCCTCCTCCCACCCCGACGGGCTGGATTCCTCCCTGCTCAAGGGCTGCACCGTCGACGCCGACGACACCATCACCGGCGGCAGTTGCCCCGCCCAGCAGGCCCGGGATCACGAGTTGGCGGACAGCCCGCTCGCCGACTACGGGGTGCGTGGCGTGGAGAACGGCTTCCTCTCCACGGGTCTCTCCGGGGTGCTCGGAGTGCTGCTCACCTTCGCGGTCGGCGCTGGCGGCTTCTGGCTGCTGCGCCGCCGGGGCACGGCGGCGGGCACGGCCACCGCGACGACGCCCGCCGGGGTCGACGCCGCGGCGTCCGACGACGTCCGCGCCGACGCGGCCAGCTGAGCAGGGGTACGCGAATGGGCGCCGGTCACGGGCACGTGCTGTACCGCGAGTCGGACTCGCCGGTGCACCGGCTCCCGCCCGAGGTCAAGATCGTGGCGATGGTGGTCTTCACCGTCGCCGTGGTCGCCACCCCGCGCACGGCGTTCTGGGCCTTCGGGGCGTACGCCCTGCTGGTGGTGGCGGTGGCGGCGCTGGCCCGGGTGGGGCCGCGGTGGCTGCTCAGCCGGGCGCTGATCGAGCTGCCGTTCGTGCTCTTCGCGGTCGCGCTGCCGTTCCTCGGCAGCGGTCCACGGGTCGACGTGCTGGGCCTGCGGCTCTCCGAGGACGGCCTGCACGGCGCGTGGAACATCGTGGCCAAGGGCACCCTGGGTGTCCTCGCCTCGCTGCTGCTCGCCGCGACGACCACCACTCGGGACCTGATCGTCGGCCTGGATCGGCTGCACTGCCCGCAGGTGTTCACCCAGATCGCCACGTTCATGCTGCGCTACCTCGACGTGCTGGTCGGCGAGGCGCGGCGGATGCGGGTCGCCCGGATCTCCCGGGGTGACGACCCGCGCTTCCTGTGGCAGTTGCGCGGCTTCGCCGCCGGGATCGGGGCGCTGTTCCTGCGCGCCTTCGAACGCGGTGAGCGGGTGTACCTGGCGATGCTGTCCCGGGGCTACTCCGGCCGTATGCCGGCGGTGTGGCAGGGCGACGGCGCGGCCACCCCTGGCCAGTGGTTGGTCGCGGCGACCGTGCCGGTGCTGGCGGCCTCCATCGCCGCCACCGCTGTCGTGCTGACATGATCGGTGCTGTGCAGACCGCTGTCTCGCTGGACGTTCGTGGTGTCCGGTACGCGTACCCGGACGGGCAGGTGGCCCTGCAGGGGGTGGACCTGACGGTCGCGCGCGGGGACCGGGTGGCGCTGCTCGGGCCGAACGGCGCCGGCAAGACCACGTTGGTGCTGCACCTCAACGGCATCCTCACGCCGACCGAGGGCAGTGTGAGCGTCGGCGGGCTGACCGTCACACCGGACCGGGCCACCCTGGCCGAGGTGCGCCGCCGGGTGGGGATCGTCTTCCAGGACCCGGACGACCAGCTCTTCCTGCCCACCGTCGCGGAGGACGTCGCGTTCGGGCCGGCCAACCTGGGCCTGCGCGGGGCTGAGCTGGCCGCCCGGGTGGATGAGGCGCTCGCCGCGGTGGGGATGAGCGAGCACCGTGGCCGGGCGCCTCAGCACCTCTCCTTCGGGCAGCGTCGCCGGGTGGCGGTGGCCACCGTGCTCGCCATGCACCCGGAGATCCTGGTGCTGGACGAGCCGTCGTCGAACCTGGACCCGGCGGCCCGGCGCGAGTTGGCCGAGATCCTGCGCGAGTTGCCGGTGACGCTGCTGATGGTGACCCACGACCTGCCGTACGCGGCGGAGCTGTGCCCCCGCTCGGTGATCCTGGACGGCGGCCGGATCGTGGCGGACGCCCCCACCCCGGCTCTCCTGGCCGACTCCTCGCTGCTGGCCGAACACCGCCTGGAACTCCCCTACGGCTTCACTCCTCAGCCGTGATCCGCACCCTGCCTGGCGCGGCGGGGGTTCGGGAGGCGGCGTGGAGGCGGAGGACGCCGGCGGCGGTCGCGCCGGCTCCGGTGATCAGCACCAGCGCCACCATGATCCGGGCGGTCTCGGCTGACCAGGGGACCGGGGCGACCGACCGGGCGAACACCGCGGCGTTCGCCACCCCGGCGAAGAGCGCCACGCAGGCCCCGGCCAGCGCCATCGCGAAGTCGGCGGCCGGGCGGCGGGTCAGCGCGTAGCCGCCGGCGGCGATCGCACCGAGGCCGGTGAGCAGGGACCAGACCTGCCCGGACAGCAGCCCGAGCAGCACCCCGCCGACGCCCTGGGCACCGGCGTCCAGCTCCCGGCCCACCGGGTAGGCCACGGCGACCGCGCCGCCGACGATCAGCAGCGCACCGAGCGCGGACAGCGCCCGGACGCCGGCCGGCGCGGTGGCGACGAGCAGGCCGAGCGCGCCGACGGCGAGCAGCCCCACGATGGTCACCGCCCACCAGGTGTACGCGTCCGGCGGCGGCACCCAGTCCAGTGTGCCGCTGATCTGCACCGGGTCGGCGCCGTCGTGCAGCGGGATCGTCCAGTCCCGGACCCGGTGCTCCCGGTCCGGCGCGGCCCGGACAGCGTCCGGTGGTGCCGACTCCTGCCACAACGCGCGCTGGTCGTGCCAGCGTGCCGTTGTCCCGTCGGCGATCCGCCGCCAGGACGGCGGGGCTGCCGGGTCGGCCTCGGTGGGCAGCGCGGTGTCCCCGGCGATGGTCTGGTTGAGGTAGGTGGCGGGGGACCGGGTGTTCTCGAAGACCCCGTCCGGGCCGACCCGCAGGTACGGCTCACCGGAGTAGCCGATGATCTCGATCGGGCGGCCGGTGCGGTTGGTCAGCTCCAGCCGGGCGCCCGCCTCGATGACGCGTACCTCGAGTCCGGGGCGGGCCGGCGCGACGCCGCTGGTGCGGGTGCGGTAGTCGGTGCCGTCCGGGGCGTCCGCGCCGTGCGCGGCGGCCGGCGCCGCGGCGAGCAGGGTGGTCGCGCCGGCGGCGGCGGCCACCAATCCGGCACGGGCCAGCAGGGTACGGATCACTTACCGGCCGCCGCCACGGCCGCGGTGAGACCGTCCGGGCTGCGGTCCTCTACCGGCTTACCGTTGACCAGGATGGTCGGCGTGCCGGTGACGTTGTCGCGGCTGGCCTGGTCGGTGACGTGTCCGGTCCACGTCCGGTACGTGCCGTCCTTGACGCAGCCGCCGAATGAGCCACGGTCGAGCCCCACGCCGACGCCGATGTCGATCAACTCGTCGTTGGTGAGCCCGGCGCTGCCCTCCGGTGGCTGCTTGTCGAACAGCGCCTTGGCGTACTCATGGAACTTCCCGCCGACCGCCGCGCAGCCGGAGGCGGCCGAGGAGCGGGTGGAGTACTCGGTGGTGGAGAAGCGGTCGAGGAAGGCCACCGGGTGGTAGACGACCTTCGCCTTCTTCTCGGCCACCAGTTGCTCCAACGTGGCCCCGCTGGCCTGCTCGAACTGCTTGCAGACCGGGCATTGGAAGTCCTCGTAGACGTCGATGGTGACCGGCCCGTCGCCGGTGACGATGCCGGTGCCGGGCCCGTTCGCGCCGGGCGGGGTGGTGAAGCCGTCCGAGCGTTGGCTCGACCAGACGCCCCAGCCGATCAGGCCGGCGATCACCAGCACGGCGACGGCGGCAACGGAGACCCAGATCGTGCGTCGGCGCCGCCGTTCGCGGGCCAACTGCTCACGCACCACCCGGGCCGCGTCCCGCTGCTCTTTGCGACTACTCATCCTCGTCCTCCACGGCGGGTTCACCGGACAGCCACGTATCCACCGAGATGGGCGTACGTGGCCAGGTCAGCAGAAATCCGGCCAGCACCAAGAATCCCAGGTCGCGCAGGATCTCCGGGAGGTAACTGGGGGCCTCCCCCGCGCCGAGTTGCCCGCCGCTGCCGAAGCAGCCGCAGTCGATGGACAGACCCCGTGCCCAGGCCGAGGAGATCCCCACGATGAAGACCACCAGCAGTGCGGCGGAGACCCCGGCGCTGAGTCGGGTGGCCAACCCGACCAGCAGGAGCACGCCCAGCGCCAGCTCGACGAACGGCAGCGCCGCGCCGACCACGGTCGCCACGTCGTACGGCATCACCTGGTAGGCGTTCACGGCCCGGCCGGACGCGGCCAGGTCGCCGACCTTCGACGCGCCGGCGACCAGCCAGACGGCGGCGAGGCCGAGTCGGGCTGCGACGCCGAGCCAGGGCCGGATCACGGGCCAGCGGGCGGCCCCGGTGCGAGGTGCTGTCACGGTCATTTGTCGTTCCGTCTCCGCCGGAAGTTCCGGGCTCAGCCGGTCATGGCGTCGCCGACCGCCTCGACCAGCTCGTCACGGGCCCGGGCGACCCGGGATCGGATGGTGCCGACCGGCACTCCCTCGACGGCGGCGGCCTCGGCGTACGACAAACCGAGCAGTTGGGTGAGCACGAACGCGCCGCGCCGTTCGGGGCTCAACCGGCGCACCAGATCGGCGGCGCCGAGCTGACCGGCCGGGTCCGGGTGCGGGCGGTCGGTGTACGCGTTCGCCGCGAGCCGTTCGTCGAGCCGGCGGCGGCGCACCACCGTGCGCAGGTGGTCCGCGCAGGTCCGCCGGGCGATGCCGAGCAGCCAGGTGCGGACGCTGGAGCGCCCCTCGAACGACGGCAGCGCCCGGAACGCCCGCAGGTACGTCTCCTGGGTCAGATCGTCGGCGCTGTCCGGGTCGACCAGGGCGGCGGCGAAGCGCCAGACCTCGACCTGGGTGAGTCGGACGAACGCGGCCTGGGCGGCCGGATCGCCGGAGCGCGCGGTCAGCGCCCACTCGGTGGCGGCGTCCCGGGCGAGGTCACCGGCCGGGTCGGCCGGGCCGGCGGCGCCGGTGTCGCGCGGGGCGGGGATCACGACAAACCAGATTACGCGGCGCGGGGCGCGGCAGCGGAGTCGTTCGGCTTGCGGATGTCCTGCGACACGTCGGGAACTTTTCCCCGCCGCCGGTCGACTACCCGTCATGACATGCGACCACGTACGCGCGGCGCTGTCGGCGCGGCTGGACGGGGAGGATCCGCAGGCGTCGCCGACGGTGTTGGACGCCCACACCGCCACCTGCGCCGGCTGCCGCCACTGGCTGGCCCAGGCCGAGCAGGTGACCCGGCTGCTCCGGGTGCAGCCGGTGGAGGTGCCCGACCTGACCGCGACCGTTCTGGCCGCGGTAGCCGCCGACTCCGCCTCCCGGAGCCCGGCCGCCGTCCGGCAGGCACGCCGGCAGGTGCTACGGATCGCGGTGGCGGTGGCCGCGGTGGCCCAACTGGCCATCGCCCTGCCGATCCTGCTCGCCGGCTTGGGCGTGTCGGCTGACCCGCACACCGGTCGGGAGATGGCCTCGTTCGACGTCGCGTTGGCGGTGGGCTTCGCGCTGGCCGCCTGGCGACCCGAGCGGGCCCGCGCGTTCCTGCCGGTGGCCCTGGTGCTGGCGGTCTGCCTGGCCGGCACCAGCGTGGTGGACATCGCCAACTCGACGACCGCGCTGGTGCACGAGGCCGGCCACCTGGCCGCCGTGGTGCAGGCAGGGCTGCTGTGGGCGCTGGGCCGCACCGGCGGGGACGACCGGCCACTCGCGCCGGCGCTGGCGACGGGGCGCGGGTGAGCCGCTCACCCGCCTCGGGTCGCCGAGATCCACTCCGGTCGGCGAGCATGGCTGACATGACTGTCGCCCCCCGCCGCTGGCTCGCCCGGCTGGCCGCCACCGCCGGCCTCCTGGTCACCGTCGTCGCCCTGCTGATCGCTCCGGCCACCCCCGCCAGTGCCCACGCGGTGCTGGAGAGCAGCAGCCCGGCCGCCTCGTCGGTGGTGCCGAGCGGGCCGTCCGAGGTGGTCCTCACCTTCAGTGAGTCGGTGCGCAAGGTGCCCGGCAAGATCCGGGTCATCGCACCGGACGGCTCCCGGGCCGATCGGGGTGAGCCGAGCTTCGACGGCACCGCGGTGACGATCCCGGTGGATCCGGCCGGGGAGCGCGGCACCTACCTGGTCAGCTTCCGGGTGATCTCCGCCGACAGCCACCCGGTCTCCGGCGCGTTCACCTACTCGGTGGGTGCGCCCTCGGCTCCGCCGGTCGACGACGGCACCGACAGCCGAGCCGACCCGGTGGTCGGCGCCGGGGTGAAGGTGGCCCGGTTCCTCGGCTACGTCGGCCTGGTGCTGCTGGTCGGGCCGGCGCTGGTGCTCGCCGCGCTGTGGCCGCGGCGGCTGTCCCGGCGGGGCCCGAGCCGGCTGGCCTGGACCGGCCTCGGCCTGGTGGCCTTCGCCACCCTCGCCGACCTGTGGTTGCAGGTGCCCTACACCGCCGGCGGTGGCCTCTTCGACGTCACCGGCGAGGGGTTCGGCAGCGTGTTCGGCAGCGCCTTCGGCGCCGCCCACCTCGTCCGGCTCGGCCTGCTGGCGGCCTCGGTGTTCCTGCTCCGGCCCCTGCTGACCCGCCCGGCCGGCCGCGCCGACTCGATCATCCTGGCCGTGCTGGGCGCCGCCGCCCTGCTGACCTGGCCGCTGGCCGGGCACCCGGCGGCCTCCCCGGCACCGGCGGTCTCCGTGGTGGTCGACGCGGTGCACCTGGGCAGCATGGCGGTCTGGCTGGGCGGCCTGTTGATGCTCGGCGGCTTCCTGCTGCGCCAGGCCGACGAACGGGAGCTGAGCGCGATCCTGCCGATCTGGTCCCGCTGGGCGGCGCTCGCCGTCTCGGCGCTGCTGCTGGCCGGCACCGTCCAGGCGTTGATCGAGGTGGCGACCCCGAGCGCTCTGGTCAGCACCACGTACGGACAACTGCTGTTGGCCAAGATCGGGCTGTTCGCGGTGGTGATCGCGGTGGCCGCGTACTCCCGGCAGTTGGTGCGTCGGCGCGTCGCGGCGCAACGGCCGGTGCCGGTGCGTCGGGCGGTCTGGGTGGAGTTGGCCGTCACCGTGGTGGTGCTGGGCCTGTCCGCGACGCTGGTGCAGACCACTCCCGCGCGGACCGCCGCCGCCGAGCCGGCCGGGATCGAGGCGGGCCTCTTCACCACCACCCTGTCCAGCCCGTTGTTCTCGTTGCAGGTCGAGCTGGACCCGGCCACGCGGGGCAACAACTCGCTGCACCTGTACGCCTACACCAAGGACAACAAGCCGCAGCCGGTCAAGGAGTGGCGGGCGACCGCCGCCCTGCCGTCGGCCGGGATCGAGCCGATCGAGGTCCCGCTGCTGCCGCTGACGGACTACCACGCGTACGGCGACGTCAGCCTGCCGGCCGCCGGTGAGTGGCAACTGACGTTCACCGTCCGCACGACCGACATCGACCAGGCCACGGTGACCGCCACCGTGCCCATCCGTTAGAGAGGTTCCCGAATCCCATGATCCGACTCCGGCGCACCGCAACCGCCGCTGCCGCCCTGGCGTTCACCGCCACCGCTGTCCTCGGCTTCGCCGGGCCCGCCTCGGCTCACGTCACCGTGAACCCGAAGGAGGCGGTTCAGGGTGGCTACGCCCGGGTGGCGTTCCGGGTGCCCAACGAGAGCGACAGCACGTCGACCACCAAGGTGGAGGTGGTGCTGCCGGAGGAATCCCCGATCGGCTCGGTGTCGACCATGCCGGTTCCCGGCTGGACGCTGGCGGTGGAGAAGCGCAAGGTGAACCCGCCGATCGAGGTGCACGGCAGCCAGCTCACCGAGGCGGTGGCCAAGCTGACCTGGACGGCAACCGGCGACGCGGCGGTGAAGCCGGGCCAGTTCCAGGAGTTCCCGGTCTCGCTGGGCCCGCTGCCGAAGGTCGACTCGATGGTCTTCAAGACCCTGCAGACCTACTCGGACGGCAACATCGTGCGCTGGATCGACCCGCCGGCGGCCGGCACCGAGCCGGAGCACCCGGCGCCGGTGCTCACCCTGACCGCCGCCGCGCCGTCGGCATCGGCCGCGCCGGCCGCCGCGGCCGTCGCCGACGGGGACGACGATGACGAGGACGAGGGCAACGGCGCCGCGCTCGGCCTCGGCATCGCCGGGCTCGTCGCCGGTCTGGCCGGCCTGGTGCTGGGCGGGCTGGCGTTCGCGCGGACCCGCCGGGAGCCGGCTGCCAAGTCCTGACCCCGCCGCACCCGCTGGCCCGCCGGAGCATCCGGCGGGCCAGCGTGCTTTTGGCCGTGCCATGAATATCCGCAGATCAAGCGGCGTACGTCGGTAAGGTCTGCCGGGTACCTGGCTACGGAGGGAGACGGAACGGATGCGGTTCGTGCGGGTGGTCGCCGGAATGCTGCTGTTGGTCATCGGGATTCCGGCGCTTTTCGCCGGCGGAGCGCTCTGGCTGGTGACCCGGCACGCCGATCCCGGAGGGCTCCTGGCCGTGGGGGTGCTGCTGGTGGCGTGTGCGGTGCTGCTCCTGCTGCGACCGTTGCGCCCGCGCGAGGTGGTCTTCGTGGTCGAGCCGGACCAGGTGCCGGTGCTCGCCGGCCGGCTCGGGGTCAGCTCGTTGAGCGGTCTGCGCGCCCGACCGGCCGACGACGGCGACCCGGCCCGGCCGCTGCCGGCCGAGCGACAACTCACCTCGGTCGGCTCAGGCGTGGGCGAACGGCAGTTCGCGTCGGTCGCCTCCGGCGCGGGCGAGCGGTCCCGATCGGCGCTCGGCGCCGTCCGCCCAGCCACTCTCGCCGACCTGGAGACGCCGCCCCGGATGCCCGGCCCGCCGCAGGTGACGCTCAGCCTGGCCTGGCCGCCGGCCGCCCCTGGGCCCACGCCCCGGCCGGTGGTGGTGGATGAGACGGCGAGTGGCCCTCCGCGCTGCCGACACGGAGGGCCACCCTCACCGGGGGATCGGTGCTACCCGAGCGACGCTTGAGGTAGGTGAGCCCAGATTAGCGCTGATCGTGACTACTGGGGAGATCTGTCCATTTGGTGCGACTTTTCCGTCGCACGGGCCGGCCGGACCGGCAGGGCCACCAGCAACAGCAGGCTGAGCAGCACGTACCCGTTGCGAAGCACGAAGTCCACCGGGTCGTCGGTGCGGACCGGGGCCACGCCCCAGTCGTGGAACGACACCACGCCGTAGATGATCAGGACTGCGGTGCCCACCGCGAGCCCGCCCAGCCACCGTCGCCGACGCACCTCGTCCGGGCCTCTCGCCGCCAGCGCCGCGTCGGTGAGCAGCACCACCGCCGGCACGAACCAGTAGATGTGGTGGGTCCAGGTGATCGGGCTGACCAGGGCGCCGACCAGCCCGGTCAGGGTCAGGCCGGTCAACCCGTCGCCGGCCCGGGCCGCGCGCACCGCCCGCCACAGCCCGTAGGCGGCCACCACGGCGACCACCAGCAGCCACAGCAACTGGTTCGGCTTGTCCGGCGCGCTGAAGCGGCTGAGCAGCCCGAAGAGCGACTGATTGCCGGTGTAGTCGGTGCGCCCCACCCGATCGGTGGCCCACAACTCGTGGGTCCAGAACCGCCACGAGTCGCCGGGTGCGACCACCGCCGCGAGCAGGGTCGCCGCCGCTGCGGTCGCGCTCGCCACCGCCGCGGCCCGCCACCGCCGGGTGACCAGCAGATACACGATGAAGATGCCGGGAAAGAGCTTGAGCGCCGTCGCCAGCCCGATGCCGACCCCGGCCCAGCGCCGCCCCTGCGGTACGGCGAACAGCAGGTCGGCCAGGATCAGCACGACCAGCAGCATGTTGATCTGTCCGAAGGTGATCGTCTCGCGGGTGCTCTCCACCGCCAGCACCAACAGCACGGCGACGGTCAGGGTGAACGCCCGCGGCAGGTCGTGCCGGGCGATCACCGGCGTCACCAGCCACCGGGTGGTCACCACCAGGGCCACCACGGTGAGCACCGTGAAGATCGTCACGGTGGCGCCCAGCCGCAGCAGCCCGAACGGCCAGAGCAGCAGCGCGCTCAACGGCGGGTAGGTGAAGTACAGCTCACCCTGCACCCGGTCCGGCTGGACGTAGTCGTACAGCGGGTTGCCCGCCGTCCACCAGTCCATGGCGGACATGTAGATCTTCAGGTCGAAGAAGTTGTGCACCAGGCCGGGCAGGTAGAGCGCCGGGAGCACGGCGATCAGCGCCACCACGGCGACCAGCCGACGGACCGTACGGCCGCCGGGATCGTCGTCGGTGACGGCGGGCGGTGCGACTGGTTCGGCTGGCACCCCGAAACCCTAGCGGGCTGGTCCGGCGAGAGCGCGCAGCCGCGGGTCGGCGGCGACGCGTAGGCTGTCCCGGTGGCTGATCTTCTCGTCTGGATCGACTGTGAGATGACCGGGTTGGACCTCGGCAGGGACAAGCTGATCGAGGTTGCGGCACTGGTCACCGATCCAGACCTCAACGTGCTGGGTGACGGGGTCGACGTGGTGATCCACGCCGACGAGGCCGCGTTGGAGGCGATGCCGGAGATCGTCCAGACGATGCACGCCAAGTCCGGCCTCACCGAGGAGGTCCGCCGCTCGGCGGTCACCCTGGCCGAGGCCGAGGACCGGGTCCTGGAGTACGTCCGCAGCTTCGTCAAGGACCCGCGTACCGCCCCGCTGTGCGGCAACTCGATCGCCACGGACCGGGGCTTCATCGCCCGGGACATGCCGCGCCTCGACGCGCACCTGCACTACCGGATGATCGACGTCTCCTCGATCAAGGAGCTCTGCCGGCGCTGGTACCCCCGCGTGTACTTCGGTCAGCCGCAGAAGGGCCTGGCGCACCGGGCGTTGGCCGACATTCGGGAGAGCATCCGCGAGCTGGAGTACTACCGACGGACCGTCTTCGTCCCGCTGCCCGGCCCGGACGTGGAGACGGCCAAGGCGATCGCCGCCGAGCTCTGAGCGCACGCTGACCCGGGAACCCGCTGGACGCGGTCGGCCGGGGTGTGGCTATTATTGGTCCGCACCCCGCCCGGGGCGATTCACCGGGCGACGGCGGCATGGTGGCTGTAGCTCAGTTGGCAGAGCACCGGGTTGTGGTCCCGGTTGTCGTGGGTTCAATTCCCATCAGTCACCCAGCGAGTTGCGACTGAGGCCTCCTCTCACGAGGGGGCCTCAGTCGTTTGTTCGGGGATGGAAACGACGAAAGCCCCCTCCGCGGAGGGGGCTTTCGCGTGTGCGGCTGTTACGCGGTCGGCGTGGGGGTGGGGGTGCTGCCCGTGGCGCCGGGGGTGGCTGCGGCGTCCGGGTCGGCTGCGGGCTCGTACGGCAGGGCGCTGCCCTTGACGTACTGGTCCCAGCTCATGTTCCAGTCGGTCCAGCCGTTGCCGTTCTGGAGCTTGCGGATCGTGCCCTTGACCGTGATCGGGTCGCCGACCCGGGTGTTGTTGAAGAGCCAGGCACCGTTGGCCATCGAGACGTTCACGCAGCCGTGCGAGACGTTCGTGGTGCCCTGCTGCCCCTCGGACCAGGGGGCGGCGTGGATGAACTCGCCGCCCCAGGTGAGCCGCTGGGCGTAGTCGATCTTCGTGCGGTAGCCCTCTTCCGGGCCCAGCTCCTCCATGGTGTCGAAGACCGTCTTGCGCAGCTTCTCGATCACCACCATGGTCCCGCTGGACGACGGCGTGCTTTTCTTGCCCAGGCTGACCGGGATGGTCTTGATCACGGAGCCGTTGCGGGTCACCGTCATCCGCTTGGTCTTGTCGTCCACCGTCATGACCAGCGAGGGGCCGATCTTGACGTCCACGCTGAGGTCGGCGCGCCCGAACCAGCCGTCACCCATCGGCAGGCCGCCGGCCTGCACCCGGTAGGAGACCTTGCTGTCGGCCTTCCAGAACGTCTTCGGCCGGTACCGCACCTCGGTGGGGCTCACCCAGTGCCAGATGCCCTCCTGGGCCGGCGTGGACTTCACCGTCATCCGGCGCTGTACGTCGTCGCGGTAGCTCT
The DNA here is from genome assembly GCF_036906815.1 of Micromonospora sp. CPCC 205539. Classification (NCBI taxonomy): domain Bacteria; kingdom Bacillati; phylum Actinomycetota; class Actinomycetes; order Micromonosporales; family Micromonosporaceae; genus Micromonospora; species Micromonospora sp. CPCC 205539. The sequence goes on along the minus strand of NZ_JBAKHW010000007.1, from coordinate 45,980 downwards.
CCGGGATGGCCCGGCTGAACTTCACGATCAGCGGCATACCGACCCCGACCACCTGGTTGTCGCCGAGGAAGCTGCTCACGCGGACCTGGTTGCTCGGCTTCGCCATCGTGGTGAAGGTGCTGGTCGCGGTGGCCGGACGGCCGTCGTCACCGGTAGCGGTCACCGTGGCCGTGTAGCTCGTGCCGTAGTCCAGAGCGCCGACCGGCACCCAGCTCTTGCCGTCCGCGGCGAGGGTGCCCTCGACCGCCTTGCCGCCCGCGTCCTTGAGCTCGACGGCGGTCTTCGTGGCGTCCTTCGTCGTGAAGGTGATGCCGGTGGACGCCGGCACGTCCTTGGCGTCGGCCGCCGGCTCGCTGATCGTCGCCGCCGCCTTCGGGGCTTCGCTCTGACCGCCGCCCTGCCACGAGGACGGCTTTCCGCCGCCGTCGCTGTCGGTGCAGGCGGACGTCAAGGTCAGCGCCACGGCGAGTAGCCCCACAGCGAGTGCGCGGCGTCGCCCACGGGGCCGGATCAGCTGGTCCTGGCTAGCTCGCATGATGTCCTCACAGTCGTGGTCCCTGACCCATCGTCCTACTGACGCGCGAGAGCCGGCCCCGGTTGCCGAGGGTGAACCGAAACACGCCGACGAAAATGCCGGAATAAGGGTAGTATCCGGCGTTTCGTGAATCTGGCTTGTGTCCTGGCCGGGCCTGCGGGGTGCGCGCGCGGGCGTCGTCGCGTCGCGGGCAGTGCAAGGGTACGCGCCGACCCGTACCGACGGTACGGGCCGGCGCGCGTGCCGGACGCCTCAGAGCGCCGGGCCCGACCCGCCCTCGGGCACCGGGAGAGCGCTGCCCTTGACGAAGTCCGACCAGCTCAGGCTCCAGGCGGTCCAGCCGTTTCCGGCGGCCAGCCTGCGCTCGGTGCCCTTGATCGTGATCGGGTCACCGATCCGCGTCTTGTCGAACAGCCACCGGGCGTTCGCCGTCGACACGTTGACGCAGCCGTGCGAGACGTTCACCCGGCCCTGCTTGTCCTCCGACCACGGCGCGGCGTGGATGTACTCGCCACCCCAGGTCAGCCGCTGCGCGAACTGGATGTCAGTGACATAGCGGTTGGCCGGGTCCGGGTCGTCGCGGGTGTCGAAGACCGTCGCCTCCTTCTTCTCCATCACGACCAGGGTGCCGCTGGAGGACGGGGTCCTCTTCGCGCCGAGGCTCACCGGCAACGTGCGGACCACCGCACCGTTCTCGTACACCGTCATCTGCTTGTTGGCGTTGTCGACCTTCATCTCGAACGCCCGGCCGATCTTCGCGGTGGCCTTGCGGTCGACGTTGCCGTACTTGCCGTTGCTCAACGGCATGCCGGCCAGAGCGATCCGCACCGTGATCGTGGTGCCCGGCTTCCAGTACTCCGGCGCCCGGTAGTAGGCCTGCGTGCCGTTGTCGAGCCAGTGCCACGCCCCCGGCTGCGGCGGGTCGGTCTTCACGAACATCCGCTTCTGCACCGCCGCCCGGTCCTTCTTCGGGATGCCCGGGGTGAACTCGGTGACCACCGGCATGGCCACCCCGTAGGTCTTGTCGTCGAAGAGATAGAGGCCGGACCCGATGGTCGACTTCGGCTTGGCCATCGTGGTGAAGCTGCTCGTGCCCTGGCTGGTCGTCCCACCCGGCCCGGTCGCGGTCAGCGTGGCCGTGTAGCGGGTGCTCCACTTCAGTGGGGCCGACGGCACCCAGGACGAGCCGTCCGCACGCAGCTTGCCCTCGACCGTGCCGCCGCTCGCAGCGGTCAGAGTGACCTCGGACACCTTTGCGCCGTCCGGGAGTGTGGTGCTGATCTCCGTGCTCACCGGCCTGTTCTTCGTGCCGTCGGCCGGGCTCAGCGTCAGCGCGGTCCCGCTCGGCGCCGCCGCTGTGGACGGGTCGGTCGCGCCAGGTGCGGCGCTTGCGCTCGATCCGGCTCCGCCGACGAACTCCGGCTTCTTCTGCTTGTCGCCACACCCGGTCAGTGCCAGCGACGCCGCCAGGGTCAGAGCACCCAGCACCGCCCCAGCCCGCGTGAACCCTGCCATCCCCACCTCTGTTCTCGCGTACCTGGCGGACATAGTGCCCCATCACCGCCTTCGCCCACGGTCCCGTCCTTCGCGTACTGGACGGTTTGCAGGTTTTTGCCCGGTAAGCTCGACCGAAGGGGGGAGCCGGGGAACCGGATTGGAGCCCGGCTCAGGTGGGTGCTAATGTTTCCTCCGTTGCCGACGAGCGCCGCTAGCTCAATTGGCAGAGCAGCGGACTCTTAATCCGCGGGTTCGGGGTTCAAGTCCCTGGCGGCGCACCAGCAATAATCTGGGCATCCACCCTCACGGGTGGGTGCCCAGATGTTGTTTCACCCGACTTTGGCGACGACCTCGACGAGGTTGCCCGCGTCGACCCCGTGCACCCGTCTGGCTGCCCATCTCCCACTAGGCGAGGCGCCGTCGGCGTCGCGCTCCAGGTAGGCCAACGGCCCGCTACTTCTGGTAGCCGTAGTTGTCGCAGGTCCTTCGCTGGAGGAGGCAGTTCTTGGTGCGCTTGTTCATGGTGGCGACGTCCCACATCACGAAGGCGTCACCGTGCATCGACGAGGCGCTCTTACCGCCCTTGTCCGAGGAGAGGTAGTAGCCCGCCGGGGTGCCCTTCACCGGGTACTGGATGTCGAAGGTGATCGCCGGGATCTTCACCGGGTGGCTGCGCGGGCAGGCGTTGTTGGCACCGTACGCCACGTGGTCCTTGTGGTTGGGGCTGTCCAGGTGCTTGCCGTCCCAGCAATCCGGGAACTGCATCATGAAGTGCAGCGTGGCGTCCCCACCGCAGATGGGCCAGTTGCCGTTGGTGCTGCGGGCGATGCCGTCGAGGTCCCCGGGGCCGTAGAAGGCGCAGTAGAACTGGCCGGTCGCGCCACGCGGTGTCGGCTGCTTCTTCTTGGCGTCGCCGGTGATCATGCGCAGGCCGTTGGGCGTGGGCATCTGACCGGTCGAGCTCTTCATGGCCGAGCGGTAGTAGACCCGGAAGCCCGAGGTCTCGACCGGCTTGCCAGTCGCGTTGTCGTAGAGCGTCGGCACCCAGTAGGCGGAGTGGTCCTGCATCGGCTTGCAGGAGGTGGCCGTGAACTTCAGCAGATCCTTGGCCTGAGTGTTCGCGGTCAGGGCCTTGTTGCCGACGAACGAGTGCATGTGCGAGGCGCCCGGCAGGCCGGGCGCGACAATCGGGTCGTCCGGCAGACGGTGGCTGTACGTGCAGTCGGCGCGGAACTCCGGGAGGTTGCCGACGCTGGCCGGGGCGGGGTCGACCTTCAATGCTCTGTACGCGTCGGCCTGTGCCTTCCAGGCCGCCTGGTCGACAGGGACCCAGCCGGTCTTGGGAATCACCGGTGCGGCAGCGGCCGGCGGCGTTACAGAGGTCGACGTAGCGGGGGCGGACGGCGGTGCGCTCGGCGACCCGAGCTGCGCGGCCGCCGGCGAGGTGTCGGCGAGGGCGTTGGCCGCGTTCGACGGGTCGGGCTTGGTGGGGGCGTCAGCCAGGTACACGACTGCGGCCGCGGCCACGAGGACGACGGCCACTCCACCGGCGGCCATGCCCAGCTTGCTGGGGGCGAACCACCCCGGGCGGCCGGGACGTGCCGGTGCCGGGCTTGCGTCGGGGTCGCGGAACGAGGCGTACGACACGGGTGTCACTCCCCAACAGGCAAGACACGAGCAGCTGGCCGGACGACCGTGGCCGCCGGAATGTTAAGCGCTGCACCCCCGTCCCCGACAGGTTCTTAAACCATCCTTAAAGGACGTAGTGCGGCCAGCGCCCCGACCGTTGGCGACCGGATGGTAAGCAAATGTCAAGCCTGGTAGCCCAGTGTCCCTTTGGCGAGAACAGCGGACCAAGGGAAGGCACACGTACTCATGAAGCGGTCTTTGAAGTTTGGTCTGGCCGTCGCCAGCGCGGCGGCGGTCATCCTCGGTAGCGCCGCGCCGGTGCAGGCGAGCAGCAACCTCGGTTGGCTCTACACGGTCGGCGCGAGTGGCGGGGTGTTCTTCGACGCTGACCTGAACGGCTACCCGAACGTCGAGAAGATCACCGTCTGCGACAACAAGAGCGATGGCCGAGGGCTCATCGGGCGGCTCTACTTCGACGGCATCACCAGCAACGGCGACGGCCTCATCGACTGGATCAAGGATCCGTCGAACGACGGCGCCTGCACGAGCATGGCCTACAACATGGTCGCCGAGGAGACCCCGGTCAAGGTCGAGGTCTGCGAGTACATGGGGTCCAGCGAAAGACTCAACTGCGCCGTCGGCTTCGCCCGGGCCTGACGTGAACGACGGAGGAGCTAGTCACATGCTGCGGCTTCGGAAGGCCATGATCCACCCGGTGGTTGGCGGCGCCTGGAGACACCGGATCACCGCCGTGGTCGCCACGGCCACCGCCGGAGTCCTCCTGACCGCCGGCGCGGCACAGGCGGCCTCGCCGATCTGGCTGAGTGACGGCAGTGGCGTGGCGAACTGGACCGAGGACGGTGACAGGCTCACCGTCTGTGACCAGGCCGCGGACGGCTGGGGGGTCCGCGGCTACATCTACCGTCCGAACGCGGGTGACCCCGCGAACGGCACCGTACTCATCAAGGTGAGCGACCCCAGCTCCAACTCCGACTGCGCCTCGGCGTCAGCGGACATCAGCGAGTCGATCGCCATCAACATCAAGGTGTGTAACTACGCCGGCGATGTCGTCACGTACTGCAGGTACACGTCAGCGCGCTGAGGCGGTACGACACAAGAAGATCCCGCCTGCGCCACTGGCTTCGCGCGGGCGTGACGGCAACAACGAGGGAGACAGTCCTATGCGATGGCTTCGAAAGGCCGCGATCATCCCGGCGGTAGCGGCCCTGGCGGTCCTGGGCACCGGCACCCAGGCGTCCGCCTCCAGCAACCTGGGCTGGTGGTACACCTTCAGCGGCACTGGATTCAGCACCAGCGGAGCGTTCTTCGACGGCGACCTGAACGGCTACCCCGGGGTCGAGAAGATCACGGTCTGCGACAACGAGTCGGACGGCCGTGGTGTGGTCGCCATGGCGGAGTCGACCGTCTCGGGGACCACCTACTGGGTCTACGACCAGTCCAACGACGGCAAGTGCTCCTCCGCGTCGAGCAACATGTTCCCGGAAGAAGAGTGGATCTACGTCGAGGTCTGCGAGTACGCCGGAAGCAATCGGTACAACTGCAACGAGGGTGCCTGGATCGCCTGATCCACGATCCGAGGCCGTAGCCCGACAGCGACGGCGAGGGCCGGGTCCGCTCGGACCCGGTCCTCGCCGTGTCAGAGGTCTGCCCGGCCCCCGGGGGAGCCGCACATCGCGACCACCACCGGCCGCCCGCTTCCTGACAACCGCCGACGGTGCCTCACCCTAGGATCGGCTGATGACCCAGGGTGAGCTGCCGCGTCGGGTCTTCGCCGGCACCCCGGACACGATCCTCGTCTGTATCCGCGGTAATTCCGGCTCGGGCAAGAGCAGCATCGCGCGGGAGTTGCGGCGTCGGCACGGTCGGGGGTGTGCCCTGGTCGAGCAGGACTACCTCCGCCGGATCGTGCTTCGCGAACGGGACCAGCCCGGCGGCGCCGCACCCGCGTTGATCGAGCAGACGGTTCGTTTCGCCCTCGACCACGGCTACCACGTGGTGCTGGAGGGCATCCTGCACACCAGCCGCCACCGGGCCATGCTGACGAACCTCCGAGACGGCCATCGCGGTCGATCCCTGTTCTGCTACCTCGACGTGTCCCTGCCCGAGACACTGCGGCGGCACCTCACGCGTCCGCAGGCCAGCGAGTTCTCGGCCGCGGACATGAGCGGCTGGTATGCCGCGGTTGACGTTCTTGGCTGGCCCGGCGAACTCGTCCTTCCGGAGGCCACCTCACTGGAGGACGCCATCGAGGTCATCGCGGCGGCCGCTGGGCTACCTCAGGCCGAGCGCATCGACGACGTGCCGCCGATCGTTCCGTAACCCCTTAGAAGAGGGTCCGTGTTTCCGGGAAGACCGTGCTGCTCGGCTTCGAGTACCTCAGCGATGGCGGCACCAACGAGGGTGGTCTGCTGCGGTTCATCGGCAGAGCTGACCTGCGTCCCGCAAACGGGGGCACCCACCGTCGGTTCCGACGGTGGGTGCCCCCGCAGCGTTCTGCGCTAGCGCGTCATTACTTGGCGGCGGCCAGAGCGACCAGGGCCTGAGCGGTGCGGAAGTACGGGCTGCGGCCGAGGTCGCCGACGGTCACGATGTTGAACGCCTCCTTGAGCAGCTTGGCGTCGCCGGCGCTGACGCCGGTGAGCGCGTCCACCGGGGAGTCGACCAGCTCGGCGAGGCTCTTCTCCTGGTAGGCCTTGACGACCAGCTTGCTGAAATCGGCGGTGACGGTCATGCGCGCTCCCTCGAGTTCATGGGCGGGTCGCCCCGCCCAAACGTGAGACTTCCGGATGAATTAGATCATCACGACGCAGGACTGTACATAAGGGACTGTTCCGTCACTCGGCGTGATGAGCTTCCGGCAGCCGATGTTCCAGGTCGGTGATGATCGCGCGCAGTTGGGCCAGTTGCTCGTGGACCGAGGGTCCGCTGGGCTCGCCGGGAGGCACCGGCACGGCGGCCTGCGCGGCTGCGGCGCGCTCCTCCTGGTGGGCCTCGTCGAGTGCGTTCATGACCACGCCCACCAGCAGGTTGGTGAGCAGGTAGCAGGCGCTGACCATGTACGAGACGTAGAACACCACCGCCCATCCCGTGACCTCCCGGCCGGCCTGGAGCGCATCGGTGATGCCGTCCAGCGACAGCAGCAGGAACAGGGTGAGCATCGCCTGCCCGACGGTGCCGAAGCGGTCGGGATAGGCGGTGCCGAAGAGCATCCAGCCGACCATCGCGTACCCGTACAGCACGAGGATCATGACCAGCAGGAAGCTGCCGAGCCCGGGAAGGCTGCGCCGGATCCCGACGAGGATGACCCGCAGGCTGGGAAAGAGGCGGAACGCGCGGACGATGCGGACCAGGCGCAGCAGCCGCAGCATGGTCACGTTCTCCCGTACGCCGGGCACCAGCGGCGCGACGACGATGAGCAGGTCGAACACGTTCCACGGGTCCCGGAAGAAGCCGACCGGGCTTCGGAGGTGTGCGCCGAACCGCACCACCAACTCCAGCACGAAGTAGCCCAGGCACGCGGATTCGACGGTCCGCAGCGGGGCTTCGGAGACGAGGCCCGTCCTGTCGTACGTCTCGAGACCCAGCACCAGCGCGTTGACGACGATGACGACGAAGCTGGCCAGGTTGAACCAGGGCGCGCCCACCAGGTCCTGGCACATGTCGGCCAGGCGGTGCCCCCGGCGATGAACCGCACTCGTCATGACTCTCCTTGGCCCGTCCTGTACCGCGCTGCACAGTAGGGCGTCCAGGTTTCGGGAAGCGGGCGGGATGGCCACAAAGGATCAACATTCGCCCTGGGTGAGGGAACGGGAACGGCGGCCACCATCGCTCGGTGGCCGCCGTCAACCGCCGGTCGGTACGGGGTCACGCCGTCGGCGTCGCCTCGGCTGCCTCGTCGTCCTCCTCGGTCTCCGCGTCGTCGTCCGCCGCCTTCGCCGGAGCGGGGACGGTCCAGGAGAACTCGATCTCGACGGACAGCTCCGTCTCGCTCTCGCGCTCGATCTCCAACTCGCACCGCACCGTGTCGGCGACGGTCACCGCGCCGGCGGCGCCGTAGAAGATCCGCCCATCAGACTCCAGCTGGTTCGCCAGTTGCCGCAGCCAGGCAGCCAGGTCGGCGCGCGACACCGTACGGGCGTCCTCGTAGATATCCATGCCGGCCATGCTCGCACTCCACAAAGGACGGTTTGAGGGTGGGTTCGATCTTGGCCCGCCTCGCCCGCATGATATGGATCTTGCGGCGCGGGTGCTGACGGGCGGCGAGTGGGTAATGGTGAGCGATGAAGTCGACCTGGAAGCCCCACGAGAAGCACGGCGGCCTGTCGGACAAGGACAAGCGCGAGCTGCCGGAGAGCGTTTTCGCGTTTCCCGGCAAGCGCAAGGAGCCGTTGACCGACGCGGGCCACGTTCGTAATGCCATCGCCCGGTTCGATCAGGTGCAGGGCGTCAGCGACAAGGACCGAGAGCTGGCCTTTCAAAACATCCTCGCCGCAGCCGCCCACTACGACGTCGAGGTCGCGGAGACCGACTGGCACCAACTGGGTCGACTCCCGCACACCCCGAACCCGGCCCACTGAGCGGGTCACCCGTACTCGTCGGATAAGTTCGCCTGCGGCGGGTAACCGGCGCGGGTGTCCGCTGATCAGGAGCCGGCAGCCGACGTCGACCCGGCACCGCACCGGCGGTCACGGGTTGGCCGTATTTTCGCGCGACTGCGGGAGTGGGGTAAGCCTGCGCTGAGGGCCCGCGCCTGGCGGTTACGCCTGTACGGCCTGCTCGCGCTACAGGCCGGCATCGCGGCGGGACTCGCCTGGTTCGTGGGGTACCAGTTCCTGGACAATTCCGCCCCGGTCTTCGCGCCCACCACAGCGGTCGGCATCGTGGCCGCCTCGATGGGGTCACGCCTACGGCGTACCGTCGAACTGTTGGCGGGGGTGGTTCTCGGCCTCGCCGTCGGCGACGCGCTCATGCCCCTGTTCGGCATCGGACCCTGGCAGACCGGCGTGGTCGTCGTGCTGGCGATCATCGTCGCCATCCTGCTCAAGGGCGGTGGTTCGCTGCTCACCCAGGCCGGGGGCACCGCGGTGCTCATCGCCACCCTGGAGCCGCCCGTGCGGGACCTCTCCATCCCGCGCTTCGTCGACGCCGCGGTCGGAGGGCTCATCGGGCTGGCGGTCGGTCTGCTGCTGGTGCCCATCCACCCCCAGCGGACGGTGCGGCGCCTGGCCGAGCCCGTGCTCGATCCGGCGATCGCCGCCATGCACGACCTGGCTGCCGCGCTGCGCGCCCGTGATCTTGGTGGAGCCGAGCGGAGCCTCCGCTGGCTGCGCAGCCTCGACCCCCGGCTGACCGCGCTGGACGAGGGGCTCGATGCCGCCCAGGACGTGGTGCGCCTGGCGCCGTTACGCTGGCACGACCGGCCGTCTCTGGCTCTCTACACCCGGGCCGTCCGGCAACTGGAGCGCAGCCTGCACAGCTGCCGGTCCATCGCGAGGCTGCTGACGACAGCCCTCAAGGACGATGAACCGATACCGGACGAGCTCCCGGAGGCCATCGACCTGCTGGCCACCAGCGTGCAGACCCTGAGGTGCACGATCCGCGCCCGTAAGGAGCCGCAGGGGCCGCGCGAGCAGATCCTGGCGGCCGTCGAGATGGCCGGACGCGCACAGGGCGAGATGCGGCCGCCCGACCCCACCCGCCCGCACACCCACCGGTTGGGCTATTCGGGGATGATCGCCATCGGGCTGTTCCGGACGGCCGCACACGACCTGCTCATCGCCAGCGGGTTGGATGCCGGCAGAGCGGCAGAGCTGGTGCGGCGGGCCATGGAGCGGCACGAGCGGGTCTGAACGGCCGGACTCGCCGCGCCGTCGCCCCGAGGGCCGTTGCTCGCCTCGGGGTCACCCGAACAAGCCGACCGGCGGGGTGTGCTCGCCTTCCGTGACGTGTGAGTAGTCGCGTGCCTCCGCAACGAGGCCGGCCTCGTCGAAGCGCAGCAGCGTGCACCCGGAGATGGTCATCGGCTGGTCCTTGATGTGGATCACCGCCCAGTACTCCACGGCTGCGGCATCTCCGTCGACCCGCGGCTCGGCGAACCACACCTGCGCGGGCCGGGACTCCTCGGCGAAGGACTCCTCCAGGTAACTCCGGAGACCGGTACGCCCCCGGTACGGGCGGAACAGGGAGGCCCAGTGGTCGCCGTCCTCTCGTTGCAGCGCGAGGATCGCGTCGACGTCCTGACCCGGCCAGGCGGTGGTCCAGGTCTCGGCCCAGCGCCGAGCAGCCTCCCGTGTTTCCATGATCGTCCCCTCCGTTGATCCGCGCGTCTCCGGTCAGCGCAGTTCGTACCACCGGCTTCTGACAGGACGGCTCACCGCTGCTCCTGAGCTGCCAGTCGTGCGACCGCCTGGGCCAGGATCTTCGCGCGCGTCTGCGGGGAGCGGGCCTTGAGCAGCGGCAGGATCACGGCGTAGCGGGCGGAGCGGCCGAGCCGCTCGAAGGCGGCGTTCGCACGGGGATCACCATCCAGTGCCGCGGTGAGATCGGGCGGCACCTGGTGGGTGCGCTGTGACTCGTACGCCGCCTCCCAGCGGCCGTCCGCCTTGGCGGCCGCGACTTCCGCGAGCCCCGCGGGCCGCATCCGTCCGGCCGCCGTCAGCACCTCGACCTTCGCCACGTTGACCTGCGACCACGAACTCGTCGGGCGGCGGCGCGAATACCGCTGCAGGAACGACACGTCGTCCAGGCCCTTGCGGTGACCGTCGATCCAGCCGTAGCAGAGGGCCACGTCGAGAGCGTCCGCGATCGCGATCGAGGCGAGCCCGGAGTGCCGCTTGGCGATTCGCAGCCACGCCTCGCTCCGCACCTCGTGCTGCGCGGCGAGCCAAGTCTCCCACGCCGTGGCGTCGGGGAAGTCGAGTACGTCCACGGCCACGTCAGGCGGGCTTCACCGTGGAGAGGATCTCGAGGTAGTGCGGGTTGTTCATGACGCCCAGCACGTTGCCGAACGGGTCGACCACCGCCGCCGTGATGAAGCCCTCGTCGCCGTGCGGTGTGATCGGCTGGTACTCCGTGGCGCCCATCGCCAGCAGTCGCGCGACAGTGGCCTCGAGGTCGTCGACGTGCCAGTGCATGACGGCGCCGCCGGGCTCGGTGGCGCCGGGCGGCGCGTACCTGCGGTCGATGATGCCCAGCTCGCCCTGGTAGTCGCCGATGCGGAACTCGGTGTAGGCCGGGCGTCCGTCGGGGCCCGGCCGCAGGAAGTAGGCCTCGGTGCCCAGAAACTCCGCGTACCAGGCTGTGGCTGCCGCCACGTCGTCGGCCCAGAAGTTCAAGGTGGCAAATCCGCGCAGACCCATGGTCGTCCTCCCTCGTCGATGTCTTCTACGGCCACGCTAACGACGATTGTGGAAGCTGCGGTTCCGCAATGAACGGGTGCCCACGAAAAATTTGCAGCCGCGTCTGCGGTGGTCAGGATCGGGGTCACTGTTCCGGTTGTCCCCTTAACGACCAGAAGTACTTGCGATGGCAACAAAGTGCGACAACGATGACGTCAGTTGCTGTCGATGCACTGGAGGTTGCACATGCGAGCAAGAGCAGGCAGGACCGGTGCCGTTCTGGCCATGTCCGCGATCATGACCGCTGGGCTCGGCGCCCTGGCCTCGCCCGCCTCGGCGCAGGAGAACGCCGGCCTGACCTTCTACAGTGGAACCTTCGCCACGCAGGTCGGGCACTACGCCGCCCCGCCAGCCGGTTGTGCGGCGGTGCCCCGGACCGCGGACAGCCACGTCGGTTGGAGCGGTTTCCGGGACGTCACCTTCTACCAGACGTCGAACTGCACCGGCCAGGCGACGGGCGTGGGCACCCTCCGCACCTACCCGGCCGGGCGCTACCTGACCTTCCGCGCCGTCTGACCCCCAGCGCGGGGGGCGGGGCGGGAGAGAAAGCTCTTCCGCCCCGCCCCCGTGTATGCGCGCCTCTCCTGGGTAGTCGCCGCAGTCGGTCTGACGAGGCGGGAGTCGGCGTGAACACCTACCCGAGAGTGGGGGACCACGGTCTGATCGGTGATCTGCAGACCGCGGCACTGATCAGCAAGAACGGCACGGTCGACTGGTTCTGTGCGCCCCGCTTCGACTCGCCGAGCATTTTCGGGGCCCTGCTGGACCGCCGTAAGGGCGGCTTTTCCCAGTTCTCGCCGGACGGCGTCGACTACACGAGCAAACAGCTCTACCTGCCCGAGACGCCGATCCTGATCACCCGCTTCCTCAGCGTGGATGGCGTGGGTGAGTTGTTGGATTTCATGCCCGTCACCGGCGAGCAAGCCACCGACCACCACCGTTTGGTGCGGATGGTGCGGATGGTGCGGGGGAGCATGCGGTTCCGCTTGGACTGCCAGCCCCGGTTCAACTACGGGCGTGATCCGTTCGAGCTTGAGGTGTACTCGGAGGGCGACGTCTTTCGGAGCGCCACGCTCGCCCTCACCCTGAGCCCGTTCAAGAATTCGAGACGCTTCGTCGACCAGCCAGACATCCGGCGCGATGAGGGGGGCGTGAGCGCGGTCTTGACCCTGCACGAGGGAGACACCGCAGGGGTGGTCATCGAGACCGAGTGCCCGCACCCGCCCCGCGCGATGACGACGGAGGAGGCGCAGGAACTACTCGATGAGACCCGCGACCATTGGCGCAGGTGGCTGGGTGGCTCGCGCTACACCGGCCGCTGGCGTGAGATGGTCGAGCGGTCGGCCATGACGCTCAAGCTGATGACGTACGCCCCGACCGGCGCCCTGGTCGCCGCGCCCACGGCGGGGCTGCCCGAGCAGGTGGGTGGGGAGCGGAACTGGGACTACCGCTACACCTGGATCCGCGACGCGTCCTTCTCGGTGCACGCGCTGCTCGGCCTGGGCTTCACCGATGAGGCTCGGAAGTATCTGGGCTGGCTCGACGCGCGTATCCGAGACGCCCAGGACGGCGACACGCCTCTGCAGGTCATGTACCGGATCGACGGCTCATCCGACCTCCCCGAGGAGGTGCTCGGTCACCTGGAGGGGTATTGCGGCTCCGCACCGGTACGGGTGGGCAACGGCGCCGCCGGGCAGTTGCAGCTCGACATCTACGGCGAAGCGCTCAACTCGTTGGAACGCGCCGACCGCGAGGGGCTGCTCGCCCCCTACGAGGGCTGGCGGAAAACGGCACAGCTGGTCGACTGGCTCTGCGAGCACTGGGACCAGCCCGAGGACGGCATCTGGGAGACCCGCTCGGGCCGGCAGGACTTCACCTACGGCCGGATGATGTCCTGGGTGGCGCTCGACCGTGCGATCCGTATCGCGCAGCGCCGCGGGCGACCCAGTGACATCGTCCGCTGGACCAAGGAACGCAACGCCATCTACGAGCAGGTCTTCGCCCGCGGCTTCCACCGCGACCGTGGCGCGTTCGTGCAGCACTACCGCACCGACATCCTGGACGCGTCGCTGCTCACGATGCCGAGCCTCGGCTTCATCTCGGCGACCGACCCGATGTGGGAGTCGACGCTGCGGGCGATGGACGCCGAACTGGTCTCCGACAGCCTCGTCTACCGGTACGACCCGACCGCCTCGCCGGACGGTCTGGCCGGCACCGAGGGCACCTTCAGCATGTGCACCTTCTGGTACGTCGATGCCCTCGCGATGGCCGGCCGGCTCGACGAGGCGCGGTTGACCATGGAGAAGATGCACACGTACAGCAACCCGCTGGGCCTCTATTCCGAGGAGATCGCCCCCACCGGTGAGCAGATCGGCAACTTCCCGCAGGCGTTCAGCCACCTCGCGCTGATCAACACGTCGCTCCACCTCGACAAACTCCTCAACGACGCCGAAGGCATGCGTTAGAAGAGGGTCAGCGGCTCCACCGGTATCGGCTCGGGCAGTGGCGCAAGCTCGGGAACGCGGGCGCGTACCTCGTCATGGAAGCGCCGGGCGAGCACGGGCGCGTCGGCGTTGTCCGGCGTGTGGATGAACACCGTCGGCGAGCGTCCCTCGCGCAGCCAATCGGCGGCGACGTCGATCCAGCGCTGCCATCCCTCGGTCGTCCGCGTGGTGTCGTCGCGGCCGAGATAGCGGACGATCGGCCGGTCGGTCAACGCGCGGGCCCGGAACGGCACCCGCGGCTTCTTGGTCCACGCGTCCCGTTCCGCGTCGCTGGTCGGCGGGTTCGCGAAGAACGCGGTGGTGTCGAAGGGTATCCACTCGGCTGCCGCGGTGGTGAGGGTCTGCTCGAGGAGCCGGATCGCGTGGGGATCGTCGAAGAACGCGGGATGGCGCACCTCGACCGCGTACCGGTGCGACCGGGGGAGCTGGCCCAGGAAGCGGCTCAGCGTCGGCACGTCGGTGGGCGCGAACGACCCCGGCAACTGGATCCAGAGAGCGTGCGTACGCGGGCCGAGCGGCTCGATCGCCGCCAGGAAGGCGCGCAGGGGCTCGTCGGCGTCGGTGAGCCGGCGCTCGTGCGTGATGGTTTTGGGCATCTTGAGGACGAACCGGAAGTCGGGCTCGGTCTGTCGGGCCCACGAGGCGGCGGTCTCCCTGGTCGGCGTCGCGTAGAACGTCGTGTTCCCCTCGACCGCGTCGCACCAACTGGCGTAGTGCCGCAGCCGCTCCTGCGGCGGAAGCGAACGCCCCGGCCACGACTTGTGGGTCCACATCGCGCATCCCACGTGCAGACGCATGAACGTCCCTCCCGCTTGACCGGGCCCCACGGTATACGCGCGGCTCCCGGTAGGGTCCAGCGCCATGCGCGTGCTGTTTGCCAGCCTTGCGTCCGTCGGTCACACGTATCCGCTGATCCCGCTGGCGGTCGCCGCCCGGGACGCCGGGCACGAGGTGCACTTCGCCGCCGGCACGGAGGTGCACGCGCCGCTGGCCGCGAACGGCCTGCGGCCATTCCGGCCCGGCGACGCGTTCTACGAGGTGTACGCCGAGGACCTCGAACCGGAGCTGGCCCGACTGCGGCCCGACCTGGTGGTCCATGAGTGGGGTCTGCCGGGTGCGGCGCTCGCCGCCCAGCGTGCCGGCATTCCGGGCGTCTGGCACGGATTCGGCCGGATGTTCCCCGAGGGTATCGGCCTCGAACTGCCCACGCGGAACACCGAGGCCCCCGATCGGCCGCACGTCGACATCTGCCCGCCCTCGCTCCAGGACCGGGGCTTCCTCGCCACGGCCCGCCGGATCGAGCTGCGACCGGTCCCGTACTCCACGCCGGCCGCGCTGCCCGACGGGGTGCGCGACGCTACGTCCCGGCCGCTGGTCTACCTGACCCTCGGCACCGCGTTCGGGACAGCCGAGCTGCTCACCACGGCCATCGCGGGGTTGGCGATGGTGGACGCCCGCGTGGTGGTCGCCGCCGGGCGGGTGCCGCCGGAGCAGCTCGGTGTGGTGCCCGACCACGTCACGGTGCGGGGCTGGGTGCCGCAGGCCGACCTGTTGCCGTACGCCGACGTGGTGGTGCACCACGGTGGCAGCGGCACCACCCTCGGTGCGCTCGCGGTCGGCGTACCCCAGGTGATCCTGCCCCAGGGTGCCGACCAGTTCGCGAATGCCGACGCGGTCAGCGCCGCGGGCGCCGCGCTGCGTTTGCTTCCCGGCGAGGTGACCGCGGCGGCGATCGCCGAGCAGACCAGCAGGTTGTTGGGGCGGCGCGGGGGCGCCGAGCATCGGGACGCGGCCCGGACGATCGCCGAGGAGATCGCCCGGATGCCCGCGCCGGCCGAGGTCGCCCGCCGCCTACCGGAGTACGCCGCGATGCGCTGACGCGCGCCGGCTACCGATGAGTCGGTGTGCTCAGCTGGTGCCCCACTTCTGGTTGTTGCCGCCGTTGCAGTCCCAGATAGCGACGGTGGACCCGTTGGCGGTGGCGTTGCCGAGGACGTCGAGACACTTGCCGGCCCCGACTGCGAGGACGCTGCCGTCGCCGTTGAGCCGCCACTGTTGGTTGGTCTGTCCGTTGCAGGTCCAGACCTCGACCGCGGTGCCGTTGGCGGTGCGGTTGTCGTACACGTCGAGGCACTTGCCGCCGGCGGTGCGCAACTCGCCGGCGCTGGTCCGTGTCCACCGCTGGTTGGCGCCGCCGTTGCAGTCCCAGATGGTCACCAGCGTGCCGTCGGTCTCGTTGCCGTTCGGCACGTCGAGGCAGCGGTTGGAGCCGACGCCGCGCAGCACGCTCGTGCCGCCGCCGGGCGGTGGGGTGCCGCCGCCGGAGACGATGAACATCGCCGCGCCGTGCGACGGCACGGATGCGCTGATCGTGGGCCCGGAGGTGCCGGTGGTGTGCGCCCACAGGTCCCGTACCGAGTAGCTCGACGCGCTGCCCAGCCCGAGCGCGGACGCGGTGGTCGACACGGTCGCCGTGCCGCCGCCCCGATTGAGCAGCACCACCGCGGCGCTGCCGTTGGCCATCGGCTTGAGCCAGACCTCCTGGTCGCCGTTGTCGCTGATCTTGTTGCCCTGCCGGCCGCCCCAGTCCTGGTTCACCGCGATGACCTCGGTGTTGGTCAGGATCGTGCGGGTGGCCGCGCTCATCGAGCGGAGGTCGTTGCCGGCGATCAGCGGCGCGTTGAGCAGCGACCAGAGGCTGAAGTGGGCCCGCGACTCGGTGTCGGTCAGGCCGTTGCCGACCTCGAGCATGTCCGGGTCGTTCCAGGCGCCGGGTCGGGCGTACGAGGCCCATCCGGGCTGCGCGTCCAGGATGCCCATGACCGAGCCCCAGTTGCCCGCGATGTCGCCGGTGGTGCGCCAGGAGTTGCCGGTGGCCGGGCCCCAGGAGCCGACGCCGTCGTTGCCCCAGTTGCAGATCGCGTACAGGATCGGGCGACCGGAGCGGGCCAGCGCGTCCCGCATCGCGGTGTACCGCTGCTGGCCGGTCCGGCCCTGGGTGTCGCCGCAGTTGTCGTACTTCAGGTAGTCGATGCCCCAGGACGCCCACAGGTTGGCGTCGCGCTGCTCGTTGTTGAGACTCGCCGGGTACCCGGCGCAGGTGGTGAGCCCGGCGGAGGAGTAGATGCCGAGCTTCAGACCCTTGCTGTGGACGTAGGTCGCGAGCGCGGCGATCCCGTTCGGGAACTTCTGCGGATCGGGGACCAGGTCGCCGTTGGCGTTGCGGCTGCGTGTCGACCAGCAGTCGTCGATGTTGACGTACTGGTAGCCGGCGGCGGCCATTCCGCTCGACACCATGACGTCGGCGGTCTGTCGGATGAGAGCGTCGTTGACGTTGCAGCCGAAGCTGTTCCAGTCGTTCCAGCCCAGTTGCGGGGTGCGGGCCAGACCGTTCTCCAGTGCCGACGCCGGCACCTCGGTGGTCGCGACGACGGTCGTGGTCGTCGCCACGAGCAGCAGCAACGCGGCACTGAGACGAGCTGTTCTACGCATCCTGGGTCCTCCCGCGGCGGCGGAGTCCATCGGTCGAGGGCTCGGGTCGGCAGGTCGCCCGTAGCCACGTCCGAGTGTTCTCCTGACATAGCAGATCGTCAATGTTAATCGAACGGAAACGTCGACGTCGGTCGGCCGATCGTCAACCTAGGGTTGACGAAATCAGTGCGTCAACCTATGGTTGACGCATGACGGAACCCATCGACGTTTCCCAGACGGTCAAGCTCGACGACCTGATCCAGGCGATCAAGAAGGTGCACACCGATGCCCTCGACCAACTCACCGACGCGGTCATCGCGGCCGACCACCTCGGTGAGGTCGCCGACCACCTGATCGGCCACTTCGTCGACCAGGCCCGGCGCTCGGGCGCCTCCTGGACCGACATCGGCCGCAGCATGGGGGTCAGCAAGCAGGCCGCGCAGAAGCGCTTCGTGCCGAAGGTGTCGACCGAAGCGGCGGCGGCACTCGACCCGAGCGCCGGCTTCGGCCGGTTCACCCCCCGGGCCCGCAACGTCGTGATCGCCTCGCAGGAGGAGGCCCGCGCCAGCGGGCACGCCGAGATCGGCACCGAGCACCTGGTGCTGGGCCTGCTGGCCGAGCCGGAGGCGTTGGCCGCTCGCGAATTCGTCGCCAAGGGCTTGTCGCTGGAGGGCGTGCGGGAGGCGGCGACCGCCGCACTCCCGCAGTCGACCGACCAGGTCCCGGATCTCATCCCGTACGACGGGCGGGCCAAGAAGGCACTGGAGTTGACCTTCCGGGAGGCGCTGCGGCTCGGGCACAACTACATCGGCACCGAGCACATCCTGCTCGCCCTGCTGGAGCAGGAGGACGGCACGGGCGTGCTCACCGACCTGGGTCTGGAGAAGGCGGCCGTCGAAGCGGACCTGCTCGCCGTACTCAAGATGGTCGCTCCGCCGACGACGGGCACCGGCGGCCAGTAGTGAGTCGTACATCCGTCCACGGGGAAGCGCACGTGGTGGCCCACACCTAACCTCGGTGTCTCAGGTCCCGAGCGAAACTCGCGGACGAGCTGAGGGATGGTGGGCGATGACCCAACCACGTGTCCGGGTGGCGGGCGCCCTGGTGGCGCTCGCTGCTCTGCTGGGGCTCACCGCATGCTCCCCGGCGGAGAAACCGGTGAGCGCGCTGCGGGTCGTCGACGGGCAGCCGGCGCTCGTCCTGGCGCAGTGCTCCGTCTTTACCGCGGACCGGATCAGCGTCTCCACCACCGACGCCACCCCGAGCGAGAGCTGGACGATCGACCGTGGCGGTGCCACGGAGGTCACGGCGGTGACCCTGTTGCAGCCACCATCCGGTTGGACGGTCGGCGAGCAGTCGCTCGTCGCCCTCAAGCCCGATGTCGAGTATGCACTCGCCGCCTCCGGCCGACAGAACGACGCCGAGACCGTGCACTTCACCCTGGCCGAGGTGACCGGGCTCGGGCCGGAGCAGGTCCTCGTCGGCGACGGCGGGTCGAAGCGGAAGGCGGTCACCGAGACCGCCTTCCGCGACCGGGCGAAGAAGGTCTGCTGACGTGCTCGATCAGGAGACGTCGGGAAAGCCGTAACGCAGGGCGTGCTCGGGATCGGCCGGGTCGATCTGGCGTACGCCCGCGTCGGCGAGCCGCTTGTTGACCTCGTCGAGCTGCTCGCGGACGAGCCGGGCCTCCTCCTCGGTGACCCGTCCCCGGTGCGGCCGGCCCGCGTGCTCCAGCGTGCCGTAGTCGATCTTCTCGGGGCTCTTGCGGGCCTTCGGCGGTCGGACCCGCTCGGCGGTCTTCAACAGCTGCGCCATCGGCACGTCGGTGGCCATCGCGTCGAACTCGCTGGCGGTCAGCACCACCCGGCGCGGCTCGCCACCACCGTGTCGGTCGTGGATCTCGACCACCGCCACGTCGAGTGCGGCGTCGTCGATGTTCTCCACCTCGTCGGGAGTGGCGTCCAACTGCACGGGCCCCGCGACCAGGTCCGGGTGCTCCAGGACGACGATGCGGACCACCTCGTCGTCGGTCTGCAGAACCGTGCCGCTGAAGTCGGAGACCTGGATCGTCTTCTTGCCCATGCGCGGAGCTACTCCTGTCGTAGGTCGGGATTCCGGACCACAAGAAATTACCCGACAGGTGTGCGAAAGCCCGCGCTGGACCCACCCCGGTGTGTCGTCC
Source organism: Micromonospora sp. CPCC 205539 (assembly GCF_036906815.1). Lineage (NCBI taxonomy): Bacteria > Bacillati > Actinomycetota > Actinomycetes > Micromonosporales > Micromonosporaceae > Micromonospora > Micromonospora sp. CPCC 205539. The sequence goes on along the minus strand of NZ_JBAKHW010000007.1, from coordinate 26,744 downwards.
CCGGGTGAACTCAAAGGCTGCCCTTCGGTGCCACCCACTCCGTGGGTTGCCCGGTGACGGCAGCGATCCGGTCGTAGTCGGCGTCATAGTGCAGCACGGTCGCGCCATGCTCCTCGGCGGTCGCCGCGATGATCAGATCGGGCAGCCGGAAGTTACGGTGCTGACTGTCGGCGGCCAGTATGCGATGGACCGTCAGGGCGCGGTCCATCGCCGCTGTCGTCACGTCCATCCATCGATGTCCGTGCAGTGCCTGCCAGAGGATCTCGTACCCCTTTGGATGGGGCGCGTTGTTGAGATATTCCAGGCTGGTCATGTGGCAGGCGGCGAGCCGCCCTTCGGCCAACAGTGTCTCGAAGCGCCGCCGGACGGAACCGTGGCGGCCCTGCAGAACGTAGACCGAGGTGTCCGCAAGGTAGACCTGGCCAGCCATTAGGCAGCCTCTGCGTCGCGTGCCTGCTCGGCAAGCTGGTCCAGGTCGCGCCCGCCGCCGAAGCGCCAGGCGTCAGCGGACCCCTCGAAATCCATCTCCACCTGGTCGAACGCGGCAACGATCTCGCGGGCCTGCCGACGTACGGCGAACGCGTGCAGCGCGGCATTGATGGTGGCCACCTTGGTGTCGGTCCCGAGCACCTCGCGTGCCGCGTCCAGCCAGTCGTCGTTCACGTCCACCGTGATGCGGGTCATGACCTCGACGATACATCAGGCGGAACGCCTTCGACGCACCATCTTCAGCACTGTATTGGTGCGTCAGCGAGTGTTCAGGCCGTGCCTGCTGGAGCTGCCGACGGGCAGTTTGTTCAGCTCGGACCACGGCAGGAGATCGACGCTGCCCCCCGCGCGGGCCCTTCGGTAGCGCGGCTGGATCGGGAACCGCTCAGCGCCCTCCGCTGCGGGCCAGAGCCCGTCGGGGTCCTGCTGGCAGCGGTCGTTCGGTTGAATCGGCATGACGTTACCGTCCCAAACAAAGGTGTCAATGTATGGAAATGCGTATGACGGCCGATCGATGCATTTGGTTCCCGGGTTGACACTTGATCGACTCGAGATCACCGACATCGGGTCGTCACCGCCGGCGGGATACCGCGATATCGGCGACACCGTGTCGATCAAGCGGAGGCTCGCGGGCGGCAATTCGGACGTAAGCGCACCGGCGGACAGTACTGTGATCATGACGGGCCGGGTGACGGGGGAGGTGCGCGCATGCTCGACCGGCGGCTTCAGCTGCACCTGGCCAGTTGGCTCGGCCAGTGGCCGGCCGGGCCGGGGCTGCACGTGGTCGCGTCGCGCCGACGAGCCCAGCCGGCGTGGGATGGTCGACTGCGTCCGGCGCTCGCCGTCGATACCGGGCAGAGCGGCGTGCTCTCCGTGTCGCCGGACCGGGTGGAGGCGATCCGTACGCTGGCCCGACGCGGCACGGCCCGACTGCTGCCGGCGCTACCCGAGGCTGTCGGCCTGCCCGACTTCTGTGTGCACGACGGCCCCTTCCGGTGGAGCCTGGCCCCCGCGCCGCTGCCCGACGTGGGGGAGTGGACCGAGCCGACCGCCCCCGGCCTGCCGCCGTGGCTGCGGCTGTTCGATCGGCCGGTGCTGGTGGTCCTCGACCCCGACGGAAACTACCTGGCCGGCGCGGCAATCAAGCGGCACGACGCGTACGGGCACGAGTTGGCCGTCGGAACCGTGCCGGCCGCCCGTGGTCGCGGTCTGGCCCGCCGGCTGGTGGCGCAGGCGGCGCGGCGGGTGCTCGACGAGGGCGCGGTGCCGACGTACCTGCACGAGCGGGACAACTTCGCCTCGGCCCGGGTCGCGGACGAGGCTGGATTCCCGGACCGGGGCTGGCGCGCGTACGGGCTCTATCCGCGCTGAGCGGAGCGCCGGGTGCACGGGTCGCGGACCGTGGATCCCGGGCCGGATCCACGGTCCGCGGTCTCCCCCCAGGTCCCCGTTCGGGCAAGCGGCCGCGCGGCGGGCGGGCCGCCCCCTGCGGCGATCACGCTACGTATCGAAGAGGCTCGGGGCAAGGTGTGAGCTGTCGGTTCGGTGTGTCGAATAGCGGACTTGACCTGGGGGTTCGTTGCTGAAGCGCGAGGGCCCGAATCAGTGACGTAGCGTGCGGATGAGGTCGAGGACCTGTCGGGTCACCGGGCGGAGCACCCGCAGCCGGGACAGCGCCACCAGCCGGTCGATCAGCGGCACCACTCCGTCGATCAACTGTCGGGTCTTGGTCTGCCCGGGAGACCGGTCGTGCACCCAGTAGAGGATCACGCCCATGTAGGCCAGCCAGAGCAACTCGGGCAACTGGGGGCGCAGCTCGGCGTCGACCTTGGTGGTCGACCCCGTCAGCACCTCGCCGAAGAGCGCGATCGCCGCCTCGCGCGGGCCGGAGGACTCCGCGGAGAAGGGGCTGAGTGGCGAGGTGGGTTCCGCCGCCGTCTTGAAGAAGGTGGCCGCGAAGCTGTGCGACGGGGTGAGCACGTCGATGCCCGCGTGCAGCACCCCGGCGAGCCGGGCACCGAAGGCGTCCTCCCGGTCGAGCACCGGCCGGCTGGCAGCGTGGTGCTCGACCTGGGACTGGGCGTAGAACTCCTGGATCAGGTGATCCTTCGAGCCGAAGTAGTAGTAGGCGTTGCCGACCGCCACGCCCGCCTCCTGCGCGATGGCCCGCATGGTCGTCTGGGCGTAACCGCGCTCCCGGAACAACCGCATCGCGGTGTCCCGGATCAGCAGGCGGGTCTGCTCACCTCGGGTGGTCGTCGGCTCGCCCGCACTGGTCGGCGGCGCAGTCTGTTCGGTCATCGAGGTCACCGTATCCCGCCAGTTCGTCGACCTGCTCAACCCCCGGATCGCGGACCTGCTCCCGGATCGCCGAGGCGGTGGCCACCACCCGCCGAGCGAGCGGCAGCAGGTGCGGCCGAGCCAGCCGATCCGCGGTCGAGCGATGGTCGGCCAACGCCCAGAGGCAGGCGAACCAGGCGCCGTCGCCCGCGTACACCTCGCCGGTGTCGGCCACCACGGTCAGGTCGCGCAGCGTCGTCTCGTGGTTGAGGCCGGGGAAGCGCCGCCGGGCTTCGGTCGAGCCGGCCGGCACGAACTCCAGGGGTACGAGCTGAGCGCGGGTCGACAGCCATCGGCGGGCGGCACGGCAGAGCGGGCAGTTCGCGTCGAACAGGACCGTGAACCCCCGGATCCCACCGCCCCCGTGAGCGGCGGGATCCGGGAACCGGCCGGGGCCGTCGGTCGGTGGGACGGTCATCGGGGCGGCGGCGGCGGGTTGGTCGGCCCGGCGTCCGGCCGCGACCCGGTCGGCGGGGTGGTGGTCGGCTGGGTGGTGGTCGGAGCGCCGGTCGGCGGGAGCGGCCTGGTCGGGTACGGGGCGGCCGGGTAGGGGCCGTGCGGCGTGGGTTGCATGGGCAGCCGGCCGACCGGTGCGAGGGGCGGGTGGGTGGCGAACTGACGGAGCCGGCCCCGGCGATAGCGGCCGAGTGCGAAGACGTTGAAGAAGTGCAGCGCCCCGAGCACCAGCAGCACCAAGCCGATCTTGAGGGACAGCTCCTCCATCGCCTCGCTGGTCGAACCCACCGGGTCGGGGTGCTTCATGGCCACCGTCACGTAGCCGAGGTTGAGCAGGTAGAAGCCGACCACCAGGAGGCTGTTCACCGCTCGGGCCAGCCGCTCGTCGGCGAACACCTCCTCGAGAAAGACGAGCCCGTTGCGGGACAACGCCCGGGCCACCCAGATGGTCAGGCCGATGCTGACCGCGAGGTAGACCAGGTACATCCAGACCTTGATGTCCATGCGGACGCCCTTCTTGAACATGTTCAACTACCGACGGCGTCAGCTTAGGACAGTCTTTGAACATGTTCAAGTGCGAGTGGTGGGCGGGCTTCCGCCCCCGGTCAGTCGGTCAGACCGAGCGCCTCGGCCGCAGCCCGACCGTTGGCGTGGCTCGCGCCGTACGTGGTGACGAAGGCCCGTACGCCGGCCGGCCGCCACTGCGCCGGCCAGCCCATCTCGACGACGGTCACCGGGTGCTCCGCGGCCAGCCCGACGATCAGCTCCGGACCACCGGGCAGCCGGTGCAGGTGCCGCCCGACCAGCACGATCGGACGGCCGTCGGCCATCTGACGCAACGTCGCCGGATCGGTCTCGGTGGCGATCACCTTGATCTCCGGCACACCGGTCAGGTGCGGGCCGAGGCCCCACGGCACCCGCCCCTCGGCGATCGTCGACTCGGTGTGCAGCTGCACCACCAGTGGTCGGTCCAGGCCGCTGAGCACCCCGTCCACCCGGACCGCCTGCCGCGCCGCCGCGTACCCCAGGTCGGTGTCGTCGGCGGCCGGCGACCCGCCGGCGGTCCGGGTCCAGGCCGCGAGCGCGGCGGTCCGGCCGGCCGCCTCCTCGACCCGCGACATGGCCAACCGCCCGTCGGAGAGCGCGCCGACGATCTCGGCGGCCACCCGCTCGACCAGCTCGGCGTCGACCTTGGCGCCGATGCAGAGCAGGTCGGCGCCGGCCGCCAGGGCCCGCACCGCGGCCGGTCCGACGCCGCCGGCCGCCACCGCCGCACCCTTCATCTCCAGCGCGTCGGTGATGACGGTGCCGGTGAAGCCGTACTCGGTGCGGAGCAGGTCGACCAAGACGGCCCGGCTGAAGGTGGCCGGGCCGGTGCCGGTCAGCGTCGGCACCCGGATGTGCGCGGTCATCACGGCGCGTGCTCCGGCCGCGACGACCGCGGCGAACGGCGGCAGATCGCGCTGGCGCAGCAGGTCCAGCGGGACGTCCACGGTGGGCAGCTCGTGGTGGGAGTCGGTGACCGTCGCGCCGTGGCCGGGGAAGTGCTTGGCGCAGGCCGCGACGCCGGCGGCCTGGAGGCCGGTCACGGCGGCGGCCGAGTGGGCGGCCACCCGCACCGGGTCCGCGCCGAACGACCGGGTGCCGATCACGGGGTTGTCGTCGGCGGAGTTCACGTCGACCGTCGGTGCGAGGTTGACGGTGATGCCGACATCGGCGAGCTCGGCGCCGATCGCCTGGTAGACCCGCCGGGTGAGCGCCACGTCGTCGATCGCGCCGAGGGCGGCATTGCCGGGGTACGGGCTGCCGGTGGCGTGCGCCAGCCTGGTGACGTCGCCACCCTCCTCGTCGATGGCGATCAGCACGTCCGCACGGCCCGTACGCAGTGCGGCGGTGCTGGCCGCCAACTGGGCCGGGTCGTGCACGTTGGTGCCGAACAGGGTGTGCCCGGCCAGCCCCTCGGCCACCAGGTCGACCGCCCACCCCGGCGGGACCGGTCCCTGGTACGCGGCGAGCAGCGTGCCCAGCGCGAGTCGGCGCAGTCCTGGATCCAGCCCCACGTGATCTTCCCCTCTGATGCCCGCTGGCCACGAAAGTCGTACCGGCGGTGGTCATCGCCCTGCCGGGTTGGCCGAGCGCTCTGACTGCGGGTGGCCGATACGCTACGGCTACCCGTTCGCAGGTCAGTTACAGTTAGCAAAGTTTTCTAAAACTAGAGGACGTGGCATGAGTGCGATCCGGCTGCCCGGCACCCCCCGCCTGTTGCGGGCGCTCAACGACCGTGCGGCGCTGGAACTGCTCCTCGAGCGGGGGCCGTTGACTCGCGCCCGGCTCGGCGAGCTGACCGGGCTGTCCAAGGTCACGGCCTCGCAGCTGGTCGAACGGCTGGAGGAGCGCGGCCTCGTCAGCCGGGTCGGCGAGCAGGCCGGCGGGCGGGGGCCGAACGCCCAGCTCTACGCCGTCCGTCCGAGCAGCGCGCACGTGGTCGGAGTGGACGTCGGCCCGGACCGCGTGGTCGCCGCCTGCGCTGACATCACCGGTGCGGTGATCGGTCGGGTGGAGCAGTCCACCCGGGACACCGACGACCCGGTGGGTGTGGTGCACAACGCCGTGGTGCGGGCCGCGAGCAGCGCCCAGGCGCAGCTGAGCAGCGTACGGCGGATCGTGCTCGGCACGCCGGGCCTGGTGGACCCGGGCACCGGCGACATCACCTTCGCGTTCAACCTGCCGCGCTGGCACAGCGGTCTGCTCGCCGCCCTGCGGGACGACCTGCACACCCCGGTGGTCTTCGAGAACGACGTCAACCTGGCCGCGGTTGCCGAGGCGCAGTCCGGCGCCGCGCAGGGGCTGTCCGACTTCGTCCTGGTCTGGGTGGGTGCCGGCGTCGGCCTGGCGATCATGCTGGGTGGGCGGCTGCACCACGGCAGCAGCGGCGCGGCGGGCGAGATCGGCTACCTGCCGGTGCCCGGGGCGCCCATCCCGCGCGACGTCTCCCGTCGCGCCAAGCCGGCATTCCAGCAGCTGATCGGCGCGGACTCGGTGCGCGCGGTGGCCCGCGAACACGGCTACCCGGACGCGGACGCCGCCGACGCGGTCCGTGCCGCTGTGGCGGACGGCGGTGCGGGCGGCCCGATGCTCGACGAGCTGGCCCGCCGGCTCGCGCTCGGGGTCGCCAGCACCTGTGTCGTGCTCGACCCGCCGCTCGTGGTGCTCGCCGGCGAGGTCGGCCAGGCCGGTGGCGCCGCGCTCGCCGACCGGGTGCAGGACGAGGTCGCGGCGATCACCCTGGTCCGGCCCCGGGTTTTGCCGACCGGGCTGACCGAGGAGCCGATCCTGCACGGCGCGCTGCGGACCGCGCTGAACGCCGTACGGGACGAGGTGTTCGGCTCCACCGTCGGCTGAGCCCGCTGGGGCGGTCATGTGAAGGAATATTTCACCGACAGTCGGCGTGCTGCAAGGTCTTGCCCTCTGTGCCGCCGGGCCGCCCGCACCAGACGGGCGACCCGGACGGCAGCTCAGATCAGGTCGCGGCGACGGAAGACGGCGAACGCCGCCGCGGTCAACGCGCCGGTGACGAAGAGCAGCACCGCCAGCGACGGCGTCCAGGTCAGCGTGTAGAAACCCTCGCAGCCGCCGTCGTAGTTGCCCCGGCAGAGTCGGCTGTCATAGAACCGCGCCTCACCGCTGAGCCATCCCCCGACATAGCTGGAGAGCATGAACAGGTCCGGGCGTCGGGCGTCGACGATCTCCATCACCAGCCGGGCACCCAACTCCCAGAGCACCGCGTACGCGGCGATCGCGCCCAGCGCTGCCGAGGTGTGCCGGCCCAGCGTGGCGATGGCGAAGCCCGCCGCACTGGCCAGCAGCACCAACACCATGCCGCGTCCGTGCACCGCGGCGAGGTCGCCCCAGAATTCGCCACCCGGTTGGCCGGACAGCCCGGCGGTCTGCCCGATCACCCAGAACGTGACGAGGTAGACCAGTGAGGCTGCCAGCGCCAGCGCCAACACCGTGCCGAGCAGGGTGCCGAGCTTGGTGCCGAGCACGGTCAGCCGGCGCGGTCGCCAGAGCAGCAGATTGACCACGCCGCCGGAGTTCAGGTCCGCTCCGATGTACGAGGCGCCGACCAGGAACCCGAACAACACCAGGAACGCGATGAGGAAGTAGAGCAGCGGGCGGGCCTGCTGGGCGAAGCTGAACACGCCGGGGAGGAAGTCGGCGGCGATCGGCAGCCGTTCCTGCCGGGTGGGGTCGATCTGCGAGCAGTCGGTGGGGTACGACTTCTCCGCGTCGAGCGACGGGAACTCAGCGGTCTGCCGGGCCTGGCACTCCTGGAAGCTGGCCTCCATGCTCTGCCGCGCTTCGGCGGCCTGGTTCCGCGCGTCGACGAGCTCGTCCGCGCTCGGCCGGTGGGTGCCCGCCAAGGTGGTCGCCGCGGTGACACCGAACGCCAACACCAACAGGATGACCATGAGCTGCACGAAGCGGCGTGCCGACAGCCGCTCCAGCTCGGCACGGACCAGGTTCACGCGTCCACTCCCCGCACGTCGAGATCGATCGAAGCGTTGCTCGGATCGCCCGGAGGCCGGCCCGAACCGTCGACCTGTCGGGGCACCGAGAGGTGCCCGCCGGAACCGGTCAGCTCCAGGAAGACGCTCTCCAGATCCGGTCGGAGCGGGGTCAGCTCACTGACCCACAACCCCTGCTCACCGAGCAACCGGCTGATCACGGTCGGATCGGTCGCTCCGCCCACCACCAGTGAATCGCCGTCCACGGTCGCCGTCAGCTCGGCGGCGCCCAGCAACTCGGCGGCGCGCTCCGGCTCGGCCACCCGCACCAGGAACTCGTGCCGGTCATGGCCGGCCAGCACCTCCTCGACCCGGCCGGACGCCACCCGCCGCCCCCGCGAGATGATCGTGACGTGGTCGCAGATCAGCTGGATCTCGCCCAGGATGTGACTGGACACGAGCACGGTCACGCCGGCCGCCGACAGCGACCGCATCAGATCCCGCATCTCGCGGATGCCCGCCGGGTCCAGCCCGTTCGCCGGCTCGTCCAGGATGAGCAGTTGCGGGTCCTTCAGCAGCGCGGACGCCACCGCGAGGCGCTGCTTCATGCCGAGCGAGTAGCCCTTCACCCGCTCGTCGCCACGGTCCCGCAGGCCCACCTGCTCCAGCACCTCGTCCACCCGCGCGACCGGCACCCCGCCGGCCCGGGCCAGCAGCCGCAGCGTGCGGTGGCCGGTGAAGTTGCCGAAGAACTGCGGGCTCTCCACGATGGCGCCCACCCGGCCGGCCACCCGGGGCAGCAACTGCGGCGACGGCTCGCCGAGCACGGTCATCCGCCCGCTGTCGGCCTGGACCAGGCCGAGCAGGGCACGCAGGGTGGTGGTCTTGCCGGAGCCGTTGGGGCCCAGGAAGCCGTGGATCTGGCCGGCCTCGACCAGCAGGTCGAACTCGTCGACCGCCACCCGTCGACCACGCCGGAAGCTCTGGAAGGTCTTGGACAGACCCTCGATCTCGATGACCGCGCTCATCCGCGCGGATCCGTACCTCGAGTGGGCATGAGGCGTCCTCCGGGTGGGGTGATCAACGACACGGCGCTTCACCCTATGGCCGGAGCGCCGCCCGTGGGGGGCGGCGCGGCGCTGCGTGGTTGGATGGTCCGGTGACTGGTGACCTGACCCCCGGTGCCGTCGGCGCCGCATCCGCCGCCTCGCCCGTGGACCCGGATCTGGTGGTCAGCCTGGACGGCGTCGGCGTACGCCGGTCCGGCACCGCGCTGCTGCAGGATCTGACCTGGCGGGTCGAGCTGGACGAGCGCTGGGTGGTGCTCGGCTCCAACGGCGCCGGCAAGACCACGCTGCTCAATCTCGCCGCCGGGCGGCTGCACCCCACCACCGGTGTTGCCCACGTGCTCGGCGAGCGGATCGGCCGTACCGACGTCAACGAGCTGCGTACCCGGATCGGGCTCTCCACCGCCGCGCTCGCCGAGCGGCTACCCGCCGACGAGCAGGTCAGCGACGTGGTGGTGACCGCCGCCTGGTCGGTGGTCGGGCGCTTCCGGGAGAGCTACGAGCGTGGCGACGAGGCCCGGGCGCGGGCGCTGCTCAGCCAGCTCGGCATCGGGGGGCTCGCCGAGCGCCGCTACGGCACCCTCTCCGAGGGTGAGCGCAAGCGGGTGCAGATCGCCCGCGCGCTGATGACCGACCCGGAACTGCTGCTGCTCGACGAGCCGGCCGCCGGCCTCGACCTGGGTGGGCGGGAAGACCTGGTCGCCCGGCTGGCCGAGCTGGCGTACGACCCGGACGCCCCGGCCCTGGTGCTGGTCACGCACCACGTGGAGGAGATCCCGCCGGGGTTCACCCACGCGCTGCTGCTGCGTGAGGGTGGTGTCGTCGCGCAGGGCCTGCTCGCCGACACGCTGACCGGTGACAACCTCTCCAAGACCTTCGGCCTGCCGCTGGTGGTCGAGCGGTCCGGCGAGCGGTACACCGCCCGCGCCGCCTGAGCGCGGCTCAGCCGGCGACGTCCTCGCTGAGCTTCTCGCCGCGCCGACGCAGCATGCCCAGGCCGGGGATGCCCGCCACGGCGAGCTTGAGGTCACGGGTGACGTCCAGCAGGTCGTGCAGATCCGGCCCGACCCGGTCCAGGGTGGCCAGGATCGGCAGGATGTCGGCCGTCAGGTGTTCCTTGAGCTTCGGCAGCTCGTCGATCAGGTGGATCGCCGCGGTCAACTCCTCGTGGCTGAGCTGCTCCACGAACCGCCCCGCCATCGGTGCGGCCCGTCGCAGCGCCGGCTCGTACGCCGCCAGCAACTCGGCCGCCGTGCCCGCCGCCTCCGCCGCGGTGCCCACGGTGGTGGCGGCCCGGCCGGCCACCGCCTCGGCTTCGGCGACCACCGTGCCGGCGATTCGGGCAACCTGGTCGGCCTCCCGGACCACCACGGCGGCGGCCGTCGCCACCTCGGTGGCGGTGTCGATGGCGGTGGTCGCGGCGGCGCTGATCACGGCCACCTCGCGGACCGCCGTCTCGGCGTCGGTGAGCACCTGGTCGGTCCGGTCCAGGGTCGTCTCGATCCGGTCCACCACGCCGTTGATCCGGGCGAGCAGCGCCTCCACCCCGTCCAGCACCGCGAACGCGCGGGCGGGAACGGCGGCGAAGGAGGCGGCCGAGCCGAGCGCCTGGTCGAGTGCGGTTCGGGTCAGGCCGACCATCGCGGTCGGCCGGGGGAGGGGAATCGCCATGCCACCAGTGTGCGTCGGCCGCGCCGCAACCGCCCGGCGCGTGCCGGCCAGCGCCGTCGGGTGAGCGTTCGGAGGAGCCGCCCGGCGGTAGGGTGCCGGCATGTCGGCCCCCTCGCCGTACCGCCCGCCGAGCACCCGTACCGCCGTTCTGTTCGCCCTGCTGGCGGCGGTCGCCGCTGCGCTCGGCACGTTGGTGCTGGTCCGGGCGGACGCGGGCCTCACCTCCCGGCAGGTCACCGTCGACGGGGTGCCGATGACCGAGGTACGCGCCGGCCCTCCGACGCCCGGCCTCCGACGGCCCGGGGTGGTGATCGCGCACGGCTTCGCCGGCTCGGGGCGGCTGATGCGTCCGATCGCCGACACCGTCGCCCGACAGGGCGCGGTCGCGCTGCTGTTCGACTTCGCCGGGCACGGCGCCAACCCCGCCCGGTTGACCGGCGCGGCCGGGGGCACCTCCCACGCCGCGCTCGCCGCCGACCTGGACGCTGCCGTCGGCTACCTGCGCGCCCGGCCGGACGTCGACGCGGACGGGATCGTCCTGGTCGGACACTCGATGGGTGCCGGTGCGGTCACCCGGTACGCCGCCGAGCACCCGGAGATCGTCCGGACCGTGGCGATCTCGCTGCCCGACGCCGGCGAGCTGCCCCCGGGGCGGCCGGCGGAGCTGCTGCTCATCGTGGGCGGGGCAGAGTTCCCGGGCTTCCGCCGGGCGGCCGACGATGCCGTCGGACGTGGCGCGGGGGTGGGTCGACGGTCGGCGGTGGTGGTGCCCGGCGTGGAACACATCTCGGTGCTCTTCGCCCCGCGTACCCACGAGGAGATCGCCGCCTGGCTGCCCGACGGCGACGGGACGACCCGGCCGCGCCCGACCGCCCGGCTCGGCGGGGCGGCGCTCCTGTTGCTCGCGTTCGGCGTCGGCGTGGTTCCCCTGGCGAGCCTGCTCCTACCCCGGGCCCCCGGCCGTCGGCCGACCGAACCGCCCGCTCCGCCCGAGACCCGGTCGTCGATCGGTGGTCTGTCTCTGCTCGGGCTGGCCGTGCTCGCGGCCGGCTTCGGGGCGGTCGTCGCGGCGGTGCTGCCGACCACCCGGATCCCGCTCGCGGTCGGCGGCTATGTCACCGGATTCCTGCTGGTCACGAGTGTGCTGTTGATTGCCAGCCACCGCTGGCTGCCCGGCCTGCGCGGCGCGACCGACGTGGCTGTGGACCACCGCGCGCCGGCCCGGACCGTCGTCGCGACGCTGGGCCTGACCGGGTACGCGGTCCTCGCCGTCGCACTGCCCATCCACCTGGGCCTGACCTCGGCGGTGCCGGTCGGTGCGCGTTGGTGGCTGCTCCCGCTGGTGGTGGCCGCCTGCCTGCTGTTTCTGCTGAGCGTCGAGCTGGTCACCGGCGGGCGGACCGGGCGGCATCTGTTGGTCGTCGCGGTCACCGTGGCCGTGCTGACCGCGGCGGCGGTGGTCGGCGTGGCGCCCGGGTTCGTGCTGCTGGTGGTGCCGCTGTTCGCGGTGCTGCTCGGCTGGCAGACCGCCTGGGCGGCGGTGCTGCGCCGGTACGCCGGCCCGCGCTGGCTGCCGGCCCTCGCGGGTGCCGTCCTGGTGGGCTGGCCGATCGCCACCACCCTGCCGTTGAGCTGACCAGCGGCCAGGCGACCTGGTCAGCGGTGGTCCCCCTGCTGTTCGACGGCACGTTGCACGGCCCGGTAGATCTGGCCGAACCGTAACGCGTCCGGCGTGCTGAGCAGCAACTCCTCCCGGCCGTGGTGCTGCACCCACAACTCGTGCACGTGGCTGCCGCGCTCGTAGGAGCGGTCCAGCCACCCGAGCGGGATCTCCAGGAACGGCATCAACGCCAGCGCCCCCACCGCGCACGCGGCGAGGATGGTCAGCGCCAGCTTCCAGTTGCCCCGGTCCTGCGCGGCCCAGGCCAGCGAGAGCACGCAGACCAGCGCGACCAGCGGCGGCATTGAGAGCAGCAGGATCAGAACGCCACGGCCGAGCACCCGACCGTGCACCGCGAGTGTTTTCGGCCCGCGCGCGTGCCAGACGAACGTCACGTCGGAGAGGGCGATCACCTGACCGCCCATCCGGAGCGACTCGGAGGTCACCTGCACCGCGTCGTCCCGGTAATAGAGGGTCATCACTAAGCCTAACCACCCGGCGGCAACCCCGCCGAGCCGTCGCTGCCGCTGTGGGGCTAGCGGCGGCCGGCGGGGCGGGCGGGGTTGCTGTGCTCGACGGCGCGCTGCACCGCCCGGTAGATCTGACCGAAGCGCAACGCGTCGCCGGTGCACAGCAGTCGCACCGGCTGGCCCCGCCAACGCGCCCAGATCTCCAGTTGCCGGCTGCCCTTGGCGTACGACCGGTCCAGGTGTTCGAAGAGGAAGTCGGCGACCGGCCCGACGGCCAGCCCGACAAGCACCGAGGCGCCGACGATCGCGATCGTCACGGTGGGTGAGCGGTGCAGCCAGACGGCCAGGGCGATGCCGAGTACGGCCGCGACCAGTGGGCCGGCCAGTGCGGCGCCGATGGCGCCCCGCCCGACCAGCACCCGCCAGGAGCGGCTGCCCTGGCGATGCCAGACCATGGTGATCTCGGCCAGTGCGAAGCTGCGACCGTCGACCCAGATGGCGGCGGAGGTGACCTGCACCGACTTGTCGTCGTAGTACGTGACCATCGCTGGACTCCCACCCGCCGGGCTCACACCAGACTACTTACCCCAACGAGCCGGGTCGTAAGGTTGGCACGCGACTTCGACGAGGAAGTGAGGGCAGCGTGGGCGAGTTCGTTCGGCTGGAGACCAAGGACGGCATCGGCACCATCCGCTTGGAGCGGCCGCCGATGAACGCGCTCAACACCCAGGTGCAGGAGGAGTTGCGCGCCGCCGCCTCGGCGGCCACCGCCGACCCCGAGGTCCGCGCCGTCATCGTGTACGGCGGGGAGAAGGTCTTCGCGGCCGGCGCGGACATCAAGCAGATGGCCGAAATGTCCTACGTGGACATGGCTGACCGGGCCGCCAACCTGTCCAGCGCCCTCGGCGCGATCGCCCGGATCCCCAAGCCGGTGGTCGCAGCGATCACCGGCTACGCCCTCGGCGGCGGCTGTGAGCTGGCGCTGGCCTGTGACTGGCGAGTGGTGGCCGAGGACGCCAAGCTCGGCCAGCCGGAGATCAAGCTGGGCATCATCCCCGGCGCGGGCGGCACCCAGCGGCTGGCGCGACTGGTGGGCCCGGCCCGGGCCAAGGATCTGATCATGTCCGGGCGGATGGTGGATGCCCAGGAGGCGCTGCGGATCGGCCTGGCCGACCGGGTCGTTCCGGCCGCCGAGGTCTACGACGCGGCGGTCACGCTGGTCACGCCGTACCTGACCGGGCCCGTGCAGGCGCTGCGCGCGGCGAAGCTGGCGGTCGACGGCGGCCTGGACATGGACCTGAACTCGGGCCTGGCCTGGGAGAGTCAGCTCTTCGCGGCGCTGTTCGCCACCGACGACCGACGTGAGGGCATGACCGCCTTCGTCGAGAAGCGCAAGCCGGACTTCACCGGCCGCTGACCGGCCGTGGTCGGCGGCTCACGCCGCCCGGGGGCGGTTAGTCGAGAACAGTTCACATTCTGCCTACCGGCCAGTAGCGTGTGACTTCGGCCATCAGCGAGGAAGAGGAGCGGCGATGACGGAGCGGATCGAAGGTCACGGCGGGGAGTTGGCGCTCGCGGCGCTGCGGGCGCGCGGAGTACGCGAGATGTTCACCCTCTCCGGTGGTCACGTCTTTCCGCTCTACGACGCGGCGCACAAGAACGACTTCCCGATCTACGACGTTCGGCACGAGCAGTCCGCGGTCTTCGCGGCCGAGGCGGTGGCCAAGTTGCAGCGCCGCCCCGGCCTCGCCGTGCTCACCGCCGGTCCCGGCGTCACCAACGGCATCTCCGGCATGACCAGCGCCTTCTTCAACGCCTCCCCGGTGCTGGTGCTCGGCGGCCGGGCCCCCGCGTTCCGTTGGGGCTCGGGCAGCCTCCAGGAGATGGACCACCTGCCGTTGGTGGCACCGGTCACCAAGCACGCCGAGACGGTGTTCAGCACCGACGACATTCCCCGCGCCGTGGACGCCGCGCTCACCGCGGCGCTCACGCCGCACCGGGGGCCGGTGTTCCTCGACTTCCCGCTGGAGACCGTCTTCTCGATCGCCGACGCCGACCTGCCCGACACGACGCCCATCGATCCGATCGAGCCGGACCCGGACGAGGTCTCCCGGGCCGCGACGTTGATCGCCGGGGCACAGCGGCCGGTCATCATCGCCGGCTCCGACGTGTACGCCAGCGACGCGGTGGCCGCGCTGCGCGAGGCAGCCGAGGCGTTGCAGGTGCCGGTCTTCACCAACGGCATGGGGCGCGGCTCGCTCCCGCCGGAGCACCCGCTCGCCTTCGCCAAGGCCCGTCGGGCCGCGCTCTCCGGCGCCGACGTGGTCGTGGTGGTCGGCACTCCGCTGGACTTCCGGCTCAGCTTCGGTGACTTCGGCGACGCGAAGGTGGTGCACATCGTCGACGCGCCCAGCCAGCGGGCCTCGCACGTGCAGCCGGCCGCCGCTCCCGCCGGTGACCTGCGCCTGATCCTCTCCGCGCTGGCCGACCACGCGGGGGACCGGGCCGACCACACCGACTGGATCGCCGACCTGCGTACCGCCGAGGACGCCGCCAAGGCCCGCGACGCGGCGGAGATGACCGCCGAGACCGACCCGATCCGGCCCGCCCGGATCTACGGCGAGCTGCGCCGGGTGCTGGCCCGCGACGCCATCACCATCGGCGACGGTGGCGACTTCGTCTCGTACGCCGGGCGGTACCTCGAGCCGGCCCAGCCCGGCACCTGGCTCGACCCGGGGCCGTACGGCTGCCTCGGCACCGGCATGGGCTACGCGATGGGCGCCCGGGTCAGCCACCCGGACCGACAGATCTGCGTGCTGATGGGCGACGGCGCGGCCGGCTTCTCCCTGATGGACGTCGAGTCGCTGGTCCGCCAGAAGCTGCCGGTCGTGATCGTGGTCGGCAACAACGGCATCTGGGGCCTGGAGAAGCACCCCATGCAGGCCATGTACGGCTACGACGTGGCCGCCGACCTGCAGCCCGAGCTGCGCTACGACAATGTGGTCAGCGCACTGGGCGGCGCGGGGGAGACGGTCGCCAAGGCCGCCGACCTCGGGCCGGCACTGCAGCGGGCGTTCGACGCCGGAGTGCCGTACCTGGTCAACGTGCTCACCGACCCGACCGACGCGTACCCCCGGTCGTCGAACCTGGCCTGAGTCGCACCCGCCGCCGCCGTCGCCCCCCGGTGGGCGGCGGCGCGGCGTCTTCCCGCAGCTAAATCAGCGGAATGTCAGCGCCGGTCGTCGTAACCTCAGCCCGGGATCGGCGGGCTGTCAGACCTGTCGTCCATGGTGAAGTCACCAGTGAAGACGACAGGAGTTGCGATGGACTACGCGATCCGCGCCGAGGGCCTGGTGCGGCGTTTCGGCGCCACCACGGCTCTCGCCGGAGTTGATCTGGCGGTGCCGACCGGCACGGTCTTCGGTCTGCTCGGGCCGAACGGCGCGGGCAAGACCACCGCCGTGCGGGTGCTCGCCACCCTGCTGCGCGCCGACGAGGGGCACGCGAGCGTGGGCGGGTTCGACGTCGTTCGCGACGCCCACCAGGTGCGCCAGCTCATCGGCCTGACCGGTCAGTACGCCTCGGTCGACGAGACCCTGACCGGCGCGGAGAACCTGCTGCTGATCGGCCGGCTGCTCGGGATGAGTCGGGCCGACGCCAAGCTGCGGGCTCGCCAGTTGCTCGCCGACTTCCAGCTCAGTGACGCCGCCGACCGGGCCGCCAAGACCTTCTCCGGCGGCATGCGGCGTCGTCTGGACCTCGCCGCCAGCCTGGTCGGCAGGCCGCAGGTGCTCTTCCTCGACGAGCCGACCACCGGTCTGGACCCACGCAGCCGCAACGACCTGTGGGACATCGTCCGCACCCTGGTCTCCGACGGGGTGACGGTGCTGCTCACCACGCAATACCTGGAGGAGGCCGACCAGCTCGCCGGTGAGATCGCGGTCGTCGACCACGGTCGGGTGATCGCTCAGGGCACACCGGAGGAGCTGAAGGCCAAGACCGGCGGGCAGACCCTGACCGTACGGCCGGCCGACCTCACCGACCTGGGCACCGTGGTCGCCATTGTCGGCGAGGTGTCCGGCGCGACACCCGAGGTGGCCCAGAGCGCGGTCACCGTCGCGGTGAACGACCCCGGTGTGCTCCCCGCGGTGGTGAGCCGCCTCGACGCCGCCGAGATCCCGGTCGCGGAGTTGGCGCTGCGCGGCGCCAGCCTGGACGAGGTCTTCCTCTCCCTCACCGGCCACCGGGCCGAGGATTCCCCGGCCGACACCGACCTCGAAAGGACCCCGGCATGACCGCCGCCACCCTCCGCCCCGCGCTGGTCCCGGCCCGCCGGATCGGCCCGGCCGCCGGGCTGCGGCACACCTTCACGCTGGCCTGGCGCAGCCTGGTGCAGATCAAGCACAACCCGATGGAGCTGCTCGACCTGAGCATCCAGCCGGTGATGTTCGTGCTGCTGTTCACCTACGTCTTCGGCACCGCCATCGCCGGCTCGTCCGGCGAGTACCTCACCTTCATGCTGCCGGGCATCATGGTGCAGAACGCTCTCTTCGCCACCATGACGACCGGGTTCGGGCTGAACAACGACCTCACCAAGGGCGTCTTCGACCGCCTCCGGGCGCTGCCGATCGCCCGCTGGGCGCCGCTGGCCGGCCGGATCCTCGCCGACACCGTCAAGCAGGCCTGGTCGATCGCGCTGCTGCTCGGCGTCGGGGCGATCCTCGGTTTCCGGGTCGGCAACGGACTGCTCGGGGTGGTCGGGGCGTTCGCCCTGCTGCTGGCGTTCACGCTGGCCGCGTCCTGGATCTCGGTGCTGGTCGGGGTGCTGGTGAACGAACCGGAGAAGGTGCAGATCTTCGGCTTCATGGTGATCTTCCCGCTCACCTTCACGAGCAACATCTTCGTGCCCACCGACCGGATGCCGGGCTGGTTGCAGAGCTGGGTGGAGGTCAACCCGGTGACGGTGGTGGCCGACGCGCTGCGCGGGCTCCTGGTCGGCGGGCCGGTGGCCGGCCCGGTGCTCCAGACGCTGCTCTGGGGCCTCGGCATCGCGGTGATCTTCGCACCGCTGGCAGTGCGCGGGCTCAAGCGCCGGGTGTGACCCGCGGCGGCCCGGCCGTCGGCGCGGTCGGGCTGCCGATCACACCTCGGGCCGATCACCCTCGCGGGGTGGCTCATCGCGGCGGCGCAGGTCGTCCTCGCGGCGGCGCAGGTCTTCCTCCCAGCGGCGGAAGAGCTCCTGGTCCTGTTGCTTGGCGCGATCCTGCATGGAGCGGAGGAACTCCGGGTCGTCGTCCGGGGCGATCGGGCGGCGCCGTCGGTTGGCGGAGCCGCCGCCGGTCGACCGGGTCGTGGGGCGGCCGCCAACGCCGGGCTCGCGGCCAGCGACGAACCAGGCGATCGAGCCGACCAGCGGGAAGAACAGGATGATCAGCACCCAGGCGATCCGGGGTAGGGCGCGGATCTGGCCCTCCTCGGCGGAGAGGCAGCTGATCAACGCGCAGACAGCGAGGACGATCTGCACCAGGAAGAGGAGTACGTACAGCCGGGCCATACGCCCATCATGACGCACCCCGTCGCGTCACCACAGCCCGCGGACCACCAGCAGCGCACCCAGCAGCGCGAGCCCGGCGGTGGCCAGCGCGACCAGGGGCAACGTCCGCCCGCCGATCGGCGCCGGCCCCGTACCGGTGCCGCGGGGCCAGCAGAGCGCGAGCGCGGCACCCCAGAGCAGGACGGTGACGCCAGCGATGAGCACCTCGGTGGGGCCGCCGGTCGATCCCAGTCGGACGGCCAGCGCGGTCACCACGGTCAGGGTCAGCCCGGTGCGCCGCCAGGCGAGCCGCGTGCGCTCCGGTTGCAGCCCCGGGTCCCGACCCTCGGCGCTCACCCGCCGGGCCCCGGCCGGCGCGACCCGGTCGTCACCGCTGCCCGACCGCCCGGACCAGCACCGCGACCACCAGCAGCACCGCGCCGATGCCGACGGAGAGGGCGAGGACGGCCGGGAAGCGGGAGGTCGGCAACTCCTGGTTGAGTCGGATGGCCCGTTCCGTACGCGCCCAGTGGTCCACGGCGCGGACCGCGACGGTGCCGCCGAGCAGCAGCAGCGCGATCGCGATCGCCTCCCGCAGGTGGGTCAGCGGCATCTCGGGCAGGAACTGCGCGGCGGCCAGCCCGCCGCCGACCAGGGCCAGGCCGGTGCGCAGCCAGGCCAGGAAGGTCCGTTCGTTGGCCAGGGAGAACCGGTAGTCCGGAGCCTCGCCGACCGACCGCAGCTCCGGCGGGTCGAACCACCGCCTGATCGCCTCCCACACGACCCCGATTATCCGCTTCCCATCCGGCTTAGCCTGAGCCAGTGACCGATCTTGACGTGCTGACGCTGCGCACCGCCTACGACAACCAGCTCCGCCCGGAGATCCCGGACCCGGTGCCCGCCGGGGTGACCGTGGAACGGGACGGGCCGCTGGTCCGGATCACCGGGCTCGACGCCGGCGGGTTCCTGACCTACCGCGACCTCGGCGGGTTGTCCGGCGACGCGCTGGACGAGTTGATCGCGCGTCAGGTGGAGCTGTTCCGCGAGCGCGGCCAGTCGGTGGAGTGGAAGCTCAACGAGCACGACGAGCCGGCCGACCTGGCGGACCGGTTGCGCGCCGCCGGCTTCGTGCCGGAGGAGCGGGAGACCGTCGTGATCGGGCCGGTCGCGGCGCTGGCCGCCGCGCTGCCGGTCCCGCCCGAGGGGGTACGCCTGCGTGAGGTGTCCTCCCGAGCCGACCTGGAGCGGATCGCCGCCATGGAGGAGGAGGTCTGGCAGGAGGACCGCTCGCATCTCGTGTGGGGGCTGGCCAAGGAGCTCGACGCCGACCCGCAGTCGATCACCATCGTGGTGGCCGAGGCGGACGACACGGTCGTGAGCGCCGGTTGGGTGCGCTTCCCGGCGAACACCGGCTTCGGCACGCTCTGGGGCGGCTCGACCCTCCCGCAGTGGCGCCGCAAGGGCATCTACCGGGCGTTGGTCACCTACCGGGCGCGGCTGGCCGATCAGCGCGGCCGCACGTTGCTGCAGGTCGACGCATCCGAGGACAGCCGGCCGATCCTGCAGCGGCTCGGTCTCGTCCCGGTCACCACCACCACCCCGTACGTCTACACTCCGTGATCATGGAGCAGCGGTTGACGGACGAGGAGCGCCTGACTCTCAAGACGGGCGTCTTCGGTGCCGTCTTCCTGGTCTCCAACGCCGACCCGGGCCTGCTCGGGGTGCTCAAGGAGAGCGTCGCCGCCTCCGGCGCGTTGGCCGACGCCAGCGGGGTGGTCAAGGAGGCGTTGACCACCGGACCGCTGCCCCGGCTGCCGCGGGACTCCCAGTTGGAGATCGAGTCGGTGGTGCTGCCGGCGCTGTGCCGGGCGGTGCGGATCCTGCGGGAGAAGTCACCGGCGGACGTGGCGGCGTACCGGTCGGTGGTCCTGTCGGCGGCGGACCGGGTGGCGCGGGCGCACGCCGGGGTCGTGCCGGCGGAGGCGGCGGTCATCGAGCGGATCCGGGACGCGCTGGTCGACCCGGTCTGACCGGGCCGGCGCTGTCGCCTCGTGTGGTGAGCTGTGTCACTCTGAGTGCCCGGGAGCCGCAACCTACTGGCAGGTAACATTGCGCCGTGGGCAACTGCACAGCATCCCGCGGTTGACCTGACGTCAACAGACGCGCGAGGCTGCGCCCCAGACCGGGCGAGCGAATCGCACCACCACACAGGAGGGTCGTCGAAGCGCGATGAACATCGTCGTACTCGTCAAGCAGGTGCCCGATTCGGGCGCGGACCGCAACCTGCGCAATGACGACAACACCGTCGACCGCGGCTCGGCGAACAACGTGATCAATGAGATGGACGAGTACGCCATCGAGGAGGCGCTGAAGATCAAGGAGGCGCACGGCGGCGAGGTCACCATCCTGACCATGGGTCCGGACCGGGCGACCGAATCGATCCGCAAGGCGCTCTCCATGGGCCCGGACAAGGCCGTCCACGTGGTGGACGACGCCCTGCACGGCTCCTGCGCGGTGGCCACCTCGAAGGTGCTCGCCGCCGCGCTCGGCCAGCTGAACGCCGACCTGGTGATCTGCGGCGCCGAGTCCACCGACGGCCGGGTCCAGGTCATGCCGCACATGATCGCCGAGCGGCTGGGCGTCGCGGCGCTCACCGGCGCCCGCAAGCTCACCGTCGACGGCACCACGCTGACCGTCGAGCGGCAGACCGAGGAGGGCTACGAGGTGGTCACCGCCGCCACCCCGGCCGTGGTCTCCGTCTGGGACACCATCAACGAGCCGCGCTACCCCTCCTTCAAGGGCATCATGGCCGCGAAGAAGAAGCCGGTGCAGACGTACTCTCTGGCCGACCTCGGCGTCGCGGCGACCGAGGTGGGCTTCGACGGCGCCACGAGCGCCGTGGTCGAGCACACCAAGCGCCCGGCGCGCTCCGGCGGCGCCAAGGTCACCGATGAGGGCGAGGGCGGCGTCAAGCTGGTCGAGTTCCTCGCCACCGAAAAGTTCGTGTGAGAGCGGGTCTGGACATGTCTGAGGTTCTCGTCGTCGTCGAAGCCACCAAGGAATTCGGCGTCAAGAAGGTCACCCTGGAGATGCTCACCCTCGCCCGCGAGCTGGGCACGCCCAGCGCGGTCGTGCTCGGCGGCGCCGGCGCGGCCGAGGCGCTGAGCGGCAAGCTGGGCGAGTACGGCGCGGAGAAGATCTACGCCGCCGAGGGTGACGAGATCGACGGCTACCTGGTGGCCCCCAAGGCCACCGTGCTGGCCGAGCTGGTCCAGCGGGTGCAGCCGGCCGCCGTGCTGCTCGCCTCGGCCCAGGAGGGCAAGGAGATCGCCGCCCGGCTCGCCGTCAAGCTGGACAACGGCATCCTGACCGACGTGGTCGGCCTGGACGCCGACGGCACCGCGACCCAGGTCGCCTTCGCCGGCTCCACCATCGTCAAGTCCAAGGTCACCAAGGGTCTGCCGCTGGTCACCGTCCGCCCCAACTCGGTCACCCCGACCCCGGCGGCGGCCACCCCGGCGATCGAGCAGCTCACCGTGTCGGTCACCGACACCGACAAGCTGGCCAAGGTCGTCGAGCGGGTCGCCGAGCAGAAGGGCTCCCGCCCCGAGCTGACCGAGGCCGGCGTGGTCGTCTCGGGCGGTCGCGGCGTCGGCAACGCCGACAACTTCAAGCTGGTCGAGGAGCTGGCCGACCTGCTCGGCGGCGCGGTCGGCGCGTCCCGGGCCGCGGTCGACTCCGGCTTCTACCCGCACCAGTTCCAGGTGGGCCAGACCGGCAAGACGGTCTCCCCGCAGCTCTACGTCGCGCTCGGCATCTCCGGTGCCATCCAGCACCGGGCCGGCATGCAGACCTCGAAGACCATCGTCGCGGTCAACAAGGACGGCGAGTCGCCGATCTTCGAGCTGGCCGACTTCGGCGTGGTGGGCGACCTGTTCAAGGTCGTGCCGCAGGCCGCGGAGGAGATCCGCAAGCGCAAGTGACGGTGCTGGCACCACAGCACGAAGGCGTGGCCGCCCGTTGGTCGGGCGGCCACGCCTCTTCGTGAGGGCTGATCGGTGGGCCGGGGAGCTGAGCCGGCCCGCCGATCAGCCCGTCAGGGAGCCCCTCAGCAGGCTGTCGCCGGAGTGGCGGGTGTTGTTGTCGTACTGCTCCGCGGAGACGTCGACCACCGAGTAGCTCTTCAGGTCGACGTTCGGTGGCAGAGGTAGCAGGGCATCCGGGCCGCCACCCAGGGTGCCGACCGAGAACATCGTCATCGTCGTCGGATCAATCAGCCACACCTCGTAGTACCCAGGGACGCGCGGGAGATTCGCCACATGCAGATGTAGTTGGCCGTCCTGGAAAATCCGGGCGTCACCCTTGGCTGCCGGTGGTGTCGATCCGTAGGCCGCCAGCGGTGCGCTGGCCACCACCACCTGCGTCGGCGCGGGCGCCGGGTCGCCCGGTCGTAACACGGCGATCGTGCCCACCACACCGATCACCGCGGCGGCGGCCGCGATCACCGCGGTGGCCGCCCAGCGGGACCAGCCACGGCCCCGGCGGGACCGGCGGGCCGGATCGAGCCGGCGGACCGCCGGCCCAGACACGCTGTCGGCCGTCGCGGACACGCTGTCGGCCGTCGCGCCATCGACCTGGCCCGGCACCTGCGGCCGACGGGTCTCGGCCGGCGCCGGCGAAGCTTGTGCCGCTGCGACCTGGGCGGCGATCCCCTGCCAGATGCTCTCCGGCGGCTCGGGCAGGTCAGACAGGCCCTGCGTCTCGGTGCCGATCCCGGCCACCCGCTGGAGCGTCGCCAGCTCCGCGCGGCAGTGCGCGCAGGTGTCGAGGTGGGTGCTCTCCCCGTTGGCCGCCTCGCTCTCACCGAGCGCCAGAAATACCAGCCGGTCGTGGTCCAGGTGCTGCACCGTCCACCTCCCATCTGCGTTTCAAGCTCGCCATGCCGCGCCGGATGTGGCTCTTCACGGTGCCCAACGGCACTCCGGTCACCGTGGCTATCTGCTGGTGTGTCAGGTCGTCGTAGAAGGCCAACTCCAGCATGTGTCGCTGGTCGTCCGGGAGACGAGCCAGCTCGTCGGCGATGACCAGCCGGTCCACCACGCGGTCCGGGTCGGGGTCGGTCCGTGCCGGCTCGGGCAGCTGACGGACCGTCTCCACCACCCGGGTCTCCCGGGCCGAGGCGCGCATCCGGTCGATCACCTTGCGTCGGCCGATGCCGAGCAGCCAGCCGATCAGTGACCCCTTGGCCGGGTCGAAGGTGTCCCGCCCCAGCCAGGCGGCGACGAACGTCGCCTGGGTCACGTCCTCGGCGTCGCTGCGGTTGGCCAGCATCGAGGTGGCCAGGTGCAGCACGGCCCGGCCGTACCGGTCGTACGCCTCGCGGAGCGCCACGTCGTCGCCCGCGCGGAAGCGGAGGTCGAGCGCGTCCACCGGGGGATCCGACTCCGGTCGTAGGGCCGTCATCGGGCGACTCGCCTTCGATGAGGCATGCCCGACTGTAGCTGCCACAGTCTCCGCCCCACTTCCCCGATCGATCTCATCTCACCAGCTCTTCGTCTCCCGGCCCTGATCCGGATGCGGTCGCGGCCGGAAAAGAAAAGTGCCTTCGGTACGCATCCGCCCGCCGGAGAGCCGGCGTAACCCGTTCTGCAAGTCCGGCCTGACGAATCAGCACCAATTACCAGGAGGCAGACATGCAGCTCTCGTACTTCCGTCGGGTCGCCGCGGGCGGCGCGGTCGCCGCGCTGGCCTTCGCCGGCGTCGGCGCCTTCACCGCCGGCCCCGCGTACGCCGCCACGTCGAAGGTTTCCGTCGTGCACGGCATTCCGGACACCCCGGTCGACGTCTACGTCAACGGCAAGAAGACGTTGGAGAACTTCAAGCCCGGGGATGTCGCCGGCCCGCTGAACCTGGAGGAGGGCGACTACGACATCGCGCTCACCAAGCCGGGCGAGCCGATCGGCAGCGCGATCCTCAAGGTCGACAACGCGGCGGTGCCGGGCGGCGCGAACATCAGCATCGCGGCGCACCTCGACGCCGCCGGTCAACCCAAGATCACGCCGTTCGTGAACGACGTCTCGAAGGTCGACGCCGGCAAGGCCCGGCTGATCGTCCGGCACACCGCCGCAGCTCCGGCGGTGGACGTACGCGCCGGCGGCACGCCGGTCTTCAAGGGCCTGACCAACCCGAACGAGGCCAAGGGCGACGTCGACGCGGGCACCGTGAAGGCGGACGTGGTGCTGGCCGGTACGGACACCGTGGCCATCGGCCCGAAGGACCTGAACCTCAAGGAGGGCACCGCGACGATCGTCTACGCGATCGGCTCCGCCGAGGGCAAGACCCTCGGCGTGGTGGCCCAGACGATCACCGGCCTGCACTCCGCGCCGGGCGGCGTGCCGAGCGGTGACGGTGGTCAGGCCGGCACGGGCGTGGACACCTGGTGGTACGTGCTCACCGGTGCCGGCGTACTCCTGCTGCTCGGTGGCGGGGTGCGGCTGGCCACCGCGCGGACCGGCCGCAAGTGACGGTGCGCAACCGCGGCGCGCTGGCGGCCATGGCCGCCGGCGTTGCCGCGCTCACCGTCGCCACCCTGGTGGCGTGCGGCGCCCAACCCGCCGGGACCGTGGGCGCCGAGGAGGCGAACACGTTGGCCAGCGTCCCGTCGGCCACCGCCGGTGCCCCGTCGGTCCCGGTGACCGCCGGTGAGCTGCCGGTCGACCCGGAGATCATCCCGCCGGTACGACTGGTGATCCCGAAGATAGACGTCACCGCCACGGTCAACGCGGTCGGCATCAACGGGCGGACCAACGAGTTCGAGGTGCCGCCGAGCGTCGACGAGATCGGCTGGTACCGGTACGGCCCCGGCCTGGAGACCCGTGCCGGGTCGGTGGTCGTCGCCGGTCACGTGGACAGCGCCAGGCAGGGCAGGGGCGCGTTCTTCCGGCTAGGTGAGCTGAACCAGGGTGACACCCTGACCGCGACCGGCAGTGACGGGCAGACCCGCCGGTACCGGGTCGTCGCCCGGGAGGAGTACCGCAAGACCAGGATTCCGTTGGACCGCTACTTCGCGCGGGACGGCAAGCCGCGGCTGACCCTGATCACCTGTGGCGGGCCGTTCGACGCCAAGGCGCGCAAGTACCGCGACAACATCGTCGTCACCGCGGTCCCGGCCTGACCGGGTCCGATGGTGTGGTGCCGGGGTGGATGAGTCCCCTCCCACCCCGGCACCGCCCCTCCGGCATCCGGTTGCCGCGCTGGCCGCCGTACGCTGAACGGTGATGGCTTACCTGGATCACGCGGCGACCACTCCGATGCTCGATGAGGCACTGGAGGCGTACGTCGCTACCGCCCGCGAGGTCGGCAACGCGTCCTCCCTGCACGCGGCGGGTCGCCGTGCCCGCCGCCGGGTCGAGGAGTCGCGCGAGCGGGTGGCCGCCGTGCTGGGCGCCCGCCCCTCCGAGGTGATCTTCACCGGTGGTGGCACGGAGAGCGACAACCTCGCCGTCAAGGGCATCTTCTGGGCCCGCCGGAGCGTCGTGGCGGCCCGGCGGCGGGTGGTCTCCAGCGCGGTGGAGCACCACGCGGTGCTCGACGCGGTGGACTGGCTGGCCCAGCACGAGGGTGCCGAGGTCGGCTGGCTGCCGGTGGACGCCGCCGGCCGCCTCGACCCGGCCGACCTGCGCACCGAGTTGGCCGCACACGCCGACCAGGTCGCCGTGGTCACCGCCATGTGGGCGAACAACGAGGTCGGCACGGTGCAGCCGGTGGCCGAGCTGGCCGCCGCCGCCGCCGAGTACGGTGTGCCGTTCCACACCGACGCCATCCAAGCGGTCGGCCAGGTGCCGGTGGACTTCGCCGCCAGCGGCGTGTCCGCGCTGACCGTCACCGGTCACAAGCTGGGCGGTCCGACCGGCGTGGGTGCCCTCCTGCTCGCCCGGGACGTGGCGGCTACGCCGCTCCTGCACGGCGGCGGCCAGGAACGCGACGTTCGCTCCGGGACCCTCGACACCGCCGGCATCGTCGCCTTCGCGGTCGCCGTCGAGGCGGCGGTCAAGGGCCAGCAGGAGTACGCGGCCCGGGTGGCAGCCCTCCGCGACAACCTGATCGAGCGGGTCCGCCAGGCGGTGCCCGAGGTGATCTACAACGGGGACCCGGTCGACCGGCTGCCCGGCAACGCGCACTTCTCCTTCCCCGGCTGCGAGGGTGACGCCCTGCTGCTCCTGCTCGACGCGCAGGGCATCGCCTGCTCGACCGGTTCCGCCTGCTCGGCCGGGGTGGCCCAGCCCTCGCACGTCCTGCTCGCGATGGCCGCGGACGACGACCGCGCCCGTTCCTCGCTGCGCTTCTCCCTGGGCCACACCAGCACCCAGGCCGAGATCGACGCCGTGGTCGCGGCCCTCCCCGCCGCCGTGGAGCGAGCCCGCCGAGCCGCAGCCCTCCGCACCCCCCGCTAGTCGCACTGCCGCGCCGCACTGCCGCGCCGCGCTCCCGCGCCGCGGCTCCGCGCTGCACTGCCGCGCCGCGCTCCCGCGCCGCGCGGCAGTGCAGCGC